>NZ_JBFBAV010000047.1:0-52973 GCF_040689505.1 Streptomyces sp. NPDC051211
CGTCTCCGGACCGCCTGTGGCCGGACATAAGCCGCCCACGATCGCGGCACGCTTCTCCCGTCTCAGCGTCTCCGGACCGTCTGTGGCCGGACATAAGCCGCCACCGGCCACCACGTGCTCCTGCCGTCCCAGCGTCCCCGGACCGTCTGTGGCCGGACATAAGCCACCACCGGCCACCACGTGCTCCTGCCGTCCCAGCGTCCCCGGACCGTCTGTGGCCGGACATAAGCCACCACCGGCCACCACGTGCTCCTGCCGTCCCAGCGTCCCCGGGTCGCCTGGGGCCGGACATAGGCCGCCCACGATCGCGGCGCGCTTCTCCCGTCTCAGCGACCACCACCCGTCTGTGGCCACCAAATGGCGCCCACATACGGGCAATTCGGGCGGCGTGCGCAGGCTTTGAGGTCTTGGTGGTCGCCTGTCGGGCTCTGACTTCCATCTCCCCGTCATTCAGCCGCCAAGACCACCCCGACCCGCCCCGAATCAGTGGCGTTCTATGCCCAACCTCGGTCGGTTCATCAGTCCCATAGACGAGAGGAGCCTGTTGTGGCCGGTGGCGGTCTACGTCCGGGCCCGACCGGTCGTCGGTCGCCGAGACGACAGGAGCGTGGGTGGCCGGTGGCGGTCTATGTCCAACCACAGGCGGTCGGTCTGCCGCCTGACGGCCTGCACTCGTGATGGCCGGTGGGCGGCCTATGTCCGGCCACAGACGGGACGGGGACGCTTGGCCGGGAGAAGCGCGTAGCGATCCGGTGCGCCCGGTCGTCCGGTCCTGCTGCCCGGGTCTGGTTTCGGGGAAGTGGAGCTGTCCGCCCGAAGGGCGGCCGGTCGGGCGGCAGCCGCCGCCCGACCTCCCGAGCATGGCCGCATGGGGTCCTGTCCCCCTGCCCTTCTTTCGGGGCTTCCCGTCAGTCCTTGTCTTTCCGGGGCCGGCCGACCTGTCAAGGGTGGAGCGCAGCGACATCGCGAAGCGACGCGACCGGAGGGAGCGCCCTTGACAGGGCGGACGGACACGGAATGACACTGGGACTGCCGGGAAGGCCCCCCGCCTGCTCCTTCGATTCCGTCCAGGCGAAGCCCTGGCCGTCCCCTGGCCCCGCCCAACCGACCAGCCCGGCCCGGTAGGGCCCGCCCCGGCCAGCCGACGCCCGGCAGTTGAGCGGGGTCGCGGCCCTGGCCCGCAACCCAACCCCCGCCGGGGCTGGAGAGCGAGGTCTCGGCCCGGCCCCGCAGCCGACCCCGCCGAGGCTGGAGAGCGGGGTCTCGGCTCGGCCCCGCGGCCCACCCCCGCTGAGGGGAAAAGCGGGGCTCCGCCCGGGCGGGGGGGCGGTACCGCACAGCCGGCCAGCGGGCCGGGCCGTGCGCCACGCAGCCCCGGCCCGCGTCCGGACTCCCGGCTGGGCGAAGCCCCCAGGGGTGGGTGGCACACCCCCGCCCGGGCCCGGCCCCGAGCGGGGGGCAAAGAAGTGCGCCCGCGCCATGCGCCCGTATCCCCCGTCGGGGCGGGAAGCGGGCCCGCGCCAGGCGCTGCGTACCCCCGGCACGAGGTCAGCGGGCCTTAGTGGTCCCTTCCGGTCCGGTACAGCACTTCGATCTCCGCTGCGTAGCGTTCTGCCACGGCCTTTCGGCGCAGTTTGAGGGTGGGAGTGAGTTCCCCTCCTGCGATCGTGAAGTCTCCGTCCAGGAGGTGGAACGCGCGGATGCGGGCCGGGCGGGAGACCTTCTCGTTCGCCTCCGCCACCGCCTGTTCGACGAGCGCGCGGACCTGCGGGTGGGATGCCGGGGACGGGCCCGGGTCGATGCCCTCACGGCTCGCCCATCCCGCCACCTCCTCCGCATCCAGGGTGATCAGTGCGACCGGGTGCGGGCGGCGGTCGCCGATCATGACGGCGCGGGACACGTACCGGCTGTGCTGGATGGCGAATTCGACCTCTGACGGGGTGATGTTCTTTCCCGCCGAGGTGATGATCAGATCTTTCTTCCGTCCGGTGATGGTGAGGTAGCCGTCCGCGTCGAGCGCGCCCAGGTCGCCGGTGTGCAGCCAGCCGTCCCCGTCCACCGTCTCCGCCGTCGCCGCGTCGTTCGCGTGGTAGCCGGGGAAGACCATCGGCCCGCGGGCCAGGACCTCCCCGTCGTCCGCGATGCGGACCTCGCAGCCCGCGATGGGCCGGCCGACCGTCCCGTGGCGGACGGCCCCCGGGTGGTTGAGGGAGATGACTCCGCCGGATTCGGTCATGCCGTACCCCTCGAACACCGCGATCCCGCAGGCCCGCAGGAAGTCCAGGGTGGCGGGGGCGATCGGGGCGCCGCCGGTGAGGGCCCAGCGGAGCCGGCCGCCGAGGGCGGCGCGGACCGGGGCGTAGAGGGATGCCTCCGCCGCCTCCCACGCGGCCCGCTCGGCCTCCGGAAGCCTGCCTTCCGACGCCAGTACGCCGAGCCGGACCGCCTCTTCGAAGCGCTCCCGGCCGCCCTCCGCCGATTCCGCCAGTGAAAGGACCATCGAGTGGATCTTCTCGAAGAGGCGGGGTACGGAGGGCAGGTGGGTGGGCCGGGCCTCCGCCAGTTCCGCGACCACGTCCTCGATCCGGCCGCCGAAGTAGCACAGTTCGCCGCCCTCCAGCAGGGTGGTGAACTGGATCAGCTGCGCGAGGAGGTGGGCCAGCGGCAGGTAGAGGTAGGTGGAGTCGCCGGGGCCGCCGGAGATCAGCGGCAGGGTCGCGTCCTGGATCGCGCCCAGGTTGCCGTGGGTCAGCCGGCAGCCCTTGGGCAGGCCGGTGGTGCCGGAGGTGTAGACGATCGCCGCGTCGTGGGAAGGGCGGACGGTGGCCGCACGGGCCTCGATCTTCCCCGCCGGGTCTGGAAGGGTGCAGCCGTCTTCGTGCTGTTGGGTGCACAGGTCGTCCATCTGGGCCAGCGCGCGTAGTTTGGGGAGTTGGTCCCGTAGGTTCGCCACCCGCGCGGCCTGCGCCGCGTCGTCGCACACGACGAGCACCGCCTCCGAGTCGGACAGCACCCAGGCGATCTCCTCCTCCCCCGCGGTCGGGTACACCGGGACGATCACCGCGCCCGCCGCGAGCACCCCGAAGTGGGTGTACGTCCACTCCGGGCGGGTCTCGGCCAGTACGGCGACCCGCTCGCCCGCCGCCACCCCCAGCCCGAGCAGGGCCGAGCCGACGGACCGTACCGCCGCGGCCAGTTGGTCGTACGTACGGGTCTCCCACGGGTCGTCGGCCGAACCGTCCCGACTGCCCGGACGGCCCGCGGCGCCCCGGCCGCCGCGGCGGTACCGGAGGGCGGTGCCCTGCCCGTACCGTTCCGCCGCCCATTGCGTGAACACCGCCAGCGTCTCCGGCCGGACGGCCCCCACCTGCCGTACGACGTCGTCGTCGCCCATCGCGTGCCTCCCTGAGTCGGGTGTCCCACGACGCTAGGCATCCGGCGGCGTCCGGCGGCATGACCGGAAGCGTCACCACCGCTGACCTCAGCGCTCATTCCGGCTACCGTCACAGGCATGGGGAGGCGGACGATCACCGTGCACCATGTGCGCGCCGTGCTCGCGGGGGCGCGGCGCAGCGGCATCGACACCGTGCCGCTGTTGCAGGCGGCGCAGATTCCGCCGCTGCTGCTCGGGGACGACCGGGCGCGGATCACCCCGGCCCAGTTCGCCCGCCTGTTCCGGGCCCTGTACCGGACCACCCAGGACGAGTTCCTGGGGCTCGGCAGCGGTCCGCCGAGCCGGCCCGGCACCTTCGCGATGATGTGTTACGCCTCCCTGGGCTGCCGGGACCTGGGCGCGGCGATCCGGCGCGGGGTGGCTTTCTACGGGCTGTTCCCGGGCGGCCCGGACCTGGCGCTGGAGGTGAGCGGGGACGAGGCGCGGTTCACCGTCCGCAATGACCTCGCCCTGGACGAGGAGCGGTTCCTGACGGAGTGCCTGCTGGCCATCTGGCACCGGCTGTGCAGTTGGCTGATCGGGCGGCGCATCCCCCTCGCGTACACCGATTTCGCGTATCCGCCGCCGCCGCACAAGGACGAGTACGCGGTGCTGTTCGACTGCCCGGTCCGGTTCGGGGAGGGCCGGACCGGCGCGGTCTTCGACGCGCACTGGCTGGCCGCGCCGCTGGTCCGCGACGAGCCGGCGCTCGATGCGATGCTGCGCCGGGCCCCGTTCGACCTGCTCTCCCGCCCGGAGTACGGAACCACGGTCGCGGAGCAGGTACGCCGGGCCCTGGCGCAGGAGTTGCGCGTCTCGCCGCGGCTGCCGGTGCTGGGGGAGGTGGCGGCCCGGCTGGCGGTGTCGCCGGCCACGCTGCGCCGTCGGCTTCAGCAGGAGGGGACGTCGTTCCAGCAGCTCAAGGACCATGTGCGGCGGGATGCGGCGATCGCCGGGCTGGCCGAGGGCGGGGAGCCGATCGCGGAGCTGGCGGCGCGGCTGGGGTTCTCCGAGGACACCGCGTTCCACCGGGCGTTCCGGCGGTGGACGGGGACGACTCCGGGGGCGTACCGGCTCCGCAGTCAGTAAAGGTGAGCTGCCCGGTCAGCGACCTTCCGACCGGTCGGTCACTACCTTCTCCTCACCTACCCCCGCACGGACCGTTGGGAGAGCCGCCCCATGCGCATCCGCAATACAGCCCTGGCCGCCGTGGCCACGCTGGCCGTCTCGGCCGCGATCCCCGCCGCCACCGCCACCGCCACCACCGCCACCGCCGGAACCGCCGGAACCGCCACCGCCGAGACCGGTACGACCGCCGCCGGTACGACCGCCGGTACGACCGCCGCCGCCTCGCCCGGCGACATCGTCGACTCCGCCCCGTCCGCCTTCCACCCGCTGCCCGGCCAGCCGACCAACACCAAGGCCTGGAAGATCCGCTACCGCTCCACCACCGCCGACGGCGCCCCCAACGTCGTCTCCGGCACGGTGATCGTCCCGCAGGACGGCCGGACCGGACCGCGCCCGCTGATCACCTACGCGGTGGGAACCGTCGGGCTCGGCGACTCCTGCGCGCCCAGCAACAACTTCCCGCACGGCACCGCCATGGAGGCCAATCTCATCCAGCAGCTGACCTGGCGCGGCTGGGCCGTGGTGGTCACCGACTACGAGGGCCTCGGCACCCCCGGCACGCACACCTACACCGTCGGCCGGTCGGCCGGCCACGCCATGCTCGACGCGGCGCGGGCCGCCCAGCGCCTGCCGGAGGCCGGGCTGTCGGCGGACGGTCCGGTCGGCATCATGGGCTACTCGCAGGGCGGGCAGGCGAGCAGCTGGGCCGCCGAGCTACAGGGCGGCTACGCACCGGAGCTGAAGGTGAAGGGCACGGCGACCGGCGGGGTCCCGGGCGACCTGCTGCGAGTGGCGGACTTCAACAACGGTTCGTACGGCTCCGGGCTGATCTTCATGGCGGCGGCCGGACAGGACGCGGCATTCCCCGAGTTGGACCTGGACTCGTACCTGAACCCGGCCGGCAAGGTGCTGGTCGACTTCATGCGGAACAACTGCGTGGCGATCGACGCGACGGTCGGATCGTTCAAGCGGATCTCCGACCTCACCACCTCCAACCCGCTGGACCGGCCGGACTGGCAGGCCCGGCTGAACCAGTCCAGGCTCGGGCGGACCGCCCCGGCCGCGCCGGTGTACCAGTACCACGCGCTCGCCGACGAGCTGATCCCGTACGGGGTGGGCAGGCAGCTGCGCAACGACTGGTGCGCGCGGGGCGCGAACGTGACGTGGGAGACCATCTGGGTCGGCGAGCACGTCAGCGGTGTGATCACGGAGGCCTTCGAGGCGCAGAACTGGCTGGCGGACCGGTTCGCGGGCCGCCCGACGGGCGGCAACTGCTGAGGCCACGGCTCCGGTTCGCCCGGGACCCCGCCGGCGCTCACTCGTCGGCGGGGCAGGACCGTGTTCCGTTCGGCAGCGTGCCGTCGACCAGGAAGGCGTTCACCCACTCGCGGACGCAGGCCGAGCTGGAGTAGGCGGTGTGGCCGTCGCCCTTGTAGTCCAGGACCACCGCCGAGCCCAGCCGTCGGGCGGTCTCCTCGGTCCACTGGTACGGCGTCGCCGGGTCGCCGCGGGTGCCGACGAGCAGCATGCGCGGGGCGCCGGGCCGGTCGATCTTCCGGATGAAGTCGGTGCCGGCCGGGCGGCCGTAGCAGGCGAGCACGGTCATCAGCTGGGCCGGGCCGAAGATCCGCGAGACCTTGCGGAACTCGCCTTCCAGGCTCTCGATCTCCCGCTCCACGACCGCCGGGCTCGCCTTGTCGTTGCCGCGGTCGGGGTCGTCGGCGCAGTTCACGGCGACCAGGGCGGCTTCGGGGTTGTCGGCGGGCACCGGCTCCGGGTCCGCCGGATCCGGCGGCTCGGGGTCGGCCGGGCCGCCGATCTCGAGGAGGCCGGCCGGGTCGCCTTCGCGTTCGGCCATGCCGAGCCCGCGGTTGAGACCCGGCCACCTGGCTTTGGAGTAGAGGGCGGCGGATATCGCCCCCACCGCGTCCTGGCCGGTGAAGTCCGAGCCGTCCTGGCCGATCAGCGGACCGGCGTCGAGCCGGGTCACCAGGGCGTCCACCTTCTCCTTCGCGGTGCGGGTGTTGGTCCCGTACACGCAGTCCTCCTGGTGGGCGCACCAGGACAGGAAGTTGTCCAGGGCCTGCTGCTGGCCCTTGGCAGAGACCAGGGCCTGCTCGGCGAGCGGCTCGCTGAGGGTGTCGACCCCGTCGAGGACCATCCGGCCGGTCCGCTGCGGGAACTGTGCCGCGTACACGGCGCCGATCCGGGTGCCGTACGAGAAGCCGAGGTAGTCGAGCTTCTTCTCGCCGAGGGCCTGCCGGATCAGATCCAGGTCGCGGGCGACGTGGATGGTGCCGACGTACGGGAGGACCGGGCCGGAGTTGCGGGCGCAGCGCTCGGCCACCGCGCGCAGGGCGGCCAGCTGGGACGCGGCGTCGCCCGCCGGGGCGGGTTCGTCCGGGCCGGTTGCGTCCGGCTGGAGCGAGCCGCCACAGCTGACCGGCTGGCTGTGGCCGACCCCGCGCGGGTCGAAGGCGACCAGGTCGTAGGACTCGGCGAGGTCGGCGAACTCGCGGGAGACGCCGGCGAGGGTGGCGATGCCGGGGGCGCCCGGCCCCCCGAAGTTGAGCAGCAGCGAGCCGCGCCGGTGGTGGCCGGTGGCGGGGATCTTGGCGAGGGCCAGCTCGAGGGTGCCCTTGGCGGGGGCGGCGTGGTCGATGGGGACGGTGAGGGTGCCGCAGCGCAGGCCGGCCGGGACGGGCCGCTCGGGGCAGTCGTCGCTCCAGCGGATCTGCGGGGCGGGGGTGGGCTCCGGTTGCGGGGCCGCGGCCCCGGCGCCCGGCGCGGGCGCGGACAGGGCGACCACGGCGGCTATCCCGGCCATTGCGGCCGCCGCAGACTTGCGTCGGGATCGGCTCACGGAGCCTCCTCGCAGGTGCCCCCCGGCCTCGAACCACGATAGACCCGCACCCACCACCACGCCCCTCGGGCCGAGGGCCGGGGCCGGGGCCCCCGCGCGGGGCCTCTCCCCCGCACCGGCGGCCGCGCCCGTCGCGCCGGGTGCCGGGCTCGGGGCTCGCTGCGAGGCGCCTTTCCCCGCACCCGCGGCCACGCCCCTCGAGGGCCGGTGAGCCGGGGCCGAGGGCCGGGCCGAGGGCCGGGAGCCGGGCCGGGGGGCCGGGGCCGCGGGGGCCGGCAGCCGGGCCGGGGGCCCCTGCGCGGGGCTTTCCCGCCCCGCCCCCCGCCCCTTCCCGCCGTACCCGATATGCGGCTTCGCCGCATGGGGGGGGACGCGCCCCGGATCCCCTCGGGGGCTCGCCCCGGGCTCCCGGGACGGCGCGCTTCGCGCCCGTCCGGGCGAAGCCCGGTGCACGGGCTTCGCGCCCGTTCGGGCGAGGTCCGTGCATCCAGGGGGTGCACGGGCCCGGCCCCGCTCATGCCCCGGTTACGGCCGGCCGGGGCGGTACAGGGCTTCTATGTCCTTCTCGTGGTCGCGGGCGATCGCCGCCCGCCTGAGCTTGAGCGACGGTGTCAGATGACCCCGCTCCTCGGTGAAATCCCCCGGCAGGACCGCGAACCGGCGGATCGATTCCGCGCGCGAGACCAACCTGTTGGCCTCGTCGACGGCCCGTTGGAGGTCGGCGCGCAGCTCCTCGTCGTGGACGAGTTCGGCGATCGGGACGCGCTCCTTCTTCCGCATCTGCCGCCAGTGCGCGAGCCCGTCCGGTTCGAGGGTGACGAGCGCGGTGATGTAGGGGCGGTTGTCGCCGATGACCAGGCACTGGCCGACCAGCGGGTGGGCGCGCAGCCAGTCCTCCAGGGGGGCCGGGGCGACGTTCTTCCCCGCCGAGGTGATGATCAGGTCCTTCTTCCGCCCGGTGATGGTGAGGTAGCCGTCGGCGTCGAGCTCGCCGATGTCGCCGGTGGCGAACCAGTGCCCCGGGGGCATGGGGTGGGGGTCGTTCCAGTACCCGGCGAAGACGTGCCGGCCGTACAGCAGGACCTCCCCGTCGTCGGCGATCCGTACGGCGCTGCCGGGCAGCGGCCAGCCGACGGTGCCGAGGCGGGGGCGGAGCGGCGGGGTGACGGTGGTGGCGCCGGTGGTCTCGGTCAGCCCGTAGCCCTCGAAGACCTCGATGCCGGCCCCGGTGTAGAAGGCGGCGAGGCGCCGCCCCAGCGGGGACCCGCCGCTGATCACGTACCGGACGCGGCCGCCGAGTGCGGCGCGTATGCGGCGGTACACGAGCGGGTCGTACAGGGCGCGGGCGGCCCGGACCCCGAGGCCCGGGGTGCGGCCCTCCGCCATCTCGCCGACCCGCCGGGCGATGCGGGCGGCCCGGTCGAAGGAGGCGGCCCGGCCCATCTTCTCTGCGGTGGCGCGGGCGGTGTTGTAGACCTTCTCCAGGACGTACGGGATGGCCAGCAGGAAGGTCGGCCGGAATCCGGCCAGGTCCTCCAGCAGGTCCTCGGTCCGGATGCTGGGCGCGTGCCCGAGCTTCACCCGGGCGCGCAGGCAGCCGACGGCGACCATGCGCCCGAAGACGTGCGACAGCGGCAGGAAGAGCAGGGTGGAGGCCGGGTCCTTGCTGACCGCCTTGAAGACGGGGTGCAGCAGTTCGGTGGCGTTGTCCACTTCGGCGAAGAAGTTGCCGTGGGTGAGGACGCAGCCCTTGGGCCGGCCGGTGGTGCCGGAGGTGTAGACGAGGGTGGCGACGGATTCGGGGGTCCGGTTGCGGCGGCGCTCGTGCACCAGCGCGTCGGGCACCCGGGCGCCGGCCTTCACCAGCCTGCCGACGGCCCCGGTGTCGAATTCCCACAGGTGGGCGAGGCCGGGCAGGTGGGCGCGTTCGGCGCTGATGATGCGCGCCTGGACCTTTTCCTCGACGGCGCAGGCCACGGCGCCGGAGTCCTGGATGATCCAGCGCGCCTGGAGCGCGGAGGAGGTCGGGTAGATGGGTACGGTGACCAGCCCGGCGGCCCAGCCGGCGAAGTCGAGCAGGGTCCACTCGTAGGAGGTGCGGGCCATGATGGCGAGCCGGTCGCCGGGCTGCAGGCCCTCGGCGATCAGGCCCTTGGCGACGGCAAGCACTTCGGCCGCGAACTCGGCGGCGGTGACGTCCCGCCAGCTGCCGTCCGGCTGCTTGCGGGCGAGCACGGCCTCGCCGGGTGCCCGCTCGGCGTTCTCGAAGGGGATGTCGCCGAGCGATCCGGTCACCGGTACGGAGGCCAGCGCGGGGACGGCCACCTCCCGTACCGCCCCGTCCTGCACGGTCTTGACGGGCTGCACCAGCTGCGGACCGGCTTCCACGGTGACCTCCTCGCCCACGACGTCGAGTTACCGCCGGTAATCTACGCACGGGCCGGCCCGCCTGGCCACCCTCCGAACCGAACCCTCACGAACACACCACAGCCCCCGCCCGGACGGGGGCGGGGGCTGTGACGAGCCGAAGGGCGTCGCGGATCGGAGCCGGATCAGGCGGTGGCGGCGGCCGGGGCCGGAGTCCGCTCGTCCAGCGGGGAGCCGGAGGCCGAGTCGTACGCCTCCTTGTCCAGGATCCCCTCACGGGCGGCGACCACGACCGGCACCAGGGCCTGGCCGGCCACGTTGGTGGCAGTGCGGACCATGTCCAGGATCGGGTCGATCGCCATCAGCAGGCCGACACCGGCCAGCGGCAGGCCCAGTGTGGACAGGGTCAGGGTCAGCATGACCGTGGCGCCGGTGAGGCCGGCGGTGGCGGCGGAGCCGACCACCGAGACGAACGCGATGAGCAGGTACTCCTTGATGCCGAGCTGCACGTCGAAGATGTTCGCGATGAAGATCGCGGCGAGTGCCGGGTAGATCGCGGCGCAGCCGTCCATCTTGGTGGTCGCGCCGAACGGCACGGCGAAGGAGGCGTACTCCTTCGGGACGCCGAGGCGCTCGGTGACCTTCTGGGTGACCGGCATGGTGCCGACCGAGGAGCGGGAGACGAAGGCCAGCTGGATGGCGGGCCAGGCGCCCTTGAAGAACTGCAGCGGGTTGACCTTGGCGACGGTCGCGAGCAGCAGCGGGTAGACGCCGAACATCACGAGCGCCGAGCCGATGTACACGTCGGCGGTGAAGGTCGCGTACTTGCCTATCAGGTCCCAGCCGT
Source organism: Streptomyces sp. NPDC051211 (assembly GCF_040689505.1). Lineage (NCBI taxonomy): Bacteria > Bacillati > Actinomycetota > Actinomycetes > Kitasatosporales > Streptomycetaceae > Streptomyces > Streptomyces sp. NPDC051211. Next base: position 10,639 of record NZ_JBFBAV010000047.1, read on the forward strand.
AGGAGGCGATGGCGGTGCCGATGAGGCCGACCGTACCGATCGGGGCGAGGCGGATGACCCACCACAGGGCCTTCTGGAGCAGCTCCAGGATGGACTGGGCGAGGGTGAGGACCGGCTGGGCCTTCTCGCCGAGCTGCAGGGCGGCGATGCCGGCGACGGCGGCCATGAAGACGATCTGCAGGACGTTCAGTTCGGTGAACGGGGTGATGACGTCCGTCGGCACGATGCCGGTCAGGAAGTCGATCCAGGAGCCTTCGCGCTTGGGCAGCTTGCCGTCGGCCGGGGTGAGGCCGGTGCCGGCGCCCGGGTTGGTGAGCAGGCCGATGGCGAGGCCGATGGCCACCGCGATCAGTGAGGTGATCATGAACCAGAGCAGCGTGCGGGTGGCCAGCCGGGCGGCGTTGTTGACCTTCCGCAGGTTGGTGATCGACACCAGGATCGCGAAGAAGACGAGCGGGGCGACGGCGAGCTTCAGCAGCTGGACGAAGATGTCGCCGACGTGCCCGAGCGTGGTGGTGAGCCAGCTGATGTCCTGGGCGCGGGCGAGCCAGCCGAGCAGGACGCCGAGCACCAGACCGGTGACGATCTGGGCCCAGAAGGGGAACTTGAACGAGGTTTTCGGGTTCGTGGTCGCGGTCGCGGACACGGGCACACTCCGGGGGTGGCGCACAAGAGGGGGGACGTTTCTGCGGGCTACTGCGAAGTGCTTACGGACAGCAACGGGCCGCGGACCCGCGGCGGCAGAAATCGACGTGCAGGCGCACCACGAGCGGGAGGCTCGTGGCCATGGGAGGCGCAACTGGCGTCAACATGTTTAAGACGCTAACACTTCTGCTTTGAGATTCTCAAAGGCTTACTTTGAGCCGGACCGACACCGGGTCCCCGCGGAAACGCCGCCGCCCCAGCGCCCGGGCGGAATCCCGGTGCTGGGGCGGTTGGGTGTGTGAGGAAGCTAACTGGGTGCAGGGGCCCCTAGGAGCCGGCGCGGGCGACGTCGTCGGCCGCGTCCTCCTGGTTGCGATTCGCGGCGAGCCGCTCCTTCGCACCCTCGACGCGTCCGGCGATCTGCTGGGACATGTCCTCGCGCTGCTTGCGGAGCAGTACGAAGGACAGCGGCGCCGACAGCACCAGCGCGAGCAGTACGACCCAGGCGAGGTTCGCGTCCCCGAGCCCGGCGGGCACCCACCGGAGCCTGACGAGGGCGAAGACGACGAGGAAGCACCCGACGAAGATGCCCAGCCGCATCGCGGTGTACCGGATGGCTGCGTTCGACTTCCCGGTCACGGTGACCCCTTCTCTCTGCGTCGGTCCTGCCGGTCCAGTGAAGCACGTCCGGGTCCGGATCAGTTCAGCGGGAGGAGGAGGGTGATGTCGTCGCGGTCCTCGCCGGGGGCCACGCGGATGGCGTCCGGGACGCGGCCGACCTCCTTGTAGCCGCAGGACTCGTAGAAGCGCTCCAGGCCGAGGCCGCCGCGGCAGCCGAGGCGGACCGCCTCGATGCCGTCGATGGTGCGGGCCGCGTCGGCCACGGCTGCCATCAGGTCGCGGCCGTGGCCGCGGCCTTGGAGGTCGGGGTGGACCATGACCGTGTACGCCCACAGCCAGTGCGTCATCAGGCGGTGGGTGTTGAGGGTGAGGAAGGCGGTGGCGGCGACCCGGCCCGTGTCGTCGCGGCCGACGAGCAGGCGGCTACCGCCGTCCGCGACGGCGGTGAGCTGCTTGATTAGCGCCGGACGGATGTCGTCCCGTACGACCGGCGGGACGAAGCCCACGGCGCCGCCGGCGTTGGAGACGTCCGTCCACAGGTCGAGGATGCCCTCGTGCAGGGCGGGGTCGATCGACGGATCCAGGGTGAACGTAAGGGTCATTGGCCGAGAGTATCCATTACGGCTGTGGCGGCGCCAGCAAAAACGCCCCGGTCCGGCATGCGGACCAGGGCGCTCGGGGCACAGCGGGGGTGAGGGTGTCAGAGGCGCATCGGCTGCGGCGACTCCCGCAGCGAGGCGTCCGGACCCGGGTACTCGCGAATGATCTCGTACCGCGTGTTCCGCTCGACCGGGCGGAAGCCGGCCTCGCGGATCAGCTCCAGGAGGTCGTCCCGGGTGAGCTTGTTGGGGGTGCCGTAGTTGTCGGCGTCGTGCGTGATCTTGTACTCGACCACCGAGCCGTCCATGTCGTCCGCACCGTGCTGCAGCGCCAGCTGGGCGGTCTGCACGCCGTGCATCACCCAGAAGACCTTCACGTGCGGGACGTTGTCGAAGAGGAGGCGGGAGACCGCGAAGGTCTTCAGCGCCTCGGCCCCGGTGGCCATGGTCGTGCGGGCCTGCAGCCTGTTGCGGACCTTGCCGTCCTTCATGTCCACGAAGTCGTGCTGGTAGCGCAGCGGGATGAAGACCTGGAAGCCGCCCGTCTCGTCCTGGAGCTCGCGCAGCCGCAGTACGTGGTCCACGCGGTGGCGCGGCTCCTCGATGTGGCCGTAGAGCATCGTCGACGGGGTCTTGAGGCCCTTCTCGTGCGCGAGGCGGTGGATGCGGGACCAGTCTTCCCAGTGGGTGCGGTGGTCGACGATGTGCTGCCGGACCTCCCAGTCGAAGATCTCCGCGCCGCCGCCGGTCAGCGACTCCAGGCCCGCCTCGATCAGCTCGTCCAGGATGTCGGACGCCGAGAGGCCGGAGATGGTTTCGAAGTGGTGGATCTCGGTGGCCGTGAAGGCCTTCAGCGAGACGTTCGGCAGCGCCTTCTTCAGCTCGGAGAGCGAGCGCGGGTAGTAGCGCCACGGCAGGTTCGGGTGCAGACCGTTGACGATGTGCAGCTCGGTGAGGTTCTCGTTCTCCATGGCCTTGGCCAGGCGGACGGCCTCCTCGATGCGCATCGTGTACGCGTCCTTCTCGCCCGGCTTCCGCTGGAACGAGCAGTACGCGCAGGACGCGGTGCACACGTTCGTCATGTTGAGGTGGCGGTTGACGTTGAAGTGGACGACGTCACCGTTCTTGCGCGTGCGCACCTCGTGGGCGAGGCCGCCGAGCCAGGCCAGATCGTCCGACGCGTAGAGGGCGATGCCGTCCTCGCGCGTCAGCCGCTCGCCGGAGCGGACCTTCTCCTCCAGCTCACGCTTGAGCCCAGCATCCATGCGCCGGTCGCCTCCTGTCGTCATGTCCTGCAACCCTGCCCCACCGTACGCCTAACCCTCTTCGGGCAGTTCCCCGACCCGGTTCTCCCACTTGGTGGAGAGCACGATGGTGGTACGGGTCCGGGAGACGCCCTTGGTGCCGGACAGCTTGCGGATGATCTTCTCCAGGCCGTCCACGTCGCTGGCGCGCACCTTGAGCATGAAGGAGTCGTCGCCGGCGATGAACCAGCAGTCCTCGATCTCGGCGAGGTCGCGCAGCCTGCGGGCCACGTCCTCGTGGTCGGCGGCGTCGGAGAGCGAGATGCCGATGAGTGCCGTGACGCCGAGGCCGAGCGAGGCCGAGTCGACGGTTGCGCGATAGCCGGTGATCACACCGGCCGTCTCCAGCCGGTTGATCCGGTCGGTGACGCTGGGGCCGGAGAGGCCCACGAGCCGGCCCAGCTCCGCGTACGAGGCACGTCCGTTTTCCCGGAGTGCCTGGATGAGCTGCCTGTCCACCGCGTCCATGTATCTGGACCCTTCTATTATTCGGCGATCCTGCAAGTTTACGTATAGAATCGAAGGCGCACAGGGTCGACACCCTGTGAATCTTTCAACAGATCAATGACGATCTTCAGGAGTGGTTCACCGTGTACACGATCGAGATGGCCTACGCCCAGATGCGACAGCTTCAGGAGCAGGCCAACCGATCCCGTGCCCACCAGCGACTCGTTGCCGCGCAGCGCGCCGACAAGGCCGCCAAGCCGCGCAACGCCAAGAAGCGCTAGCCCCGACGCCGGCACTAGACCTGGGTGCGAGAGCCCCCAAGCTCTCCCTCCCAACGGCGGTACAGCCGGTGCGGCACCCCTGCCGCGTCCAGCACCCGCCCCGCGACGAAGTCCACCAGATCCTGGATGTGCGTCGCACCCGCATAGAACGCCGGAGAGGCGGGCAGCACCACGGCGCCCGCCTCGTCCAGCGCCACCAGATGCTTCAGCGTCTGACCGTTCAGCGGGGTCTCCCGCACCGCGACCACCAGCCGGCGCCGCTCCTTGAGCGTCACGCTCGCCGCCCGCTGCAGCAGGTCCTTCGACAGGCCGAGCGCCACCCCCGCCACACAGGCCGTACTGGCCGGCACGATCAGCATCCCCTTGACGGCGTACGAGCCCGAACTCGGTCCGGCGGCCAGGTCCCCCGCACCCCAGTACCGCACCCCGTCGAGCGGCACGTCCCGGAAGGTACCGGGCTTCCCGTCGGCCCCCCGGCCCAGCCACTCGGCGAGATCCCCGCGCCAGTGGGCGTCCCGGAAGGCGATGCCGGTCTCGTCCAGCAGGGTCAGCCGCGATGCCCGGCTGACCACCAGGTCCACGCTCTCCCCGGCCGCGAGCAGCCCACGGAGCACCGCCGCCGCGTACGGAGTCCCCGAAGCCCCGGAAACCCCGACCACCCACGGGGTGCGCTTGCGCTCAGTCATGCCTCCGAGACTATCCGGCCACCCCGTGCGGGCACTCGCCACGGTGTGCCGTACGTTCTCCCGCTACGGGACCCGAGCGCAGGGGGCAGCGATGAACCCGAGGAACATCCGGCACACCCGCAATGCCCGGAACACCGGGACCGGACCGATGACCGACGGCGAACGCGCCAGGACCGCCGGCTTCCTGATGCTCGGCTGGGTGGCCCTGCTCTGGCTGCTCGAAGCGGTCGACGCGGCCACCGGCCATGCGCTCGACGCGTACGGGATCACCGCGCGGGAGGTCGGCGACCTGCCGTCGGTGCTGTCCGCACCGTTCATCCACTTCGGCTGGGAGCACGTGGCCGGGAACAGCCTCCCGCTGCTGGTCCTCGGCTTCCTCACCGCGCTGGGCGGCATACGCCGCTTCCTGCTCGTCTGCGCCGTGGTCATCGTCGCGGACGGGCTCGGGGTGTGGCTGCTCTCCCCCGCCGACAGCAATACGGCGGGCGCCTCGGGCCTGGTCTTCGGCCTGTTCGGCTATCTGGTGGTCCGCGGCTTCGTGGAGCGCCGCCCCACCGGCATCATCGTGGGCCTGCTCGTCGCCGCCATCTGGGGCAGCACCATCCTGGCCGGCCTGGGCCCGACGGACTCCTCGGTCAGCTGGCAGGGCCACCTGATCGGCCTGACGGCGGGCGCGGCCACCGCCTTCCTGCTGCCGAAGGCCCCGGCCGGCCGCGCCGGGGTCTACGGCTGAGCCCGCGGCCGCCCGGAAAGCACCGCCTCGAGCCGTTACCGTCCCAGACCGCGCACGAGGAGATCGGCCAGCGCGAAGACGAAGAGGCAGATGCCGATCGCCCCGTTCACCGTGAAGAACGCACGGTTCAGGCGGGACAGGTCGTGCGGCCGCACGATCGTGTGCTCGTACACGAACGCGGCCGCGACCACCGCGAGGCCCAGCCAGAACAGCACACCGGCGTCGGTGGCCAGGGCGTACCAGGCCAGCAGCACCGTGGTGACGGCATGGCAGGAGCGGGCGCCCCGGATGGCCGCCGGGATGCCGAAGCGGGCGGGGACCGACTTCACGCCCTCGGCACGGTCCGACTCCACGTCCTGGCAGGCGTAGATCAGGTCGAAGCCGCCGATCCAGATGCCGATGGCCAGACCGAGGATCACCGCGTCCCAGGACCAGGCCCCGGTGACCGCGAGCCAGGCGCCGACCGGGCCCATCGCCTGGGCCAGGCCCAGGATGGCCTGCGGGAAGTTCGTGAACCGCTTGCCGTACGGGTAGACCACCATCGGGACCACCGCGACCGGCGCGAGCGCCAGGCACAGCGGGTTGAGCAGGGCCGCGGCGCCCAGGAACACGGCGAGGGCGATCCCGGCTCCGGTCCAGGCGGACCGGACCGACACGGCGCCGGTCACCAGCTCGCGGCCGGCGGTGCGCGGGTTCCGCGCGTCGAGCTCCCGGTCGATGATCCGGTTGGCGGCCATCGCGAAGGTCCGCAGCCCCACCATGCAGACGGTGACCAGCAGCAGCTCCACCCAGTGGATGCTCGCGGTCTCCTGGAACATGGCCGTGAGCGCGGCGATGTAGGCGAAGGGCAGCGCGAAGACCGAGTGCTCGATCATCACCAGCCGCAGGAAGGCCTTGACCTTGTTGGTGGCCTCGGGCGCGGGCCCGGGTCCGATCACGCCGTCGGCGGTGGTCATCATGCGAGGCCCCTCCGGAACTCCTCCGCGTCGGCGCGGAGCTCCGCGACCGGCAGCGTGCCGAGCTCGACGTCCAGCGGCTCGGTCTCGTCGGCGCCGGCGCCGGCGTCGGCGGGCGGCACGACCCGCGCGGCCAGCGAGACCCGGTCGTCGCCGGCGGTCCGGCCGGTCACGGCGAGCGCGCCCCCGGCCAGGTCCAGCTCGAAGTCGGTGCCGGCGTCCAGGGCGGCGAGCAGTGCGGCCGCGAACGCAGCCGCTTCCGCGTCGGCGAGCTCCGGCAGTTCGAAGCCGCGGCCCTCCCCGTCCGTACGGTCGGCGAACACCTGCCAGGTGCCGGAGGTCCCGGCGAACTCCTGCGGGGTGACCCCGGCCTGTTCGGCGGCGAACCGCAGCCCGGGGTCGGTCGGGTCGAGTTCGGGGCGGATCAGCGCCACGCAGGGGGTGTCGGCCCCGAGGAAGAGGGCGGAACCGCCCATGGCAAGGGGGCTCACAGCCCGTACTCCTTCCAGCGGCGGTCCACCAGGGCCGCCGTCGCCGGGTCGGACTCCACCATGTCGGGCCAGCCGCCGTCGCGGGTGTAGCCCTCCTCGGGAAGCTTCTTCGTCGCGTCGATGCCCGCCTTGCCGCCCCAGAACTGCTGGTAGGAGGCGTGGTCCAGGTGGTCCACCGGGCCCTCGACGACGGTGAGGTCGCGGGAGTAGTCGGTGTTGCCCAGGGCCCGCCAGGACACCTCGTGCAGGTCGTGGACGTCGCAGTCCTTGTCCACCACGATGATCAGCTTGGTCAGGGACATCATGTGCGCGCCCCAGATGGCGTGCATGACCTTCTGCGCGTGCTTGGGGTACTTCTTGTCGATCGAGACGATCGCGCAGTTGTGGAACCCGCCCGACTCGGGCAGGTGGTAGTCCACGATGTCCGGGACGATGATCTTCAGCAGCGGCAGGAAGAAGCGTTCCGTCGCGCGGCCCAGCGGCCCGTCCTCGGTCGGCGGCCGGCCGACCACGATCGACTGGAGCAGCGGACGCCTGCGCATCGTGATGCAGTCGATCTTCAGCGCGGGGAAGGGCTCCTGCGGAGTGTAGAAGCCGGTGTGGTCGCCGAACGGGCCCTCGGGGAGCATCTCGCCCGGCTCCAGCCAGCCCTCGACCACGACCTCCGCGTTCGCCGGGACCTGAAGCGGGACGGTCTTGCAGTCGACCATCTCGATCCGCTTGCCCGCGACGAAGCCGGCGAAGAGGTACTCGTCGATGTCTCCCGGCAGCGGGGCGGTCGAGGCGTACGTGACGGCGGGCGGGCAGCCGAAGGCGATGGCGACGGGCAGCCGCTCGCCGCGGGCCGCAGCCACGGCGTAGTGGTTGCGGCTGTCCTTGTGGATCTGCCAGTGCATGCCGATGGTGCGCTTGTCGTGGCGCTGCAGCCGGTAGAGGCCGAGGTTGCGGACGCCCGTCTCCGGGTGCTTGGTGTGGGTGAGCCCCAGGTTGAAGAAGGAGCCGCCGTCCTTCGGCCAGGTGAACAGCGCGGGCAGCCGGTCGAGGTCCACGTCCTCGCCGGTCAGCACGACCTCCTGGACGGGTGCGGCATCGCCCTTCACCTTCTTCGGCGGGACGTGCACCATCGAGCCGAGCTTGCCGAAGGCCTCGCGTACGCCGATGAAGCCCTGCGGGAGCTCCGGCTTCAGCAGCCCGCCGATCTTCTCGCTGATCTCGCCGTACGACTTCAGGCCCAGCGCCTTGAGCAGGCGGCGGTCGGTACCGAAGACGTTCATGGCGAGGGGCATGTCCGAGCCCTTGACGTTCTCGAAGAGAAGCGCCGGCCCGCCCGCCTTGTTCACTCTGTCGACGATCTCCCCGACCTCGAGGTACGGGTCAACTTCGGCCTTGATGCGCTTGAGGTCGCCCTCCCGCTCCAGAGCCCGGAGCAGCGAGCGGAGATCGTCGTAAGCCATACGGGCAAGTATCCGCCACGGACTACCCTGGAAGCGTCACCGGGGCCCGTCGGGGCCCGCCGCGAACGCCTGGGGGTCGGTCCCACACCGTGCTGCGCTATCTGCCGTTCCTGCTGCTCATCGGGCTGACCATCTATGCCTTCATCGACTGCCTGAACACGCCCGAGGAAGAGGTCAAGCACCTCCCCAAGGTGGTGTGGGTGATCATCATCCTGCTGTTCTCGATCGTCGGCCCGGTGGTGTGGCTGTTCACCGGGAAGAAGCGCTCCGCGGCAGGTGGCGGCCGGTCCGGCGGCCGGCGCACCCAGTGGGTGGCACCCGACGACAACCCGGACTTCCTCAACCGGCTCCGCGACGAGCAGGACCGCAGGCGCCAGGATCCGAAGCCGGACCCGAAGCAGGACCCGAAGCAGGACCCGGACGCCGACAAGAGCGACTCCTGAGCCGCTGGCCGGTTCCGTCCGTAGACGGCTGACCGGCGGGCCGGGCACGGTGTGCCGCGGCGCCCCCACAGGCAATCCCTGGGGGCGCCGTCACGTGTCCGACCACAAGCAACGGAGTGAGCCGTGAAGAAGTCCGTCGGGGCGGCCGGAGCCCTGTTCTGTTCCGTCGCCCTCGCCGTGGGCCTGGCGACGCCCGCGGCCGCCGACAACCCGTCGAACGGCCGGTACAACACCATCCGGGCGACGCACACCGGCATGTGCGCAGCCGTCGGCAACAACTCGACCAGCGCCGGCGCCGGGCTGATCCAGTTCCCGTGCGACTACAAGTACAACAAGCAGTTCCTCGCCCAGGGGGCCGGCACGGACGCCTACTTCCTGCGCGTACGGTCCACCAACATGTGTGTGACCCCGCAGAGCGGCGCCGAGCACGCCATCCTCGTCCAGGCGCCGTGCGTCAACGTGGACTCGCAGGTGTGGGTGGCCGAGTACGCCGGCAGCGACAGCTGGCGGCTGCGGAACCGGGCCACGGGCTTCTGCATGGGAGTCGCCTGGGGCACCACCAACAGCGGCCAGCCGCTGGACCAGTCGACCTGCGGCGCGTTCAACGGCCAGACCTGGCGGTTCATCGTGGCGTAGCGACCCGCGCCCGCGGCCGACCGGCACGCTCCCGGCGCTACCGGGGGGCGTCGCCGGCGGCACCGGCAGGACCGGCGGCACCGGCGGCTGCACCGGCCGCGACGCGTTCCGCCGCCCGCGCGAAGGCCCGTACCGCGCCCGTGTTGTCGGCGGCCCGCCAGACCAGGCCGTAGCCGACCGGCGCCGCGTCCTCGAAGGGCACGTACACCACGCCCGGGCGGGAGTAGTACGTCGCGGTGTGGGCCGCCGACAGCAGCGCGCCCCGGCCGGCCGCCACCAGCATCAGCGCCTCCTGAAGGTTCGTGACCTCGGGTCCGCGCGCGATGGGGCGGCCGCCCGGGGTCCGGGCCGGGGTCTGGCGCTCGCGCCGGTACGGGGGGAGGGCGCCGGCGATGGACAGCAGCGGTACGTCGGCCAGGTCCTCCAGGCTCAGCGAGGTGCGGCCGGCCAGCGGGTGGCCGGCGGCGACGGCGAGCACCCGGTCCTCGGTGAGGAGTTCGGGTCCCTCGCCCAGGTCGGCCTCGCGGACCGGGAACTCGGCGAAGGCGAGGTCGAAATCGCCGCTGCGGAGCTGCCCGTACGGGTCGGACAGCGGGACCTCGCAGACCTCCACGGCCAGGCCGGGATGGCTGGCACGCAGCGCGGCCGCGGTCTTGAGGACGAGTTCCCCGGCGGGCGGGGTGGAGAAGCCGACGTGCAGCACTCCGTCGGCGGCCCGGGCGGTGGCGGCGGCCCGGTCCAGGGCGGCCTCGATGCCGCGGTGGTGGGGTTCGAGGTCCTCGCGCAGTTGCCGGCCCAGCGCGGTGAGGGCCACGCGGCGGCTGGTCCGCAGGAAGAGGGGGGCTCCGACGCGGCGCTCCAGACGCTGCGTCAGCTGGCTGATCCGGGCGCGGGAGAGGAGCATCCGCTCGGCGGTGCGGCCGAAGTGCAGTTCCTCGGCCAGGATCAGGAAGCACTCCAGTTCATCGCGATCGGTAAGCATGGCTGAACGAACGTTGCGTTCTTCGGCGTTGTTCCCGCGGGACGGGCGGACGAGGGTGGTCGAGCCGGCAATCGACCCCTTGACCCTTCGCCCGAGATGCGGATTCCCATGGAAACGGACAACACGATTCGCGGACGCCAGTGGGGCGTCCTGCTCGTCCTCTGCGGCGCGATCTTCCTGGAAGGCATCGACGTCGCGATGCTGAATGTGGCCCTGCCGTCCATCCGGGCGGACCTCGGCCTGTCCACCGGGGAGCTCCAGTGGGTGATGAGCGCCTACGTCCTCGGCTACGGCGGGTTCATGCTGCTGGGCGGCCGGGCCGCCGACCTGTTCGGGCGCCGGCAGATGTTCACCGGCTGGCTGGCCGTCTTCCTGCTCTTCTCCGGGCTCGGCGGGCTCGCCACCGAGGGCTGGATGCTGATCACCGCCCGCTTCGTCACCGGAGTCGCCGCGGCCTTCATGACCCCGGCCGGCCTGTCGGTCATCACCACCGGGTTCGCGGAGGGGCCGCAGCGGGACAAGGCCCTGCTCGTCTACTCCGGCACCGCGGCCGGCGGGTTCTCCATCGGCCTGGTCGTCGGCGGACTGCTGACCTCCGTGGGCTGGCGCTGGGTGTTCTTCGCGCCGGTGGCGCTGTCCGCGCTGATCCTGGTGGCCGCACTGGCCCTCGTACCGAAGTCGCCGCGGCCCGAGCGGGCGCCCGGGGAGCGGATCGACCTCGCGGGCGGCGTCACCGTCACCGCCGCGATCGTGCTGCTGGTGCTCGGGGTGGAGCGGGCGGCGCATGCGGCGGCCGGCTGGACCGCGGCGACGGTCGGGGCCGGGCTGGCGCTGCTGCTGGTCTTCGCGGCCGTCGAGCGGCGGGCCGCCGTCCCGCTGGTGAAGCCGGGCGTCCTGCGCTCGGGCTCGCTGCTGCGCACCAATGTCGCGGCGCTGCTCTTCTCCGGCGGCTTCTTCGGCTTCCAGTTCCTGGTGGTGCTCTACCTGCAGGAACTGCGCGGCTGGTCCACGCTCCAGACCAGCTTCGCGATGATCGTCATCGGCATCGACGCGATCCTCTCCCCCACCCTGGTGCCGAAGCTGGTGGCCCGGTTCGGCAACCCCCGGCTGATCTTCGGCGGGCTGCTGCTGGCCGCACTGTCCTACGGGCTGTTCCTGCCGCTGGGCGCGGACTGGTCGTACGCGGTGATGCTGCCCGGCCTGGTGCTGCTGGGGCTGGCCTTCGCGCTGGTCTACGGCCCGCTGACGATCGTGGCCACGGAGGGCGTCGCGGAGGAGGACCAGGGCCTGGCCGGCGGGCTGCTCTACACCTCCTTCCAGTTCGGCGCGGCGCTCGGCCTGTCCGCGGTCACCGCGGTGTCCGCCGCCGTGTCCGGCTCGACGCTGGACGGCTACCGGGCGGCGCTGTTCGTCCCCTTCGCGGCGGTCCTGGTGGCGGCGGCGGTCGGCGCGGCCGGGCTGCGCTCCCGGGCCGGCCGGGTGGTGGCCGCGGGGGAGCCGGCCCCGGCGGAACAGCCGGCCCGGGCCTGAGCGCCTGAGCCCGGCCTGGCAGAGCCCCCGGCCCGGGCCCGGGCCGGGGCCCGGAGGGGTCAGGCCGGGGCGTGGGCCGCGTACTGCGCGCGGAGGGTGGACCAGCGGGTGTCCGTCCAGGCGGGCCAGTCCGCCGGGGTGCCGGACAGGTACGACTCCAGCAGGAGGAAGTGCTCGTGCCAGCCCGCCAGGCAGTCCAGCCGGTCGGCCTCGGAGCCGTGCCGCTCGTTCAGGAAGCGGATCAGGGTGGAGTCGGTGCCGAGCGGCTCCAGGTGGAAGCGGATCCGGCCGTGTTCCGTGACCGTGTACTCGGCGACCCGCTCCACGTCCCAGGCGGTGACGTGCCCGGTGACGGCGGTCCCCGGCCCGTTCAGCCAGCGCAGGGCGACCGCCCCGCCCAGGTGGCGTTCCAGGACCTCCGCCTCGGCCAGCCAGCCGCGCAGCCCGTCCGCCGTGGTCAGGGCCGGCCAGACCGCTTCGTACGCATGGGCGAGGTGCGGTGCGAAGTGCAGCCGCCAGGTGTCGCCGTCGCGCCGTTCGCTGGTGCCATGGCTCACAGGAGACATGGCACCAGCGTCCCACTCCGGGCGGTCAGACGCCCGCGTAGGAGTGCTTGCCGTTGAGCAGGATGTTCACGCCGTAGTAGTTCCAGATCCAGCAGGCGAAGGCGAAGAGCGCCAGATAGGCCGCCTTGCGGCCCTTCCAGCCCGCGGTGGCCCGCGCGTGCAGGTAGCAGGCGTACGCCACCCAGGTCACGAAGGACCAGACCTCCTTGGGGTCCCAGCCCCAGAACCGGCCCCAGGCGTCGCCCGCCCAGATCGCTCCGGCCACGATCGTGAAGGTCCACAGCGGGAACACGGCCGCGTTGATCCGGTACGAGAACTTGTCCAGCGAGGCCGCGGAGGGGAAGCGCTCCAGGACCGAGGAGGCGAAGCCGCCCGGCTTGCCGCCGCGCGCGAGCTTGGCCTCGTACGCGTCGCGGAACAGGTACAGGACCGTGCCGGCCGCGCCGATGTAGAAGACCGCGCCGCAGAAGATCGCGGTGGAGACGTGGATCCACAGCCAGTACGAGTCCAGGGCGGGCACCAGCTGGTCGCTGTCGGTGTAGAGCCACTTGGTGGCGATGCCCAGGTCCAGCAGGACCGTGGTGACCAGGATCAGGCCGAGCCAGCGCACGTTCTTCTTGGCCGCCAGCAGGATCAGGTACGCGCCGACCGCCACCGTGGAGAAGGTGAGCGAGAACTCGTACATGTTGCCCCAGGGGGCCCGCTCCACCGATAGTGCGCGGGTGACGACGCCGGCCGCCTCGACGAGGAAGCCGAGCACGGTCAGCGACACCGCGATCCGCCCGTACAGGTCGCCCTGCTCGGTGCCGCCGGCCGCGCCGGGGCCGTCCGGGACCTCCCGGCTGCCGGCCGCCGCGCGGGTGACCACCTTCGGCCGGTCGAGGACGGCGGTACCGCCGCTCTTCGTCCGGACCTGTACCGCGGGCGCCTGGGCGCCGCCGGTGAGCGCGGACGCCGTACGGCCGACCTTGCTGCGGCTGCCGAAGACCCACTCGGCGATGTGCGCGAGGAAGGCGAGCGTGTACACCGCCATCGACGAATAGACCAGGTAGTTGCTGATCTGCGCCAGGTTCTCGTTGGCTGCGACTGCGAGCGGCGTCATCCGCGCTCCCCTTCAACGGTTTCTTCGACGGGATCGGGCGCCGTGGGCGCCTTGTCGTGCAGCGTGGCGGCCAGCTCCGCCAGTTCCTCGGGGAGCCGCGCGGACTCGCTGCGGCCGAGGCCGGCCAGCTCGACGACGGTCACTCCGTCCGGGCCGGCAGCCGCGCGGACCCAGATCCGGCGGCGCTGGATGAACAGCGAGCCGGCCAGGCCGGCGATGGCGGCGACGGCGCCGGCGAGGGCGAGCCCGTTGCCGGGCTGCTGGGACACCTGGAAGGTCGCCCACCGCTCGATGCCCTCGAACTTCACCGTGCCGGCCCCGTCCGGCAGGGTCATGGTCTCGCCGGGCAGCAGCTTCTGCTTGAACACCTCGCCGTTCTCGCCCGGGAACTTCTGCATCTTGCGGGTGTCGAGCTGGTACACGTTCTGCGGCAGGCCGGAGTCCACGCCGAGGCTGCCGTGGTAGGCGCTGAGCGCGAGCACCGGGAAGTCCAGCGCCGGGAACTGCGAGAACATCGTGCCCTTGCCCTCGCCGGCGTAGGTGGGCACGAACCAGGCGGCGAAGCCGAGCTGGGTCTTCCTGCCGTCCTTGCCGCGGTAGCCGTCGGGGACCTTGACCGCGCCGGAGGAGGTGAGGTTGGAGTCCTGCGGCAGCATCGGCACGGCGTCCTTGAAGATCACCTTGCCGTTGCGGTCGGTCACCGAGACGACGGGCGCGTAGCCGTGCCCCAGCAGGTAGACCTTGGCGCCGTCGACGTCGAGCGGCTCGTTGACCTCGATCTCGGCCTTGCGCGGGGCGCCGTCGGCACCTTCCCGGACCGTGACGTACGCCTTGAAGTCGCGCGGGGTGCCCTTCTGCGGGCCGGTCTTCTCGAAGGTCGCGTCGAACCGGTCCAGGGTGAAGCTGAACTTCGGCAGGTCGTCGACGTCGAAGAGGCTGCCGGACTTGAAGTCGTCGTACTGGGTGAGCGTGTTGGAGAAGCCCTTGCCGCGGAGGACCAGTTTGCCGCCCTCGGACTTGAAGAGCTGGCCCGCGGCGAAGGCCACCAGCATCACGATCAGGGCGATGTGGAAGACCAGGTTTCCGGCCTCGCGGAGGTAGCCCTTCTCCGCGGCGACCGCGTCCCCGGCGGTCTCGGTGCGGAAGCGGCGGCCGCCGAGGACGGCCCCGGCGTGGGCGAGGACCTCCTCGGGTGCGGTCTCGGTGCGCCAGGTCGCGTAGGCGGGGAGCCGCTTGAGCCGCTTGGGGGCGCCCGGCGGGCGGCCGCGCAGCTGGCCGACGAACTGCCAGGTGCGCGGCACGATGCAGCCGATGAGCGAGATGAAGAGCAGCAGGTAGATCGCGGAGAACCAGAACGAGGTGTAGACGTCGAAGAGCTGGAGCTTCTCGGCGGCCGGCACCCAGAACTCGTGGGTCCGCTTCCACTGGGCGACCTTCATCGGGTCGACCTGGGTCTGCGGGACCAGCGAGCCGGGGATGGATCCCAGGGAGAGCAGGAGCAGCAGGATCAGCGCCACCCGCATGGAGGTGAGCTGGCGCCAGAACCAGCGGGTCCAGCCGATGACTCCGATGCCGGCGGGGGCGGCGTCCTGGCCGCCGTCCTCGACGGGGGCGGTGGACAGCTGGGCCCCGGCTTCGCCGAGGCCTCCGTCGACGGTGTCCGCCGGGTCGGCCTTGGTGTTGTCCGTCGTACTCATATGCCTGTCGTCCTCAGATCCCGACGGTGAAGCCGTTGGTCCAGCTCTGCATTTCCCACACGATGCTGTCCCAGATTCCTGTGACGAGCAGCAGGCCGGTGACGATCAGCATGCCGCCGCCGATCCGCATCACCCACGCATAGTGCTTCTTCACCCAGCCGAACGCGCCGAGCGCCTTGCGGAAGGCGACGGCGGCCAGGATGAAGGGCAGGCCGAGGCCCAGGCAGTACACGGTGGTCAGCAGCGCGCCGCGGCCGGCGCTCGCCTCGTTGATGGAGAGGGAGGCGATGGCGCCGAGGGTGGGGCCGGTGCAGGGGGCCCAGCCGATGCCGAAGAGCGCTCCGAGGACGGGTGCTCCGAGCAGGCCGGCCGTGGGCTTCTTGTGGAAGCGGAACTCGCGCATCGTCAGGCCCGGGATGAGGCCCATGAAGAAGAGGCCGAGGAGGATCACCAGGCCGCCGAGGACCTTGGAGATGATCTCCTTGTTGCTCTGCAGGGTCAGGCCGAAGTGGCCGAAGAGCGCGCCGGTGGAGATGAACACCGCGCTGAAGCCGAGTACGAAGAGGCCCGCGCCGGCGAGCAGCCGGCCGCGGCGGGCCTCGGCGAGGTCGGCGCCGCTGGCCCCGGTGACGTAGGAGAGGTAGCCGGGGACGAGCGGCAGGACGCAGGGCGAGAAGAAGGAGACCAGCCCGGCGAGCAGCGCGATGGGCATGGCCAGCAGCAGGCCGCCGCCGAGGACGGTCTGGTTCACGCCGAGGTCTTCGGCGGCCAGCAGCATCACGGCGTCACTTCTCCGCGACTACGGGGTCGATCATCTTGCGCAGGGTCGATTCGCCGACCGCGACCAGGGTGCGGGCCGCGATCTTGCCGTCCTTGTCGATCACGATGGTGGACGGGATCGACTGCGGGTTGAGCGTGCCCTTGGGGAAGCGGAGGATCAGCTTGCCGTCGGGGTCGAAGAGGCTCGGGTAGGTGATCCCGGCGTCTTCCTCGAAGTTGACGGCGTTCTGCTTGCTGTTGTCGCGGGTGTTGATCCCGACGAAGGCAACGGGTTGGCCGGCCGCCTCCAGTTCCTTGGCGACCTTCGCGAAGTGCTTGGACTCCGCCCGGCACGGCGGGCACCAGGAGCCCCACACGTTGAGGACGACCACCTTGCCCTTGAGGGCGGCGGTGTCGAGGGTCGTGCCGTCGACGGTCTCGCCTTCGAGCTTGGGAGCCGGGACGCGGTCCGCCTTGGCGACCACGTCGACACCGGTCGGCCCGGAGACGTAGTTTCCGCCGCCGGAGCCGGCGGGCTTGCCGCCGTCGGTGCACGCCGTCAGGGTCAGGGCGCTCGCGAGGGCCACCGCGGTCAGCAGGATGGGGGCGCGGCCAATTCTCATGTGAAAAGTTTCGCATGGGCCCATTCGGGATCTTCCGCACCCCCCGCGGCATTGCTGCGCCGCTGATCAGGCGGGTGCGAGGAAGGTCTTCCAGCCTCCCGAGGGGGCCTGGCCGGGGGCCAGGGTGCGCATCTTGGCGAGGGTCTTCGGGTCCTGGACCTCGAGCCAGTCGACGAACTGCCGGAAGGATACGAGCCGTACGTCCTTTTTGTCCGACATGGCCTTGAGGGCTTCCTCGACGGCGTCCATGTAGATGCCGCCGTTCCACTCCTCGAAGTGGTTGCCGATGAAGAGCGGCGCCCGGTTCGTCTCGTAGGCCCGTTTGAAGCCGTTGAGGTAGGCGCCGGTGGCCTGGGTGCGCCAGCCCGGGTAGTTGGCGGGCACGCCCCGGGTGGTGTTCTTCGACTGGTTCGCCAGGATGTTGTAGTCCATGGACAGGACCTCGAAGGAGCGCCCGGGGAAGGGCACGGACTGCAGCGGCAGGTCCCAGACCCCGCCCTTCTTGACCGGCCACTGCTGGAGGCCGCCGGGCGAGCTGGCGTCGTAGCGCCAGCCGAGCTTCTGCGCGGTCGGCAGCAGTTTGTCCTGGCCGAGCAGGCAGGGGGTGCGGCCGCCCACCAGCTCCTTCGTGTAGTCGAAGGGGAGCGGCTCCAGGTCGGTGAAACCGGTGTTCGTCCGCCAGTTGGTGACGAAGGACACGGCCTGGTCTATCTCGCGCTGCCAGTCGGCCGGGGTCCACTTCCCGACGGAACCGGATCCGCCGCAGAAGTGGCCGTTGAAGTGGGTGCCTATCTCATGGCCGTCCAGCCAGGCCTGCCGGACGTTGCGCAGGGTCAGGCGGACGTTCTCGTCCTTGAGGTAGCCGATGTCGGAGGCCCCGACCGGGTTGTTCGGCGGCTTGTAGAGGCTCTTCTTCGACTCGGGGAGCAGGTAGATGCCGGAGAGGAAGAAGGTCATCGCCGCGTGGTGGTCCTTGGCGAGCTTGAGGAAGCGGGGGAAGAGGCCGTTGCCTATCTCCCCCGCACCGTCCCAGCTGAAGACCACGAACTGCGGCGGCGTCTCACCGGGCTGAAGCGGCACCGGCTTGGCCGGCTGGCCCGGCTGCGGCCCGGTGTCGGCGGTGGAGCCGTCCCCGATCGGCCTGCCCTGGGGCGGGCCGCCGCCCGGCTTGGTGGCGCCGCCGCCAGCGCCCTGACCGGGGGTGCCGGACCCCGACCCGGAGCCGGACTTGCCGCCGCCGCTGCCGCATCCCGTGAGGCCCACCGCGGCCGCGGCGCCAAGTCCCAGCCCGAGCACAGCCCTCCGACCGATACCACTGAAGTCGCGCATGTCACCCTCCCCGATGCCGTTCGCACACCACTCCTTGCCCATATAAACGGACAAATAGGTGGGGTTGCGGTTCTGACACGGGGATTCCCGCACGCGTGGGCTTTATTTAGCCGAAGCCGTAACAGCTACGCACCAAACGCCTTGGACTTGCCCTTCACAGCCCCTTGACCGAATCGACGCTGTGCGCCGGCGAGCAGATGCGCCGGAACCAGGTCCCGGGCCGGCTCGCTGTAGCCCACCGAAACGATCCTGTCGCCCTGGTACGTGAACGAGGTCAGCGAGGCCAGCGTGCACTGCCGCCGCCGCGGGTCGTGCCACAGCCGCCGCTTCTCCGCGAAGCTCCGCACGATCCAGATCGGCAGCTGGTGGCTGACGCACACCGCCTCGTGCCCGCGCGCCGCCTCGCGCGCCGCGTCCAGCGCGCCCATCATCCGGACGACCTGCTCGACGTACGGCTCGCCCCAGGACGGCCGGAACGGGTTCGTCAGGTGCTTCCAGTTCGCCGGCTTGCGCAGCGCCCCGTCGCCCACCCCGAAGGTCTTGCCCTCGAAGACGTTCTCCGCCTCCAGCAGCCGGGCGTCCGTGGCCAGGTCCAGGCCGTGGCTCTTGGCGATCGGCGCCGCCGTCTCCTGCGCCCGCTCCAGCGGGGAGGACACGACGTACGTGATGTCCCGGCCCTCCAGGTGCTCCGCCACTCGGTCGGCCATCTGCCGGCCGAGCTCGGAGAGGTGGTAGCCGGGCCGGCGGCCGTACAGCACGCCGTCCGGGTTCTCGACCTCGCCGTGCCGCATCAGGTGGACGACGGTGATGTCACTGCTGCTCATGCCGTGGCCTCCGCGGCGGCGCGGGCCGCGGCCGGCAGCGCCGCGGCGATCCGCTCGACCGCCTGCTCGTCGTGGGCGGTGGACACGAACCAGGACTCGAAGGCCGACGGCGGCAGGTACACGCCGTTCGCCAGCATCGAGTGGAAGAACGCGGTGAAGCGGAAGCTCTCCTGCCGCTTCGCGTCCTCGTAGTTCCGCACCTCGTCCGGGGTGAAGAAGACGGAGAACATGTTGGAGGCGGTCTGCAGGCGGTGCGCGACCCCCTCCTTGGTGAGCGCGGCGGTCACCAGCCCCTGGATCTCGGCCGACACCGCGTCGACCTTGTCGTACGCCGCCCCGTCGAGCAGCCGCAGCTGCGCCAGGCCGGCCGCGGTGGCGACCGGGTTACCGGAGAGGGTGCCCGCCTGGTAGACCGGCCCGGCCGGCGCCAGGTACGCCATCACCTCGGCCCGGCCGCCGAAGGCCGCGGCCGGGAAGCCGCCGCCCATGACCTTGCCGAAGGTCATCAGGTCGGGCTTGACGCCGTCCACCCCGTACCAGCCGGCCCGGCTGGTACGGAAGCCGGTCATGACCTCGTCGGAGATGTAGAGCGCGCCGTTCTCCCGGCACAGGTCGGCCAGACCCTGGTTGAACCCGGCCGCGGGCGTCACCACGCCCATGTTGCCGGGCGCCGCCTCGGTGATCACACAGGCGATCTCCCCGGGGTGCGCGGCGAACGCCGCCCGCACCGCTTCGAGGTCGTTGTAGGGGAGCACGATCGTGTCGCCGGCCTGCGCCCCGGTCACGCCCGGGGTGTCCGGCAGCGCGAAGGTCGCGAGACCGGAACCGGCCGCGGCCAGCAGCGCGTCCACGTGACCGTGGTAGCAGCCGGCGAACTTCACGACCTTGGCGCGGCCCGTGAAACCGCGGGCCAGGCGGATCGCCGACATGGTCGCCTCGGTGCCGGAGGAAACCAGCCGGACCTGCTCGACGGGCTCGATGCGGGCGACGATCTCCTCGGCCAGCGCGACCTCGCCCTCACCGGGCGTACCGAAGGAGGTGCCGCGCGCGACGGCCTCCTGCACGGCCGCGATCACTTCCGGGTGGGAATGACCGAGAATCATCGGCCCCCAGGAGCACACGAGGTCGACATACTCGCGCCCGTCGGCATCGGTGAGGTACGGACCGGTACCGGACACCATGAACCGGGGCGTACCGCCCACGGCGCGGAAGGCACGGACCGGAGAGTTCACGCCGCCGGGGGTCACGAGGGACGCGCGCTCGAAGAGCGTCTGCGAAACTGGGGCTTCATACGTGTACGGGTAGCTCACACCAGCCATGGTCTCAGAGGCGGCGACAGACTTGCGGGCGGGCGTTTCACCGCTGCGGCGCGGGGGAGGTCACTGCCATGATGATCGGGCTGCGTGGCGGGGGCCGCGGGGCCGGGGCAGGCGCAGGCAAAACCAGTCGGGTGGAGATATGCAACGCGGTGGTGGACCGGGCGAGGGTACGGACGGCCTGGATCCGCAGCGCGCCCGTGAAGCCCGGGAAGCCCGCCAGGCCCGCCGCCGCGGCGGCAAGCACCGGCGCGCCTCGGCGGAGCCCGCGGACGCGGCACCGAACCCCACCGCGGCCCCGGATGCCGGCGGCGCGGTCGGGGGCCGCGGCATGGGGGTGACGTACAAGTACTTCGGCGCCCCGGACGGCGCCACCGCCGCGCGCGTCCCGGTCACCATGCGTCCCGAGGAGCTCGGCGGCGACGAGCTCGGCATGGGCGGCCTGTTCACCAAGATCAAGCCGGAGACGGTGGCCGCGATGGTCCTGACCGGCATCGAAGGCATACCCCTGCACAAGGTGCCCCCGCTGGAGCTGGTCGTCCTGCACCCCGACTACGCGGTGGTGAAGCTCCCGATGACGGTGGTCGACCCGCTGCGCGGCATCGGCGAGGAATCGGTGGGGGCGGCGGCCTTCATCTGGTCCACGGTCCCGGACCGCGGCGGCCCGAGCGACGCGTTCAACGTCTACCAGCTGCTCCACGAATGGCAGGACTTCTCGCACCGCCTCCACGAGGCCGGGCACCAGCCGTATTGCCTGGTCTGGCCCTGACCGTCCGGGCGCCCGTCCGCCCGTCCGGCCGTCCCGCCGTCCCGCGTAGGGTCGGGTGCATGGACGCGACAGCTGTGCAGTTGACCCCGTGGGCCGAGGGCGAGGACTTCGTCCTGCTGCTGCGGCAGAAGAACTCGCCCGCGATGACCCGTTTCCTCGGGGGCCCGGAGAGCGACGAGAAGCTCGCCGACCGGCACCGCCGGTACCTGGCGCTCAGTGCCCGGGAGCCGGCCGCCGGGCGGATGTTCATGGTGACCCTGGCCGGCGCGGGCGAGGCCGTCGGCACGGTGGGGTTCTGGGAGCGGGACTGGCAGGGCGAGGCCGTGTACGAGACCGGCTGGGGCATCCTCCCCGAGTTCCAGGGCCGCGGCCTCGCGGTGGCGGCGGTGACCGCCGTGATCGCCCACGCCCGCACCCACGGCACCCGCCCGGACCTGCACGCCTACCCGAGCGTCGACCACGCCGCCTCGAACGCCGTCTGCCGCCGCGCAGGCTTCGAACTGCTGGGCGAATCGGACTTCGAGTACCCGCCGGGCTCGGTCCACCGCAGCAACGACTGGCGCTTCACCCTGACGTGAACCGCCCGGCTTCCACGGCGTGAGGACCAGGCGGCCGCGGGTGCCCGGCTCGGCGAGGCGGGCGTGGGCCTTGGCCGCGTCGGCGGACCGCCGCAGGAACCGCAGCACGAACCGCAGCAGGAAGCGCAGCGGGAACCACGGCACGGGCGGCCGCACGGACCGCGGCGGGGGCCGCCTGAAAACCCTGCCCGCCGGCCGGTCCCCCAATGGCATGCTGGGCCCGTGAACGGACCCGACATTCACCTCACCCTCGCCCCTGAGCTGCGCCTCTTCGCCCCGCCCAGCCGCCGCGCCGACCGCATCCCGACCCCGACCGACGGCGCCTCCAGCCTCGGCCACGTCGTCGAATCCGCCGGGGTGCCGCTCACCGAGGTCGGCCGGCTGCTGGTCGACGGCCACGAGGTGCCCGTCTCGTACGTCCCGCGGGCCGGCCAGCACATCGAGGTGGAGGGGGTCACCCGCCCCCAGGAGGTCCCCGGCGCACCCCTGCGCTTCCTGCTCGACGTCCACCTCGGCACCCTCGCCCGCCGCCTCCGCCTCCTCGGCGTCGACGCGGCCTACGAGAACGAGGACATCGGCGACCCCGCCCTCGCCACCCGCTCCGCCGCCGAACGCCGGGTGCTGCTCTCCCGCGACCGCGGGCTGCTGCGCCGCCGCGAGATCTGGGCCGGCGCCTACGTCTACAGCGACCGTCCGGACGAGCAACTCCGCGACGTCCTGGGCCGCTTCGCGCCCCGCCTGGACCCGTGGACCCGCTGCACCGCCTGCAACGGCCCGCTGCACAGGGCCGACAAGGACTCCGTCGGGGACCGCCTCGAAGGCGGCACGCACCGCTCCTACGACGTGTTCGCCCAGTGCTCCGACTGCGAGCGCGTCTACTGGCGCGGGGCACACCACGCCCGGCTGGAACGGATCGTTTCGGAAGCGGTCGAGGAATTCGGCAACGCGCCGGAAGCCTCCGTCTGACGTCCCGTCCGGCCGGTCCGACGGCTGGCAGACTCACCGTCCATGACCGCCACCCCCGCCGCCGACGGTGCACCCCTCGGTGTCGATGCCGATGTCGCCGTGGTGGGCGCCGGCCCCACCGGCCTGCTGCTCGCCGGCGACCTCGCCGCCGCCGGACTGTCCGTCACCCTCATCGAACGCCGGCCGCGCACCGCCGCCAACCTCACCCGCGCGTTCGCCGTGCACGCCCGCACCCTCGAACTCCTCGACGCCCGCGGCCTCGCCGACGAGTTGGTGGCAACCGGCCGGCAGGTGAGCCGACTGGGACTGGGAGGACGGCTCACCCTCAGCCTCGACGGGCTGGCCGCGCACACCCGCTTCCCCTACGTACTGATCACCCCGCAGTACGAGACCGAACGGCTGCTGGAGCGCCGCGCACTGTCCACAGGTGTGGACATCCGGTTCGGCACCGAACTCCTCGGCCTCCACCAGCACACCCCCGGAACCGTCGAACTGACCGTCCGCGGACCCGACGGCCGGCCGCGGACCCTGTCCGCCCGCCACCTCGTCGGCGCCGACGGCCACCGCTCCACCGTCCGCGAGGCCGTCGACCTGCCCTTCCCCGGCCGCGCAGCCCTCCGCTCCGTCGTCCTGGCCGACGTACGCCTGGCCGATCCGCCCGCCGGCGTCCTCGCGTTCAGCGGCAACGGACGCTCCTTCGCCTTCCTCGTCCCCTTCGGCGACGGCTGGTACCGCGCCATCGCCTGGGACCGCGACCACCAGCCCCCCGACGAGGACCCCGTCGACCTCGACGAGCTCCGCACCATCATGCGGAACGCCCTCGGCACCGACCACGGCGTGCACGACGCCCGCTGGATCTCCCGCTTCCACAGCGACGAACGCCAGGTCCCGCACTACCGCGTCGGCCGGGTCTTCCTCGCCGGGGACGCGGCACACGTCCACACCCCGGCCGGCGGCCAGGGCATGAACACCGGGATGCAGGACGCCGCCAACCTCTCCTGGAAACTCGCCGCCGCCCTGCACGGGCGCGCCCCCGACCCCGAGGCGCTCCTCGACAGCTACCACCGCGAACGCCACCCGGTCGGCCGGATGGTCCTCCGCAGCAGCGGCGCCCTGATCCGGATCGCGATCGCCGGCTCCCCCGCGGTGCGCGCCGCCCGCCAGGTCGGCGCCGTCGCGCTCGGCGGGCTGCCCGCCGTCCGGAACCGGGCCCTGGGCCTGATCACCGGGATCGGCATCGCGTACGCCGCCCCGCCCGGCGGCCGCCCGCCCGCCGGCCGGCGCGCCCCGGACGTCCCGCTCGCGCACGGCGGCCGGCTGTACGAGGAGCTGCGCGCGGGCGGCTTCGTCCTGCTCACCCCGGCGGGCACACCACCGCCCCCGCCGGGCCCGCCGTACTTCCGGCAGGCCCACTGGCGCGACCCGCACCGCACGGCCTGCGCCCTGATCCGCCCGGACGGCTACGTCGCCTGGTCGGCGGACCGTGAATCCCCGGCCGAGCTGACGGCGGCCGTCGCCCGTTGGATCCGGCCGTCGCCCGCGACACCACCGGGCGCCCCCTAGGAAGCCCGCGTTCTAGAAGGCGTAGACGTCGCCGGTGTCCAGGGCCAGCACCACGTGCTCGTTGTTGGCCGTGTTGCGGTCGGTCGCGCCGCCGTTCCACCAGGTGTCGATCCGCAGGGTCACCTCGGTCGGCCGCTCCTTCAGCCGGAGCCTCAGCCCGATGTGCCGGCCCTGCCCGTGCTCGGGCAGGGCGCCCGTCTCGCACACCATCTCGCGCAGGCCGGCCCGCGCACAGCCGTCGGCCCACTCCTGCCGGTCGGCGAGATCGGCCGACAGGCGCAGCCGGAGGGTGGCGGTGGGCAGGGCGGCGGGGCCCTCGTTCTCCGGGATCAGCAGGATGCCGAGCCGGCCCGCGGCCAGGGACACCCTGCCGTGGTAGGCCACATCCGCCTCCGGTCCGGCCTCGGCCGCACCGGCCGTCGCCGCGGCCCCGGCCACGAGCACCACGGCCAGCGCGGCCGACCCGGCCGCCACTGCTCTCCGTACGACACCACGACGCACCACCGCCACCACCTCCACACGGCGGAGGCTAACCACGCACCCGATGGGACTGTCGGACCATCACACGAACGAGGGCGGGCCGACCCGCCATCTGCGCCCCGCCGGCCCCCGCCGTGCAACCCTTCCGGACATGCTGATCTTCCGCTCCGCCGCCCTGTTCGCCCTCGCCGCCCTCCTGGAGATCGGCGGCGCCTGGCTGGTCTGGCAGGGCGTACGCGAACACCGCGGCTGGATCTGGATCGGCGCCGGCGCCATCGCCCTCGGCCTCTACGGCTTCGCCGCCACCCTCCAGCCGGAGGGCGACTTCGCCCGCATCCTCGCAGCGTACGGAGGGGTCTTCGTCGCCGGATCCCTCGCCTGGGGCATGGTCGCGGACGGCTACCGACCCGACCGCTGGGACGTGATCGGCGCCCTGATCTGCCTCGCCGGCATGGCCGTGATCATGTATGCGCCGCGCGGCCGCTAGCAGCCTGCCTATGCTGGCCGGTACCGGACCGTACATACATACGACACACCCCACACGACGAGGAGCTCGGCACATGAGCACGGCCACCCGCACCGCAGTAGTCACGGGCGCCAGCAGCGGAATCGGCGCGGCCACCGCCCGGCAGCTCGCCGCGGCCGGCTACCACGTCGTCCTCACCGCCCGCCGCAAGGACCGCATCGAGGCCCTCGCGGAGGAGCTGCGCGCCGCCGGCCACTCCGCCGCCGCCCACGCCCTCGACGTCACCGACCGCGCAGCCGTCGACGCCCTCGCCGAATCCCTCGACCGCTGCGACGTACTGGTCAACAACGCGGGCGGCGCCATCGGCGCCGAGCCGGTCGCCACCGGCAACCCCGCCGACTGGCGCACCATGTACGAGGTCAACGTCATCGGCACGCTCCACATGACCCAGGCCCTGCTACCCGCCCTCGACGCCTCCGGCGACGGCACGGTCGTCGTCCTGTCCTCCACCGCCGGCCACGCCACCTACGAGGGCGGCGCCGGCTACGTCGCCGCCAAGAACGGCGCCCGCGTCCTCGCCGAAACCCTCCGCCTGGAGATCGTCGGCCGGCCCGTCCGGGTCATCGAGATCGCCCCCGGCATGGTGAAGACCGAGGAGTTCGCCACCACCCGCTTCCGCGGGGACACGGACAAGGCCGCCAAGGTCTACGCGGGCGTCGCCGAACCCCTCACCGCCGACGACGTGGCCGACACCATCACCTGGGCGGTCACCCGACCCAGCCACGTCAACATCGACCTCCTGGTGGTCCGCCCCCGCGCCCAGGCCTCCAACACCAAGGTCCACCGCGACCTCTAGGCGCTCAGGTCACGACGACCGGCTGGTCACCCCGCGGCCCGAACAGATGCAGGATCTCCACGGCGTCCGTGTCCGCCGGACCGAACCAGTGCGGCTGTCCCGTGTCGAACTCGGCCACCTCACCGGGGCGGAGGACGAGCTCGCTCTCGCCGAGGATGAGGCGCAGCTCGCCCGCGAGGACGTACAGCCACTCGTAGCCGTCGTGGGTCACCAGCTTCGGCTCGCGGGGCGCCAGCACCTGCTTGAACACCTGCACCCGGCCCGGGTACTGCGTCAAGGGCACCAGGATGCTGCCCTGGTCCTTGCGCAGGGGCTTCAGGTGCACCCGCGGGTCACCGCTGGCCGGCGCGGCCACCAGCTGGTCGAGTGCGACCCGGTGGGCACGCGCGAGCGGGATGAGCAGGTCCTCGTCGCCCACGCCTCGCGCCCGCAGCAGGACACCGCACCATAGGCGGGCCGCGGCCCCGTCAGACGAGACCCGCCGCCCTCAGGTGCGGCATCAGCACGGCCGGCTTCAGCCCGGCCGACCACATCGGCGTCAGCCTCGACCTGCCGGTCGACCGCCTCCTCGACGGCGACGAGGACTGAGCCGCCCTTCCCGACACGTCGCGCCACCCACATGAGTGAAGAGGCTGCGAACCTCCGTGCGGCCCGCACGCCAGACCTAACGTCGATCACAAGAACGGCCCTCGGCCGGGATGGCAGTCCCGGCCGAGGGCCTCACCGACGAAGGAAAGCGGACTTCCTCATGGCTGCACACGACCCTATCGAGCCGACCCGCTTCATGGACCTACAGGACCCGCGGTACGCGTACATGTTCGGCTTCATCCAGGCCGACGGGCACCTGTCCCAGCGAACTCGCCAGCGGGGGCAGCTCACCGTCGAACTCAGCGCACGCGACATCGACCTGCTGCACGAGTTCCAGCGGCTCACCCCGTACAACAGCTCGGTCAGGGAGCGCACCCGCTCCACCAACTTCGCCGAGTCGCACCACTCCGCAGTCTGGGGCCTGTCCTCCCTGGAGGCCCGCACCGTCATCAACGAACTCGGGCTGCCCTACGGCCGCAAGTCCAAAACGGTCGCCCCGCCCCGCGGCGAGATGTCCCGCCGCGACTACATCCGGGGACTGGTCGACGCTGACGGGTCCGTCGGCTACACGAGCCGGGGACTCCCCTTCATCTCCCTGACCACCGCAAGCACCGCTATCGGCGCGTACCTGTGCCACTACGCCCAAGAGACCACCGGAGCTGAACGCACCCTCCAGCGCAACGCGCGGGACGAGATCTACAACATCCTCTACACCAAGGAAGCAGCGATGCAGCTGGCCGCGGACCTCTACTACCCCGGCTGCCTCGCCCTGGAGCGCAAGAAGACGGCAGCCGCTTCTCTCGCAGCATGGGTCCGCCCGCCCGAGATGCGGTTCGCCCCTCCGCGCCGCCGGTGGACGTCTTCCGACGACCGCGAACTCCTGAAGCTGAACGACCCCGCAGCTGCCGCCAGAGCCCTCGACCGTACCGAGAAGAGCTGCTACATGCGCCTTTGGCGCCTACGCACGGGACAGATCTGACAGTCCCGGAACGCGGAGGAGCCCGGACCGTCACCGGTCCGGGCTCCTCCACTCCCCCGACAACTGCACCCCGGGCTCAGCCCTTGATGCAGATGAGCTGCTTCAGCTTGGCCACGACCTGCACCAGGTCCGTCTGCTGCTCCATGACCTGCTCGATCGGCTTGTAGGCGGCCGGAATCTCATCCACGACACCCGAGTCCTTCCGGCACTCCACACCCCGGGTCTGCTGCTCCAGGTCTCGTGCCGAGAACCGCTTCTTCGCAGCCGTCCGGCTCATGCGCCGGCCCGCTCCGTGCGAAGCCGAGTTGAAGGCCTTCTCATTCCCGAGACCCTTCACGATGTACGAGCCGGTGCCCATCGAACCCGGGATGATCCCGAACTCGCCACTGCCGGCGCGGATCGCGCCCTTCCTCGTGACCAGCAGGTCCATGCCCTCGTACCGCTCCTCCGCCACGTAGTTGTGGTGGCAGCTGATCTCCTGGTCGAAGGAGACCTTCGCCTTCCGGAACTCCCTCCGGATGACCTCCTTGAACAGGCCCATCATCACGGCGCGGTTGAACTTCGCGTACTCCTGGGCCCAGAAGAGGTCGCTCCGGTAGGCCTCCATCTCCGAGGTCGCGGCGAGGAACACCGCGAGGTCCCGGTCCACCAGGCCCTGGTTGTGCGAGAGACCCCTCGCAACGCCGATGTGGAAGTCCGCCAACTCCTTGCCGACATTTCGGGATCCCGAGTGCAGAGTGAGCCAAATCGCCCCCTCTTCATCGAACAAAAGTTCGATATAGTGGTTGCCGGCTCCGAGCGTCCCCATCTGCTTCATGGCCCGCTCCCGCCGGAACTTCACCGCATCCGCGACGTAGTCGAACCGCTCCCACAGGTCCCCGAACCCGCGCTCGCCGAACCCGTACAGCCGCGCCGGGTCGACCGGCTCCCGGTGCATCCCGGCCCCCACCGGGATCGCCTGCTCGATCTTCGACCGGAGCTTCGACAGGTCCCCCGGCAGGTCGTTCGCCGTCAGGGACGTCCTCACCGCCGACATGCCGCAGCCGATGTCCACGCCCACCGCCGCCGGGCAGACCGCGTCCTTCATCGCGATCACCGAGCCGACCGTCGCGCCCTTGCCGTAGTGAACGTCCGGCATGACCGCGAGGCCCTTGATCCACGGGAGGGTGGCGGCATTGCGGAGCTGCTGCATCGCGCTGTCTTCGACCGTCGCCGGGTCGGTCCACATGCGGATCGGGACCTTCGCCCCGGGCACCTCTACATACGACATATCGTCCCCACTACCCCGTAAACCAAAGAAAAGTCCCAATACGCAAAAAGCCTCGCTCTCAGCCCCAAACACGACAGGGGACCGGCGTCAGCGCCAGCGTGTGCGGTAGACATTGTGTCCATCCGCCGTCACACCACGGCAACGGATTTTCTGACCGAGGGAGCCACAGGACGTGCAGCGCAAGGCAGTACGGCTGGCCCTGCCGGGCATCGCGATGACCACCGCGCTCGTGGCCGGGTGCACCGGCGGTGGCGGAAACGGGGGCGGCGGCGGAGACGCCAAGGGCAGGATCAGCGCCCCCGCGCCCGCGCCGCCCGGCAAGTACCGGAGCCTGCCCATGCCCTGCAAGGCCGTCGACGGCAAGCGGCTCAAGGCCATGCTCCCCGTCGACACCGCCCTGCCCTCCGAGCAGAAGGACAAGCTGTACGCCGGGGTGGCCGACACCTCCTACGACGGGGACCGGCGCGTCGGCTGCCGCTGGAAGGCGCAGGACACCGACACCACCCGGCTGCTGTACGTCGGCTTCGAGCGGGTGGTGTCCTACGATCGCGCCGCCGACAGCGACGACGACAAGGCGCACCAGGTGTACGAGCGCCAGCTCGTCGGGGCCGGCCTGCCGGCCGCAGTCACGGCCACCTCCACGCCCACGCCCACCCCCACGCCCACCCCGAGCGGGAGCCCGGCCGGCGGCCCCGCCCCGGCCGGCAGCCCCGGTGCGAGCCCGAGCGGAAGCCCGGCCCCCGGCGGCAGCCCGAGCATCACCGGAGGTGGCAGCGGCAGTCCGGGCGGCACCCAGCAGCCCCCGTCCGCGCCCGGTTCGCGCCGGCTGGACGGGCTCGGCAGCGAGGCGTTCCTGGACGACCGGCTCAGCGCGGCCGGTGCCACCGCCCAGTCCCGGACGGTGCGCATTGTGTTCCGTACCTCGAACGTCATCGTCACCGTCGATTACAGCGTGCAGCCGTCGGTGCCGGGCACGGTCCCCTCGGCCGAGGAAACGCAGGACCGGGCAGTGGAGTTGGCGGAGGCGCTGGCGGAGCGGTTCAGCGACTGAGCGGGGCCGGCGGGCCCCGGCGTGACGGCGCGCACAGCAGGCTGTCTCCGGGTCGGGCTACCGTTGCTGGGTCCCGCCGACGAGTCATTGAAGGAAACATGCACCGATCAGCCTCGCGCCTCACCCGAGTTCTCGCCTGCGCAGCCGTCCCGGTGATCCTCACCGTGGCCGGGTGTTCGTCCGATTCCGGCAAGGGGGGCTCGGGCTCCGACAACAGCAAGAAGAAGTCCGATTCGTCCGCTTCTGCCGCGCCGAGTGCCGCGCCTTCGGCCCCCAAGCCGGAGAAGGCCGCGTTCGACAAGCTGCCCGACCCGTGCAAGGTGGTCCAGGCGAAGACCATCGAGACGCTGGTTCCGGAGGTCAAGGACAAGAACGGTACGGCGACCAAGTCGAACGACCTGGCCAACCGGGCGGGCTGCTCCTGGCACGGCCTGGACGAGAACGGGCTGAAGGGCTCGGACTACCGCTGGCTGGCGGTCTCGCTGGTCCGGTACGACTCGCACGCCTCGCTGGGCAGCGGCAACAAGCGCGCCGAGGAGCAGTACAACAAGCAGCTCGAGGCGGCGAAGGTGTCGGAGGGCGGCCAGAACGTGAAGGTGGAGGCCGCCGGCGGGGTCGGTGACCAGGCGACGAGCGTGACGTACAGCGTGAAGAAGGACGTCGACTTCTTCAACACGACGATCGTCGCCCGCACGCAGAACGTGGTGGTCACGCTCGACTACAACGGTGCCGCCTACGAGGGTGCGCAGGCCCCCGATCAGAAGAAGCTGCTGGAGGGTGCGATCGCGGCGGCGAAGGAGTCCGTGGGCTCGGTCGCGGCCGCTAACCAGCAGCCGCAGCAGTAACTCCCATCGGCCACCCGTACGCTGTGGCTGCCAGAGCTCGAATAGTGGGAGTGGGAGGGGATCGCGGGTGGCCGCGATGCAGCTGACTCGGACGCACCGCATACTCATCGGCGTCGTGGTGGCCGGAGCCGTCGTGATCGCGGCGATCGGTTTCGCGGGCTCGTACTCCGCGGTGCGCGAACTCGCGCTGAAGAAAGGCTTCGGCGACTTTTCGCTGGTGTTCCCGATCGGTATCGACGCGGGCATCTGCGTGCTGCTCGCGCTGGATCTGCTGCTGACGTGGATCCGGATCCCGTTCCCGCTGCTGCGGCAGACGGCGTGGCTGCTGACGGCGGCGACGATCGCGTTCAACGGTGCGGCGGCCTGGCCGGACCCGCTGGGTGTGGGCATGCACGCCGTGATCCCGATCCTGTTCGTGGTCACGGTCGAGGCGGCGCGGCATGCGGTGGGGCGGATCGCGGACATCACCGCGGACCGGCACATGGAGGGTGTGCGCATCACGCGCTGGCTGCTCTCGCCGATCCCGACGTTCAAGCTGTGGCGCCGGATGAAGCTGTGGGAGCTGCGGTCGTACGAGCAGGCGGTCGGCATGGAGCAGGACCGGCTGATCTACCAGGCGCGGCTTCAGGCCCGGTACGGGCGGGCGTGGCGCCGCAAGGCGCCGGTGGAGGCGTTGATGCCGCTGCGGCTGGCCCGTATCGGCGTTCCCCTCTCGCAGACCGCGCCGGACGGGCTGGCGGCGGCGGGCATCGACCCGGTGCTGCTCCCTCCGGCCGCTCAGGCGGTGGCCGGTACGGCGGCCTTCCCGGCCTCGTCGGCCAACCCGGCCCTGACCGCGGCTGCTGCGGCCATCGCCCCTCAGGCCGGTGCCGTCCCGTCCGAGGGGCCGCTCCCGGGCCGGGCCGGGGCCGACGGCCCGGCGGCCGGCGCCGCAGGCGGTGCCCCGGCGGAGGCCGCGGCCGCGGGCCAGGCCGCAGGCCAGGTTGCGCCGGGCGAAGCCCAAGCCTACGGGCCCCAGGGCCAGGTCCCGCAGGGCCAGCAGCAGGCGGGCTTCGCCGTCGACCCGACCGCCATGCCCGCCGCCCACAACAGCGCTTGGTTCGCCGCGCCGAAGGCGCCCCAGGCGGCTTACGAGGGCGGCTACAACCCGCAGTACGTGGAGGGCCTGGAGCCCACTCCGGTGCTCCCCCCGGCCGGCCCGTACGACGAGCCGCAGCCGCAGCCGGAGCCGCAGCCGCACCCGGAGCAGCGCCAGGTGCAGGAGCCGGAGCAGCAGCTTCCGATCCCCGGCCCCCGTACCGAGGAAGAGGCCGCCGCCGCGAACGCGGAGGCCGATTTCGCGGAGGCGGCGTACAAGGTGTTCCGCACCTTCATCGACGAGCACGGCAACTTCCCGACGCCCGAGGCGCTCGACATACACCTCGCGGACGGCTACGGCGTGACGCACCCGCGCAGCGCCTCGCTGCTCCGCCGGATGATGCCGCAGCTGCGGCAGCGCTACCAGCTGGAGGCCGAGGCCGAGCACATCGCCTGAGCCCCAAACCGCGATCGGCATGCATCGGCATGCATGAGGGCCCGCACCCCGTCCCGGGGTGCGGGCCCTCATCCGTCGGCTAGGCGGCCAGCAGCTTCCGTACCCGGTCGGCCCCCACTGCCAGCAGCAGCGTGGGCAGGCGCGGCCCGGTCTCCCGGGTCACCAGGAGGCGGTACAGCAGGGCGAAGAACTGCCGCTGGGCGACCTTCAGCTCCGGTGTCGGCTTGGCGTCGGGCTCCAGCCCGGCCATGACCTTCGGTACGCCGTAGACGAGGGTGGTCAGGCCGTCGAGCGACCAGTGCGAGTCCAGGCCCTCCAGCAGCAGCCGCAGCGACTCCCGGCCGGCGTCGTCCAGCGAGGAGAGCAGTTCGGCGTCGGCGGTGTCCCGTACCAGGGTTCG
This sequence comes from Streptomyces sp. NPDC051211, assembly GCF_040689505.1. Lineage (NCBI taxonomy): Bacteria > Bacillati > Actinomycetota > Actinomycetes > Kitasatosporales > Streptomycetaceae > Streptomyces > Streptomyces sp. NPDC051211. The sequence continues at coordinate 43,008 of NZ_JBFBAV010000047.1, forward strand.
CTGGTCGGCCGGGACCTGGGTGCTGATCCAGTTCTCGGCGCGGTCGAGGCGCGGCCGTACCTCGTCGAGGGAGGCGAGCGGACGGTCCGGCTCCAGGTCGGACAGGATGCGCAGGGTCTGCTCGTCGTGGCCGGCGGTGATGTCGACGACCGAGGCGAGCGTGCGGTACGGCATCGGGCGCGGGGTGCGCGGCAGCTCGTGCGAGGCGACGCGGACGGCGCGGCTGTGGGCGGCGGCGTCGGCGGGCAGCGCGCTGCCGTCGGCGACCTTGGCCTCCAGCTTGTCCCACTCGTCGTAGAGCCGCTGGATCTCCTGGTCGAAGGCGATCTTGAAGGACTGGTTGGGGCGGCGGCGGGCGTACAGCCAGCGCAGCAGCTGCGGTTCCATGATCTTCAGGGCGTCGGCCGGGGTGGGGACTCCGCCCTTGCTCGACGACATCTTCGCCATGCCGCTGATTCCGACGAAGGCGTACATGGGGCCGATCGGCTGCTCGCCGCCGAAGATGTGGACGATCTGGCCGCCGACCTGGAAGGAGGAGCCGGGCGAGGAGTGGTCGACGCCGGAGGGCTCGAAGACCACGCCCTCGTAGGCCCAGCGCATGGGCCAGTCGACCTTCCAGACCAGCTTGCCTCGGTTGAACTCGGAGAGCTTGACCGTTTCGGTGTGCTCGTCCTCGGTGCAGACGTAGGTCATCTCCGTGGTCTCGTCGTTGTACGAGGTGACCTTGGTGAAGTCCTTGTTGCAGACGGCGCAGTACGGCTTGTACGGGAAGTACTCGGCGCCTTCCGCGCTGCCGTCGTCCTCGGCGGCCGCGCCCGAGCCTTCGGCCGCTTCCAGTTCCGCCTCGTCGACCTGCTTCTGCGAGGGCTTCTTGCCGCCCGGCTTCTGCTTGGTGCGGTACTGGTCGAGGACGGCGTCGATGTCGGCGCGGTGCTTCATCGCGAACAGCACCTGCTCGCGGTAGGCGCCGGAGGTGTACTGCTCGGTCTGGCTGATGCCGTCGTACTCGACGCCCAGCTCGGCCAGCGATTCGACCATGGCGGCCTTGAAGTGCTCGGCCCAGTTCGGGTACGCCGATCCGGCCGGGGCCGGTACGGCGGTCAGCGGGCGGCCGATGTGCTGCGCCCAGGCCTCGGGGTCGACGCCGGGGACGCCGGCCGGGACCTTGCGGTAGCGGTCGTAGTCGTCCCAGGAGATCAGGTGGCGGACCTCGTGCCCGCGGCGGCGGATTTCGTCCGCGACCAGGTGCGGGGTCATGACCTCGCGGAGGTTGCCCAGGTGGATGGGGCCGGAAGGGGAGAGTCCGGACGCGACGACGAGAGGTTTGCCGGGTGCTCGGCGCTCCGCCTCGGCGATGACCTCGTCCGCGAAACGGGAGACCCAGTCGGTCTCGGTGCTGCTCTGAGCCACGACACGTCCTTCTATCTCAAATGCTGGCTTCAGCCTTACCTTCGGCCATTCTCCCAGACGGAAGGAGCCGCTCCGGGGTTGCTTTATCCCGTGGGGTGCGTGGTTCTCGCGTGGGATACTCGTCTTTCGTAGGAACACCCCATGCTCAAACCCTCACAGGAACGGCAGCTCATGGCCTCGGTCCCTTCCCTCGCTTCGACCGTCAATCAGCGCGTCGCGGACGCACTCGTCTCCGCCCTGCCGGAGGCCGGTGCCGCCGACCCGCTGCTGCGACGAAGCGACCGGGCCGATTTCCAGGCCAACGGCATCCTGGCGCTCGCGAAGAAGGCGAAGTCCAACCCGCGTGAGCTGGCGACGTCGGTGGTCGAGGGCATCGTGACCGGTGACCTGATCCGGGAGATCGAGGTCTCGGGCCCGGGCTTCCTCAACATCACGATCACCGACCGGGCGATCATCGAGACCCTGTCGGCGCGGGCGCTCGACGACCGGCTCGGGGTCCCGCTCGCGGAGAACCCGGGCACCACGGTGATCGACTACGCCCAGCCGAACGTCGCCAAGGAGATGCACGTCGGGCACCTGCGGTCCGCCGTGATCGGCGCCGCGATGGTGGAGATCCTGGAGTTCACGGGCGAGAAGGTGGTCCGCCGCCACCACATCGGCGACTGGGGCACCCAGTTCGGCATGCTCATCCAGTACCTGCTGGAGCACCCGCACGAGCTGGACCACAAGTCCTCGCAGGAGTCCGTGGAGGCTTCCGGCGAGGAGGCCATGTCGAACCTCAACCGCCTCTACAAGGCCTCGCGCGCGCTCTTCGACTCCGACGAGGAGTTCAAGACGCGGGCCCGGGCCCGGGTGGTGGACCTGCAGGCGGGGGACGAGCAGACCCTCGCGCTGTGGCAGCGGTTCGTCGACGAGTCGAAGATCTACTTCTACTCGGTCTTCGACAAGCTGGACATGGACATCCAGGACCCCGACATCGTCGGCGAGTCCGGCTACAACGACATGCTGGTCGAGACGTGCAAGCTGCTGGAGGAGTCGGGCGTCGCCGTGCGCTCCAACGGCGCGCTGTGCGTGTTCTTCGACGAGTACAAGGGCCCGGACGGCAACCCGACCCCGCTGATCGTGCAGAAGTCGGACGGCGGCTTCGGCTACGCCGCGACGGACCTGTCCGCGATCCGCGACCGGGTGGGCAACCTGAAGGCGACCGAGCTGATCTACGTCGTGGACGCGCGGCAGTCCCTGCACTTCAAGATGGTCTTCGAGACGGCCCGGCGGGCGGGCTGGCTGAACGGCGGCCACAAGGCCGTGCAGCTGGCCTTCGGCACGGTCCTCGGCAAGGACGGCAAGCCGTTCAAGACCCGTGAGGGCGAGACGGTCCGGCTGGTGGACCTGCTGGACGAGGCCGTCGAGCGGGCCACGGCCGTCGTGCGGGAGAAGGCCGAGAAGGTGGGCCTGTCCGAGGAGGAGATCGTCGAGAACGGCCGGTACGTCGGCATCGGCGCGGTGAAGTACGCCGACCTGTCGACCTCGGCCTCCCGGGACTACAAGTTCGACCTGGACCAGATGGTCTCGCTGAACGGCGACACCTCCGTGTACCTCCAGTACGCGTACGCCCGGATCAAGTCGATCCTGCGCAGGGCGGGCGACCGCAAGCCGGTGGCGCACCCGGAGCTGGAGCTGGCGCCGGCCGAGCGTGCGCTGGGTCTGCACCTGGACCAGTTCGGCGAGCTGATCGCGGAGGCGGCCGCGGATCACGCCCCGCACAAGGTGGCCGCGTACCTGTACCAGCTGTCCTCGCTGTTCACGACGTTCTACGACCAGTGCCCGGTCGTGAAGCCGGAGCCGGAGCTCGTCGTGGGCGAGAACCGCCTGTTCCTGTGCGACCTGACGGCCCGCACCCTCACCAAGGGCATGTCCCTGCTGGGCATCCGGACGCCCGAGCGCCTCTGAGGCGCATTCGTCCCGGCCGCAGCCCCGCCCACAAGGGCGGGGCTGCGGCCGTTCACGGCCCGAAGACCTCGACTTTGCAACGTGTCGCCCCGGAGCGGGCGATCCGCGCGTCGCAGGTGATCAGCGGTACCTGCAGCCCCTCCGCGAGGGCGGCGTAGGCGGCGTCGTACGCCGAGAGGTTCGCGTGCAGCTCGCGGACCCGGGGTAGGACCGGCAGGTGTTCCATGCGCCGTACCGGTAGCGAGACGAAGTCGTCCCACGCGGTGTCCAGCTGCCGGTCGGAGAGCTTGCCGCCGCGGTGCCGCCCCAGCAGGGCATGGGCGACCTCGATGTCCAGCAGATGCGGTGTGGTCAGGCGCTCACCGAGCACGCGTTCGCGCACCGCATCGCCGACCGCTCCCGCGTCGGCGACCAGCATCACGACGGCGGAGGCGTCGATGACGATCATTCGCGCCGCCGGCCCGCGTCGAGGTCGCCGACCACCTCGTCGACGGTCAGCCGGGCCGAGACCCGTGAGCGGATGCGTGCGACGACGTCCTCGATCGCTGGTGTCGCGGCCTCCTCCTCCAGCAGGGTGCGCGCGTAGGCCTGGAGGGACTGGCGGTTGCGGGCCGCTCGTATCTTCAGCTCGGCGAGCGCCTCATCGGAAAGATCACGCACATAAAGAGTGGCCATGCAACAAGAGCAGTCGCAATGCCAGCATTTTGCTGGCAGGACGCTGAGCTACGAGCCACCTCGGCGGGGTCACTCGGGCGGGTGGATTGAGGGCAGTATGCCCGGGTAAGGGAGGGCACGTCCTTCCCGCGCTCCGCTACCGGAGGTCCCCGTGCCCGACAAGAACGGCCCCTACAAGGCCGGCACCCCCTGCTGGATCGACCTGATGGTCCCCGACCAGCAGGCTGCGATCGACTTCTACTGCGATCTGTTCGGCTGGCAGGGCGAGGTCGGACCGCCGGAGACCGGCGGGTATGCCGTCTGCGAGCTCAAGGGCAAGCCGGTGGCCGGGATCATGGCCGCCATGAACCCGGACGGGTCCACGCCCGACCCGATGCCCCCGGCGGTGTGGACGACGTACCTGGCCACGGACAGCGTGGACAGCGCCGTGGAGGCGAGCACGGCCGCCGGCGGGAAGACGGTCATGGGGCCCGTGGACGTCATGGACCTCGGGCGGATGGCCGTCCTCTCCGACCCGACCGGCGCGGTGTTCGGGCTGTGGGAGGCGAGGGAGTTCTTCGGCGCCGGCATCGTCAACGAGCACGGCGCGCTGATCTGGAACGAGCTCAGCACCGGTGACCCCGATGCCGCCGCGGCCTACTACCGCAAGGTGCTACCGATCACGACCGCCCCGTCCGCGATCGAAGGGGCGGAGGACTACACCGAGCTCAAGGTCGAGGGGCGCGGGGTGGGCGGGATGATGAACCTCGACAACCTGCCTCCCGGCACGCCTCCGAACTGGCTGGCGTACTTCAACGTGGACGATCCCGACAGTGTGGTCGCGGCGGCGGAGCGGGCCGGGGGCAATGTGCTGATGCCCGCGTTCGACATGGTGGCGGGCCGGATGGCGGTGCTGTCGGATCCGCAGGGCGGCGTGTTCGCGGTCATCCGCGCGACCGCCCCCGAGCAGCCGGTCTAGGTTCTGTCTTTCCGGTCGGCGTCGGGTCCGGATGAGGATGCCGACGAGGTGGGGTGCGGCCTGGCGGGCGATGACGGGTTGTCGGTCCGTGCGGCCAGGCCGCGCCACTGCTTGAGCGGATTCCCCCGGGAGGGGTTTCGCCGTCTACTTGAGAAGGCTGCCGAGGCCGACGCTCCTCGCCGGCGCCGGTGACAGGCCGGATGCGAGGCCGGAGATCTGACGCTTCGCGTCGCGGACCGTCGGAGCGAGGAAGCGGAGCGACAACAGGTTGTCGAGGCTGAGGGGTCCGGCGACGGCGCCGGTGCCGCCGCTCGGATGCTCGGCGGCCTGGACGGTGGGCATGGAGACGAGTCCGACGATGACGGTGAGAGCGGCCCCTGTGGCGATACGGGCAGCGGTGTGGTGAGCCATGAACCCCGTAACGCTGCCGGTGGCCGCGGAGTCACCGGACTTCCGGCCGATCGGGGGCCCGTTCCCCCAAGTGGCCTCGCCGCCTTCACGCACGGGGTTCGTGAGGGCGCCGTACTCGCCCTGCGCAAAAAAACAGCCCCCGGCCGCCTTCCTTCCGGATCCGCAGGGAGGTGCGCGTGTGACGGGGCGCACAGGGAACGTTTTGCCGGTGCGCCTCCTCCTTGGGGTGTCGGTTCACCAACACCCTGGGGGGCACCCGTGGTTGACCTCGTACGACAGCAGCACCGGACCGGGCGGGCGGTGGCCGCGCTGCTGGCCGCCGACGGTCTGGCGCACCTGTACTGGGCGACCGGTCTGACCTGGCCGGCCGCCGACGAGCGGGCCCTGTCGCGGGCGGTGCTGGGCTCGGAGGTGTCCTTCGGGCCGCAGGTGGTGCTGCCGCTGGCGGTGCTGCTGTTCACCGGCGCGGCGGCGGTGTGGGCCCGCTCCCGGGGGCGGGGCGGCCGGCTCGCAACCCTGGTGGTGTTCGGGGTCGCCGCCGGCCTGCTGGTCCGCGGAACGGCCGGCCTGGCCTGGGTGTGCGGGGCGGACAACGGGGGCGGCCCGGTCTTCTTCCGGCTGAACCTGTTCCTCTACACCCCGGTGTGCCTCGGCTTCGGCTGGGCCGCCGTCCGCCTGCTGGTCCGGGACCGCCGGGGCCGGGCGAACAGGGGTGTCCGGAGGGGGGAGTTGCTCGGTGACCACTGACGGCGGCCGGGATCGGGGGGTGGCGCTGGCGCGGGCGGCCCGGGCCGGCGACACCCTCGCCATGGACGAGTTGCTGGACCGGCTCACCCCGTACATCGCGCGGATCTGCACGCCGATCGCGCTCGCCGACGGCCCGGACGCCACTCAGGAGGCGCTGGTCGCGGTGTTCCGGTCGCTGAGGTCGTTGAAGGATCCGCAGGCGTTGTACGGGTGGGTGCGGGCGATCGCCGTGCGGGAGGCGGTGCGGGTCGCCCGGCGGGCCGCGCGGGCGCGCCCGGCCGAACTGGCCGACGTACCGGAGCGCGGTGATCCGCAGCTGGCCGCGGACATCGAGGACGTGCTGGCCCGGCTGTCCCCGTCCCACCGGGCCGTGCTGGTCCTGCGGGACGTGGAGGGGCTGGACGAGGAGGCCGTGGCCGCCCTGCTGGGCGTCCCGGCCGGCACCGCCAAGTCCCGGCTGCACCGGGCCCGGATGAGCTTCCGAAAGGCGTGGTCCGCATGAGCGGGATCGGTACGGTGCACAAGCTGCACGTCATGGCGGCCGGGGTGCGCGGCGCCCGGGTCGCCGAACGGGTGCTGCCCGCGCCCTTCGAGGAGGTGTGGGCGGTGATGGGCGATCTGGAGGGCGAGTTCGGGCGGTTCCAGCCGGACATGCGCGGGGTGCGGGTGCTGCGGGTGTCGGGCGACCGGGTGGAGGCGCTGGCCCGCAGCAGGCACGGGTTCCGGGCGCATCTGCGGGGGTTCGTGCGGCCGGGGTGGTGCTGGCTGCAGAGCCGCTTCCTGATCATCGGGATGGCGGCGGAGGAGGAGCCGGGGGGCGGAACCCGGGTGGCACTGACGGGCGGGGTCCGGGTGCCGGGCCGGGCGGCGGTCGTCCCGTTCGGCACGGCGTCGGAGCTGTCCCGCGCGATGGGCCGGCTGGAAGGGCGGCTGGAAGGGCGGTCGGAGGATCGCCTCGGCGGCCGGCTGGAAGGGCGGCTCGACGGGCGGTCGGAGGATCGGCTGGACGGCCGGCTGGACGGCTTGCCGTAGCCGGGGCCGGCGGGCGCGGGGTGGTCAGCCCTCCGCGCGGCGGCCGACCAGCACCGCCAGCCCGTCGAGCAGCCGTTCCAGGCCGAAGCGGAACTCGAAGTCGGGTTCGTCGGCGCCGGAGAGGATGCCGGAGTCGAGGAGCCGGGTGACGGCGGGGTGCCGGTCCGGGTCGGTCAGCACCCGCAGGGTCCGCTGGTACTGGCCGATCAGCTGGTCGGGCGAGATCCCGCTCTTGACGATGGCGTCGGTCATGTCGGCCATCAGGGTGGCCTCGTTGCGGACGAATCCGCCGACCAGCATCAGGGCGGAGAGCTTTTCGTCCTCGCCCAGCCCGGTGCCGGCGAGGGCGGCCAGACCGCGCTCCATCCAGGCCACCTGGTTGGGCGTGGCGGGCGGCCCGGTGATGGGGATCCGCAGGATCCAGGGGGCCGCCTGCAGGACCGCCCGCTGGGCGCGCGCCCATTCCGCGAGGAGCTCCCGCCAGTCCCAGTGCTCGGCGCCGTCCGGCAGGGGCGGCGGGGTTCCGACGCCGGCGTCGGACATCAGGATGTAGAGCTCTTCCTTGGCGGCCACGTAACGGTAGAGGGACATGGTGGAGGCGCCGAGTTCCTTGGCGACCCGGCCCATGGAGACGGCCTCGATGCCTTCCGCCGCGGCCAGCCGGACCGCCGCGTCGACGATCCGGTCGAGGGTGAGGGCGGGGCGGGGGCCCTTCGCCGGCCGCTCCCGCAGCCCCCAGGCCATTTCCAGGCTCGCCGGAAGCCCGGTCTCCGACTCCGCCATCTGTGCTGCTCCCTGCGCTCGGTTGACCCCATCCTAGTTCTGTGTATTACTTACACAGTAGAGCGTATGCCATACGCAGAAGAGGAGGGCAGCCGTGTCACCACCGTCATCGCCCCGGAGCGGCCTGGGAATCGAGGCTGCCGCAATCACCAAGACCTACGGCAGTCACCGCGTCCTCGACGGCATCGACCTCGCCGTCCCGCGCGGCAGCGTCTTCGCCCTCCTCGGCCCCAACGGCGCCGGCAAGACGACCACCGTCCGCATCCTCGCCACGCTCACCGCCCCCGAAAGCGGCTCCGCCCGGGTGGCCGGCCGGGACATCGCCGCCGAACGGGCCGCCGTACGCCGATCCATCAGCCTCACGGGCCAGTTCGCGGCCGTCGACGACCTCCAGACCGGCACCGAGACCCTCCGCATGATGGGCCGGCTCGCCGGTCTCAGCCGGCCCGCCGCCCGGGCCCGCGCCGCCGAACTCCTCGACCGCTTCGGCCTCGCCGAGGCGGCCGGCCGCATCACTCGTACCTACTCCGGGGGCATGCGCCGCCGCCTCGACCTCGCCGCGAGCCTGGTCTCCCGGCCCGCCGTGATCTTCCTGGACGAGCCGACCACCGGACTCGACCCCCGCAGCCGCCAGGACCTGTGGGACACCGTCCGGGACCTGCGGGCCGACGGCACCACGGTCCTCCTCACCACCCAGTACCTGGAGGAGGCCGACCGGCTCGCGGACCGCATCGCCGTCCTCGACTCCGGCCGGATCGCCGCCGAGGGCACCGCGACCGAGCTCAAGTCCAAGGTCGCCGGCCACCGCCTGGACCTGACCCTGGCCGACCGGGCCGCCTACGACCGGCTGGCCCGGCTCGCCCCGCAGGCCGTCCACCACTCCCCCGACGAACTCACCCTCGGCATCCCCACCGACGGCACCGCTCCGCACGTCCGCACCCTGCTCGACGCCCTCGACCCGGACCGCACCGCCGTCGACCGGTTCACCGTCCGCAGCGCCACCCTCGACGACGTCTTCCTCGCCCTCATCGACCGGACGGGAGCACCTCGATGACCTCGACCGCCCTCGCCTCGACCGCCCTCACCCTGACCGGCCGCCGGCTGCGCATCAGCCTCCGCAGCCCGGACGCGCTGATCACCGCCCTGATGCTGCCGATCATGCTGATGCTGATCTTCGTGTACTTCTTCGGCGGCGCCATCGACACCGGCACGCAGTACGTGACCTACGTCGTCCCCGGGGCCATGCTGCTGTGCGCCGGCTTCGGCGCGGCCGGCACCGCCGTCAGCGTCACCGAGGACATGAAGGACGGCATCATCGACCGCTTCCGCGCGGCCGACATCGGCGGCGTCCCCATCCTCGCGAGCCATGTCGCCGCATCCGTCCTGCGCAATCTGGTCTCCACCGCGCTGGTGCTGGCCGTCGCCCTCGCCATCGGCTTCCGCCCGCAGGCCGGCCCGCCCGCCCTCCTCGCCGCAGCCGGCCTGCTGCTCGCCTACATCACGGCGATCTCCTGGCTGGCGGCCGCCCTCGGCCTGCTCGCCAGGAACCCGGAGGCGGCAGGCGGGTTCACCTTCCTGATGATGTTCCTGCCCTACCCGTCCAGCGCGTTCGTCCCCATCGAGACGATGCCGTCCTGGCTGCACGGCTTCGCCGAGAACCAGCCGCTCACCCCGGTGATCGAATCCCTCCGCGCCCTGCTCCTGGCCCAACCGGCCGGCCACATCCCCTGGCTCGCCCTCACCTGGTGCACGGCCATCACCGCGGCCTCCGTGACCCTGACGTCGATCCTGTTCCGCCGCCGCACACGGTGACGCCCGCGGCAGCGAGTTCCACCCAACGCAACGTCAACTCGCCTGCCCGGAACGGAAGACAGGCGGGTGCGGCGGGCAACGCAACGGCGCCGTGCGGGACTTCGACTCCTACGCCCGCGCCAAGTGGGTCGCTGGTGACTTCAACGGTGACGGGCGGGCCGACATCGGCGCGGTCTACGGCTATGCCG
>NZ_JBFBAV010000048.1:0-52020 GCF_040689505.1 Streptomyces sp. NPDC051211
CCCCAGCCCCGCCGGGGTTTGGCCTTTCCAGCCCCTCCGGCGTTTGAGGAGCGGGGTCTGGGGCGGAGCCCCAGTTCGGGAAGGGGCGGGGTGGGGAAAGGCTCCGCGCAGCGGCTGCCCTGCCCTGGTGCGGCGCCGTTGCCGGGGGCCGGCCCCCGGGCCCCCGCGCCTCAATCGCCGGCGGGGCTGGATGGGGCCCGGCGGGGCCGGATGGCTGAGCACACGGGGCTGGGGTGCTTGTCGGGTGCGGCGCCGTTGCCTGGGGCCTGCCCCGGACCCCCGCGCCTCAATCGCCGGCGGGGCTGGATGTGCCCTCCGGGCACCCAGGCGGAAGGGCCCGGCGGGGCTGGAGGGGGCCCGGCGGGGCTGGAGCGCCCGGATGGGCTGCAGTGCGTAGCGGGCAGGCGCACCCAGCCGCGGTCCGAGGGCTGGAAGGGTCGGCGCGTGGGGCGTTAGGCCACTCGGGGGCGGGGGGAGCCCGGGGAGGGGTGGCGGGGGGAGGTGAGGAGGCCGCGGAGGGCCATGGTGGTGCCTGCCGCGACCAGCGTCGCCGCAACCGCCATCCCCAGCACCCCGTTCAGCGGCAGCGCAATCCCGATCGCCCCCCCGAGCACCCACGCCACCTGCAAAACCGTCTCCGACCGGGCGAACGCCGAGGTCCGCACCACCTCCGGCACATCCCGCTGGATCATCGCGTCCAGCGACAGCTTCGCCAGCGCCTGGCAGAACCCCGCCGTGGCCCCCAGCACCGCCATCATCAGCCCGCTGAAGAACACCGCCGCCACGATCGCCACCCCGAGGGTGAGCGACAGCACCGCCGCCACGATCGTCTCCGGTGCCCGCGCCTTCAGCCACGCCCCCACCGCCGTCCCGCACGCGTTCCCGACCCCCGCCGAGACGCCCACGATGCCCAGCGAGACCGCCGCGCTCTGCCCGGCCAGCGGATGCTCGCGCAGCAGGAACGCCAGGAAGAAGATCAGGAACCCGGACAGGCTGCGCATCGACGCGTTCGCGGCCAGCCCGCACAGCACCGACGGCCCCACCGTCCGCAGCCCCGGCCGCCGCGTGCGGCGCTCGTGGGTGGACAGCCGGGCCCGGGTCTCGCCCTTCGCCTCGTCCACCTTGTGCGGCAGGGTGAACGCCGCCAACGTCCCCGCCAGGAAGACCGCGCAGGCCCCGTACAGCGGCCACTGCGGCCCGATCTGATGCAATCCGGCCCCCACCGGCGCGGCCGCCCCGGTGGCCAGCAGACCGGCCAGCGTCACCCGCGAGTTCGCTTTGACCAGGGAGAACTTGGGCGGCAGCAGCCTCGGCACCACCGCACTGCGCACCACCCCGTACGCCTTGGACGCGACCAGCACGCCCAGCGCGGCCGGGTACAGCTCCAGCCCTCCCGTGGCCACCGCGCCCGACATCATCAGCGCCAGCAGCGCACGCGCCAGCATCGCCGCCGCCATCGCGGCGCGGCGGCCGTGCGGCAGCCGGTCCAGCAGCGGGCCGATCACCGGGGCGAGCAGGGTGAAAGGGGCCATGGTGATGGCCAGGTACAGGGCCACCCGGCCGCGTGCCTCGTCCGTGGGGACCGAAAAGAACACCGTCGACGCCAGCGCCACGGTGATCATCACATCGCCGGCCCCGTTGATGGCGTGCAGCTCGATGAGTTTGCCGAGACCGGATTCCCCGGCGCCGTGCGCGTGGGTGGCCCGGCGGATCCCCCGTGCGGTCCCGGTGATCGGCTGGTGCAGGGCATGCCCGACAGCCCGGCCCGCCCTCCGGGCGCGGCCCGAGCCGCCGTCGGACGACCTTGCGGGTGCCACCTGGCCATAGTGCCCCAGCCCGGCTCCGCGGACCCCTTCCGGGACGCGCGGCGGCCCCGCGGATGTCCGCGAATCGGACTTGCATGTGGGCCCAGGGCGTCGGAGGAGGTAGCGTGCGTAGCGCGCCACCGGCGGTTGCTCCTGGCCGCGCGCCTCTTCGCGATCCCGCAGAATGGATAGCAGTAGGTGCGCCCGGGACCCATCGGGCGCGGACGTCGACGCGGCCCTCTGGTCCGCTCCGCCCGTGCCACGCAGGGGACTGACCGACGGGTCGTTGTGGACGACAAGTACGGACGGCGCACTCGTGAGACGGCGTAGGAGAGAACGAGACCAGTGAGTGCTGCGACCACGCGAAGCCGTACCCCCCGTACCCCCGACCGCCTGTGCGCCGAGGCGGTGGAACTCGCCCGTGCGGCGGCCGAGGAGGCCGCGGCCCCCGGGGTCGTCGGAGAGCACGTCTCCGTCGTAGCGGAGGGCGACCGGGTCGTCACCCACTTCTTCGAGTGCAAGGAACCCGGCTACCGGGGCTGGCGCTGGGCCGTCACCGTGACCCGCGCCTCCCGCGCGAAGCTGGTCACCCTCGACGAAACGGTGCTGCTGCCCGGGCCGGACGCGCTCCTCGCCCCGGAGTGGGTGCCGTGGAGCGAGCGGCTGCGGCCGGGCGACATGGGGCCGGGGGACCTGCTGCCCACCGACGCCGAGGATCTGCGGCTGGAGCCCGGCTACACGGGTGAGGACGCGCCGCCGCCGAACTCGGTGGTTTCGGACGAGCTCGCGGACCTGGCCGATGCGGAGGATGCGGCGCTGACGGACCGCGTGGTCGCGCCGGTGCGCGGCTCCATCGCCGCCGTCGCCGAGGAACTCGGCATGCGCCGGGCGCGGGTGCTGTCCCGGTACGGGCTGCACACCGCGGCCGACCGCTGGGACGAGGCCTACGGTGCGAAGACCCCGATGGCCCAGGCGGCGCCGGCGTCCTGCGTGTCCTGTGGCTTCCTGATGAAGATCGGTGGGTCGCTGGGGCAGGCGTTCGGTGTCTGCGCGAACGAGTTCAGCCCGGCGGACGGGCGGCTGGTGTCGCTGTCGTACGGCTGTGGCGGGCACTCGGAGGCCGCGGTCATGCCGAAGCCGCCGCGGCCGGCGCCGCCGGTGCTCGACTCGATGCGCGCGGACGAGTTCACGCTCCACCCGGCCCCGGACGAGGGCCAGGTCCCCCCGCCGGACACCGAAGCCGCCGACCTGGGCCACAGCTAGCCCACCAGACCCGCCCCGCCCCACGACGCCCCACCCCCGCGGTGCGGCACCGCCCCCGCCGCGGGGCACCTGCCCGGCCCCGCCTGACGGCACCTGCTCGGCTTCGCGGGCGGCGTCTTCAGCTTCGCGGGCGTTCGAGGCGTGGGGTCCAGGCTCCGCCGCGCCGCGCCCTTAGCCCCGCCGGGCAGTACCCACCCTGCCCGGCTGGTGGCACCCACCACCCTCGCGGGCGGTACCCCCAGCCCCACCGGGTCGGACCCCTACCCAGCCTCGCTGGGGCCTGGCATCTCCAGCCTCGACGGGGCTTGGCATCTCCAGCCTCGCCAGCGTTTGAGGCGCGGGGTCTGGGGTGGAGCCCCAGTTCGGGAAGGGGCGGGTAGGGGAACAGCTCCGCGCAGCGGCCGCCTGCCCGAGTGCGGCGCCGTTGCCGGGGGCCGGCCCCCGGACTCCGCGCCTCAATCGCCGGCGGGGCTGGAAGTGCCGCTGCGCGGCAACCCGGCCGCGCGGGCTCAGCGGAGTGGAGGGCTTGGCGGGGGCTGGAAGTGCGGGGCGGGTGCGCGGCCGCCTGCCCGGGTGCGGCGCCGTTGCCTGGGCCAGCCCCCGGACTCCGCGCCTCACTCGCCGGCGGGGCTGGAAGTGCCGCTGCGCGGCAACCCGGCCGCGAGCGCTCAGCGGAGTGGAGGGCTCGGCGGGGCTGCAAGTCCGGGGCGGGTACCGCGGCCCCTGCCGGGTGCGGCGCCGTTGCCGGGGCCAGCCCCGGACCCCGCGCCTCAATCGCCGGCGAGGCTGGAACGGTCCCGGCGGGGCTGGAGCGGCCGGGGGCTGAGCGGTCCCGGCGGGGCTGGACGGGTCCTCCGGGCACCCAGCCGGAAGGGTGAGCGGGCTCGGATGCGCTGGTGGAGCCGGAGCGGTTGGCGGAGCCGCCGCGGTTGGCCGGCCGGAGGGAAGCCAGCGGGCTTGGAGTGGGCTGGGTTTGGCGTACCCCGGACGGGTGAGCGGGGGCGCGACAGAGCGCGCTACGCCGAACCGTTCCCGTACAGCGTCGACTCCGACGAGGCCCGACCACCCCCACCCCCGCGCCGCCCCCGAACCACCGCATCCACCGACAGCACCGGCGCCCCCGCCAGCACCAACGGCACCCATCCCACCAGGTAGACCAGGTCGTTGCCGTAGTAGTACGGCGTGGTGGACCAGCTGATGGTCAGCCAGAGGCTGAGCGAGATCAGCGCGCCGCCCGCCGCCGCGAGGCGGCTCAGCAGGCCGAACAGGGTGCCCAGGCCAACGGCCAGCTCCCCGAGGGCTATCGCAATCCCGAAGGCGACCGGGTTGTTCAGCGACAGATCGACCAGACCGGGCAGAGCGGCGGCGTCCCGGACGGCCTCCATCTGCTGCCCGACCGAGCCGTCGCCCGTGGCGGAGAGGAAGGCGGAGTCGGTCAGCTTGTCCAGGCCCGCGTAGACGAAGGTGACACCGAGGAAGAGGCGCAGCGGCAGCAAGGCGTACTGGCCGGCGGCCCGTTCACGGAGTCCCGGCGCGGCCGGCGCGGCGGGGGCAGCCGGGGCGGTCGGCATGGCCGGGGCGGCTGGCGTGGCCAGCGTGGTCGGCGAGGCCGGGGTGGTCGAGGCGGCGGGGGCAGCCCCGGCGGCCGGCGTGGCGGTGGTGGCCGGGGTAGTCGCGGTTGCCGGCATGGCAGGGGGAGTCGTGGTCATGCCCGGGACACGAGCGACGCGCGCGGGCGGTTCGAATTCCGACGGGGCGTGAACCCGTGGTCCGAGTGGTACGTGTTGGCTGCGGAGTCCACTTCTGGGACGACGGACAACGAAGGAGACACGGGTATGGGTGACACCACGCGTCGGCGTACGGTTCTCGCGGCCGGTGCCGCGGCCCTGGCCGGCACCGCGCTGGCCGGCTGTGGCGACGGCGACAAGGACACCGCGGGCGCCGGCAGCGGTGCCGGGGAGGCGCAGGCAGCCGCCCCCGCCCGCGAGCTCGCCGCGGTCGCGGAGATCCCGGTCGGCGGCGGCAAGGTCTTCAAGGACCAGAAGGTGGTGGTCACCCAGCCCACGGCCGGGGAGTTCAAGGCCTTCTCGGCGGTCTGCACCCACCAGGGCTGCGCGGTCACCTCGGTGACGGACGGAAAGATCGTCTGCCCCTGCCACCAGAGCCTGTTCAAGGTCGAGGACGGCTCGGTCGCGAGCGGCCCCGCCACCCGCCCCCTCCCCGCAGCCAAGATCACCGTCACCGGCGACAAGATCACCCTGGCCTGACCCCCGACCGTCGCACCCGTCCGCGGCGTTCACGCAGCAGCACGGCAGCACGGCAGCACGGCAGCACGGCAGCACGGCAGCCCGGCAGGACGGCGGCCCGGTAGCGCGGCAGCGCGGCAGCCGGGCAGCCCGGCAGTCCGGCGCCACGGCATTGCGGCGCTGCAAAGCCGCAGCGCCGCAATGCTGCAACACCCCCTATGCCGCGGGCGACTCGGCGCGTTCCGCGATCAAGGCGCCCAGGCCGTCCAGGATGCGAGCCAGGCCGAAGGCCAGGGCCTGGTCCTGGGCGCCCGGCTCCGCCGCCGAGGTCGTCGCGGCGAGCAGGGCGGGGTAGTGCTCGCCGTGCTCGCGCAGGACCTCGCCCAGGGCCGCCAGGAGCCGGCCCTCCGGGCCCGATGACGGGGTCGCGGCCCGGGCCTGCAGGGCGATGCCGCGGACGTGGCTGGTCAGCAGCACCACCGCGTCCATCCGCTCGGCGCCCGTCAGGCCGGTTCCGTCCAGCGCGGCCAGGGCCTGCTCCATCCATGCCAGCTCCTTCGGGCCCATCAGGCGCGGGCCGACCGTCGCGTCCAGCAGCCACGGGTGGCCTACGAAGACCTCCACCAGGCTGTGCGACCAGGTCGTCAGCCGGGCTCGCCAGTCGCCCTCCGCGGCAGCGACCACGCCGGTGGCCTCCGGAGGGGCGGTGATCGCCGCCTCCACCATCAGGGCGACCAGTTCCGCCCTCCCCGGCACGTACCGGTAGAGCGACATCTTCGTCTTGCCGAGCAGTTCGGCCACCCGCTGCATCGACAGGGCCGCCAGCCCCTCCGCGTCCGCGATCTCGATGCCCGCCCGGGCGATGCCCGCCAGGGTCAGCGCCGGCTTGGGGCCGCGTTTGGGCTGCGGATGCGGGCCCCAGAGCAGCCGCATCAGCTCGCTCGCTTCGTCCGCCATGCCGCGCCCACTCCCTGTTGCCTTGCCCCGCTCGGAAATTGTGTCTACCGTACACAGCCAGAAATAGCTTCCATTGGACACAGTTAAGAGGAATGGTGGGGATCATGGGCAACAAGGTGCTGATCTCGGGTGCGAGCATCGCCGGCCCCGCGCTGGCCCACTGGCTGGGCCGTCACGGATTCGAGGTGACCGTCGTGGAGATCGCCCCCGGGCTGCGCGAGGGCGGCCAGGCCGTCGACTTCCGAGGGGACACGCACCTGACCGTGCTGGAACGCATGGGCGTGCTCGACGACCTCCGCCGGCTGCAGACCGGCGGCAGCCCCATGCACTTCGTGGACGAGGACGGCCGCACGCAGCTGCAGCTCCCCGCCGACTTCGCCGGAGGGGACATCGAGGTGCTGCGCGGCGACCTCGCCCGGGTGCTGTACGAGCACAGCCTGCCGTACGCCGACTACCTCTTCGGCGAGTCCATCGCCGCACTGCGGCAGCGTGAGGACGGCGTGGACGTCACCTTCCGCAGCGGCGCGACCCGCACCTTCGACCTCGTCGTCGGCGCCGACGGCCTCCACTCGAACGTCCGGCGGCTCGCCTTCGGCCCCGAGGAGCGGTACGTCAGCCACCTCGGCTATTACGCGGCCACCTGGAGCCTGCCCAATCACCTCGGAGTCGGCTTCGGTGAAGGATCCGTCGGGTACAACGCGCCGGGCCGACTCGCTGCAGTCGGCACCGACAACCGCGATCCCGACACCGCCCGCGCCTTCTTCGTCTTCGCCGCAGACCCGCTGGTGTACGACCGGCACGACCAGGAGCAGCAGAAGGCCATCGTCACCGAGGCCTTCGCCGGGCTCGGGTGGGAGGTGCCCCGGCTCCTGGAGGGGCTGCGGGACGCGGACGAGCTGTACTTCGACTCCATCAGCCGGGCCGACGTGCCGGCCTGGCACCACGGGCGCATCGCCCTCGTCGGGGACGCCGCCTGCGGCGCCACCATCGGCGGGATGGGCACCGGGACCGGCGTGGTGGCGGCGTACGTACTCGCCGGAGAGCTGGCGCGGGCGGGCGACGACCACGAGGGAGCCTTCGCGCGCTACGAGAACCTGCTGCGCGCGTACGCCGAGGGCTGCCAGAAGGGCGGCGACCGTACGGGCAGGTTCCTCGCCCCCGGCAGCCGCTTCGGCATCCGGATGCGCAACCGGATGCTGAGCCGCCGACGCATCCTCGACTGGATGCTGAAGGAGGGGAAGAAAGCCACCACCCTCGAACTGCCGGACTACCGCCTCCCGACAGCCACCCGACCCTGAGAGCCCCACCCAGCCCGCCCGGCCAGCCGGCCCGGCGCCCCCGCTACCCGCGCCGGAACAATCGTTTGCCGCCCAGGACCAGGGCCGTGGCGCCGGCCAGGACCAGGGCGCCGAGCAGGAAGTCGCCGTCCTCGGCGGCCGGTTCGGCGGAGGTGCCGGGTGGGGAGCCCGGTTTGGCCGCCGGGCCGGACGAGGGGGCGCCCGTCCCGCCGGGCCCGGCCGCCACCGGGATCGCGACCACCTGGCTCTTCGCGCCCTCCGCGCCGAACATCAGGGCCGAGCCGTCCGCCGTGTACGTCACCGACTCCGCCTGCCCCTGCCAGGGCGCGTCGACCCGCTCGCCCTCGCCCCCCGGCCGGCCCGCCTGCCACGGGTAGGTGCGGGCGACGAGATAGCCGCGCAGCGCCAGCCGGGTGCCGTCCGGGGAGAACGCGCCGTCCGTCACCCACGGCACGTCCGCGACCCGCCGGAACACGTTCGCCCCGCCGGTCGCCAGCTTCTGCGGGCCCTCGTACAGCCCGCCCTTCTCCCGGTCCTTGCTGGCGATGTAGACCCGGCCGGTCTTCGGATGCACCATCAGCGCCTCGGCGTCCCGCGGCCCGTCCGCGTACCGCACGGTGAACTGGGTGGCCTTCACCTTCACATCGCCCAGCTGCTTCGGCTCCGGGAAGCGGTAGATCCAGACGTTTGCCCAGCTGCCGTTCCGGTTGTCCCCGATGTCACCGACGTACAGCTGCCCGTCCGGCCCCAGCGAGATCGCCTCGACGTCACGCGGCCGGCCGATCCCGGTCATCGTCACCCGGGCGACCGTACGGCCGGTGGCCGAGTCCACTCCGTAGATGTACGGGCCGTCCTCGCTGTCGTTGTGCGTCCAGTACACGCCCGGATGCGTCCGGCTGGCCGTCAGGCCGCTCGACTCGGTGATCCGCGGGTCCTCGATGACGAAGGAAGCGGCGGCGGGAGGCTCGGCGGCGCCGGCGGCGGGGCCCGCCGCGACGGTGAGGGCCGCGGCGGCCAGGCTGGCGAGAACGGTCGGAAGACGGCGCATACCCCCCAGCCTGCCAGGGTGTCCGGCATCACAGCGGCAGGCCCCGCCCCATCCACGATGATGACGGGATGCGTTTCATGTTCGTCGGCGACTCCATGACCATCGGACGCGCGGGC
This sequence comes from Streptomyces sp. NPDC051211, assembly GCF_040689505.1. NCBI lineage: Bacteria > Bacillati > Actinomycetota > Actinomycetes > Kitasatosporales > Streptomycetaceae > Streptomyces > Streptomyces sp. NPDC051211. Next base: position 8,734 of record NZ_JBFBAV010000048.1, read on the forward strand.
GACTACACCTGGCGCTACCGCATGTGGCAGCACCTCAATGCCACCTTCGGCGGCCCGTACAAGATCGTGGGCCCGCGCACCGAGCTCTACGACACCTTCGCGGACGCGCCCGTCTCCCACGACTACGCCGACCCGGACTTCCCGGCACACGCCCGCCGCCACCTGGCCGGCTGGGGCGAGGGCTGGCAGCACATGGCCCCGCTGGTGGGCGATGCCGTCGCCGCGCACAAGGCGGACGTCCTGCTGGTCTCCCTGGGACTGATCGACCTCGGCTTCTACACCGACGCCGGCCAGACCGCCGCCAACGCCCGCCGCTTCATCGAGGCCGCCCGCCTGGCCCGCCCGTCCGTCCGGATGGTGCTGCTGCCGGTCATCCCCAACAGCCGCGCCGAGACCGACGAGCCGTTCGCGGCCGAGGTGGCCCTCTTCAACGAGCTGCTGGCCAAGACGGCGGCCGACCTGTCCACGGACGCCTCGCCGCTGCTGCTGGCTGCCCGCCCGGAGGCGTACGACATCCACTACGACACCTACGACGGCACCCACCCGAACGCGTCGGGGGAGCACCGGCTGGCGGGGGAGTTCGCGGCGGTGATGCACCAGGCATGGGGGATCGGGCGCCCGTACGAAGCCCGCCTGCCCTGACGGCCGGTCGTACCGTTGTACGTTCCGTGTCCGCGTGTCGTCCACCGCCCTCGCTGCTCTGATGGGCGAGCGGGACCGGTGCCGCTGGGTGTGGAACGAGTGCTGCGCGAAGTCGAAACAGACCCGTGTCTGGAACAAGAGCCGCCTCGAAGGCGAGGACAAGCGCACGTGTGGTCCGGCTCAGCTCGACAAGATGCTGACCGAGGCCCGCAAGGGCAACACGTGGCTGCGTGAGGGCAGCAGCGTTCCGCAGCAGCAGCTGATCCGCGACTTCGCCAAGTCCCGTGCCAAGGCGCAGAAAGACGTCAAGGACTGCTTGCCGGTGCGGCAGCGGGCCGGGATGCCGAAGTGGAAGAAGAAGCGCGAAGCCCTGCCGAGCCTCAACTACACATCGTGGCTTCCGCTTGAAGGACGGGCGCCTGTACCGGGCGGCCGGCATCGTGCTGACGGTGGTGTGGTCTCGCGACCTTCCCCCGACGCGTCCAGCGTGCGCGTCCATCAGGACTCCATCGGCCATTGGTATGCGTCGTTCGTCGTTCCCGCCGTGGTCGAGCCGCTGCGTGAGACCGGTCGTGTGATCGGTATCGACTGGGGCGTGAAGGAGACCGCGACCACCACGTCCGACGATCACGACCTTCCTCACGCTGAGCATGGAAAGAGCGCGGCGCAGAAGCCGGCCCGCTACCAGCGGATGATGGCCCGGCGACGGCCGCCGAAGGGCAAGCCCGGCTCGAAGGGCTACCGGCGGGCGAAGAAGCGAGTCGCGAAGCTGCACAAGAAGGTCGCACGCCGGCGGCAGGACACCACCCGCAATGGAACTCGGGCTCACCCTGGCGACCGCGGACTTCCCCCGCGACTGATCGCGGGTCTCTTGCCTGGAGTGGACTCGAAGCAGTTGGCTTGTGCCCCATGAAGTACACGCAGCTCGGACGCACCGGACTCAAGGTCAGCCGACTCGTCCTCGGCACGATGAACTTCGGTCCGCAGACAGACGAACCGACCAGCCACGGCATCATGGACGCCGCCCTCGACGCAGGTCTGAATTTCGTGGACACGGCCAACGTGTACGGGTGGGGTGAGAACAAGGGCCGGACCGAGGAGATCATCGGGACCTGGTTCGCCCAGGGAGGCGACCGACGCGAGAAGACGGTCCTCGCCACCAAGGTCTACGGCTCCATGTTCCGCGCGAGCGAGACCTGGCCCAACTACGACCGGCTCTCGGCGCTCAACATCCGGCGGGCCGTCGAGGCCAGCCTCAAGCGGCTCCAGACCGACTACATCGACGTCTACCAGTTCCACCACATCGACCGCCGGACCCCCTTCGAGGAGATCTGGCAGGCCGTCGACGTGCTGATCCAGCAGGGGAAGATCCTGTACGCCGGATCCTCCAACTTCCCCGGGTACAAGATCGCCCAGGCGAACGAGACCGCCGCGCGGCGCGGCAGCTTCGGGCTGGTCAGCGAGCAGTGCCTGTACAACCTGGCCGAGCGGCGCGCCGAGATGGAGGTCATCCCGGCCGCCCAGGAGTACGGCCTCGGGGTCATCCCCTGGTCCCCGCTGCACGGCGGGCTGCTCGGCGGGGTCATCAAGAAGGAGGTCGAGGGCGGGCGCCGGGCCGAGGGACGGTCCGCGGACGCCCTGGCCAACAGTGCGGTGCGGGCCCAGGTCCAGGCGTACGAGGACCTGCTCGACAAGCACGGCCTGGAACCCGGCGAAACCGCGCTGGCCTGGCTGCTGACCCGGCCCGGTGTCACCGGGCCGATCGTCGGCCCGCGCACGGCGGAGCAGCTGCAGAGCGCGCTGCGCGCCCTGGAGCTGGAGCTGGGGGAGGAGCTGCTGACGGCCCTGGACGAGATCTTCCCCGGTCCCGGACCGTCCCCGGAGGCCTTCGCCTGGTGACGGGGCGGCCAGGCCGGCCGGGCCGAGTAGGCCGGGTAGGCCGGGTAGGGCGGGCGGACCGGGCAGGCCGCCCGGCTCGCTACTTCAGGGCGGTCGTGACCGCCAGTACGGCGAACATCAGCACGAGTACACCGGCCATCACGCGGTTTCTGGTCTTCGGATCCACGCATCGAGCGTAACGAATGGCGTGGGTCACCCGGCATCCGGTCACCCCGCGCACCGGGTCACCCGGTCAGCGGCCAGGACCGGACCACCTCGTAGCGGGGCTGCTCGCCGGGGATCCCGCTGGTCGGAAGGTTGCTGCGGACCAGATGCAGCTCGGTGACCTCCCACGGAGTGCCCTCGAAGGCGGCGAGGGCACTCAGGTGGGGGTGCAGGTCGACATGGGCGTGGGTGCCGCGGGCCAGCGTGAGGTGGGGCGTGTACCGGCGGTGCTGGTCCATCGGTACGCCGGCCCGCCGGGCGGCGGCGTCGGCCCGCTCGGCGAGCATCCGCATCCCGTCCAGCGAGCCGGCGGCTCCGGTCCACAGGGCGCGGTTGCCGAAGTGGCCGGAGCCGTGCAGGCGCAGCGGGAAGGGCGCGGTGTGCGCGGCGGCCCGGCCGAGCCGCTCGTACAGCTCGGGCAGCAGCCGGTCCTCGACCTCCCCCATGAAGGCGAGCGTGAAGTGCCAGCCCGCCTCACCGGTCCAGCGGAGCCCCTTGTCGCGCGGCAACGCGGCGACGGCCTCCCGCAGTTCGGCGATGGCGCTCTCCGGGGGCAGGACGGCGGCGAAGAGTCTCATGTCCCCGAGCCTAGGCCCTGCCGCCCCGTCTCCGGGGCTGGCTGCGCCTGCCGCAGGCACCTCCAGCCCCCGGGCTCGGAGCCCTACCCAGCCCCGCCGGCGTTTGAGGCGCGGGGGTCCGGGGGCTGGCCCCGCGCAACGGCGCCGCACCCGACAGGCGGCCGCTGCGCGGGGCCTTTCCCCGCCCCGCCCCTTCCCCCAGTACCGATATGCGGCTCCGCGGCGTGGCGGGCTCTGCCCGGACCCGCGCCTCAATCGCCGGCGGGGCTGGAAAGACCTGGGGCTCCGCCCCAGACCCCGCGCCTCAAACGCCGGCGAGGCTGGATGTGCCGGGGCTCGGTCAGGCCGCGGGGATCAGGCTGCGGGTGGGGCGGTTGGACGGGACGAAGGTGAGGCCGTGGCGGTCGACCCGGAGGCGGAGGTTGCCCACCCGGGACAGCACCAGGCCGATCGCGACCGCAGCGGCCAGGGCGATCAGGCCGCCGGCGGCCATCCCGACGCGCGCGCCGAAGTGGTCGGTGACCCAGCCGGTCAGCGGCGCGCCCACCGGGGTGCCGCCGGTGAAGACCATCATGAAGAGGGCCATCACCCGGCCCCGCATCGCGGGGTCCGTCGCCATCTGGACGCTGGAGTTCGCGACCACGTTCACCGTCAGGCCGAACATGCCGATCGGCACCAGCAGCGCCGCGAACAGCCAGAAGCCGGGGGCGAAGGCGGTCACGGTCAGCAGGATCCCGAAGAGGACCGCCGCCGTGACCAGCAGCCGCAGCCGCGCGTGGCCGCGCCGGGCCGCCAGCAGGGCGCCGGCCAGTGAGCCGACCGCGATCAGCGTGTTGAACAGGCCGTAGGTGCCGGCGTCACCGTGGAAGACGTCGTCGGTGAAGGCGGTCAGCCAGATCGGGAAGTTGAACCCGAAGGTCCCGATGAAGCCGACCAGTACGATCGGCCAGATCAGCTCGGGCCGGCCGGCGACGTACCGCAGGCCCTCCCGCAGCTGCCCCTTGGCCCGGGGCCGGGGTTCCGTCGCGTGCAGCTCGTGCGGGCGCATCAGCAGCAGGCCGATGACCGGGGCGGCGAAGGACAGGCCGTTCAGCAGGAAGGCCCAGCCGGAACCGACGGCCGTGATCAGTACGCCCGCCACCGCCGGGCCGATCAGTCGCGCGGACTGGAAGTTGGCCGAGTTCAGGCTGACCGCGTTGGCCAGCTGGTCCGGTCCGACCATCTCGGACACGAAGGACTGGCGGGCCGGGTTGTCGACGACCGTGACCAGGCCGAGCAGGAAGGCGGTCAGGTAGACGTGCCAGACCTGGACGTGCCCGGTGATCGTGAGGACACCGAGCGCGGCGCCGGTGAGGCCCATCGCGCCCTGGGTGGCCAGCAGCAGCGGCCGCTTGGGCAGCCGGTCGGTGAGGACGCCTCCGTAGAGGCCGAACATCAGCATCGGCAGGAACTGCAGCGCGATGGTGATGCCTACGGCGGAGGCGGACCCGGTCAGGGAGAGGACCAGCCAGTCCTGGGCGATGCGCTGCATCCAGGTGCCGGTGTTCGAGACGACCTGACCGGTCGCGAAGAGCCGGTAGTTCCGGATCTTCAGCGAGCTGAACATGGTGTTCTTCGCGGTGTTGCGCGGGGCAGGCTTCGTAGGGGTGGATATCGGTCCGGGGGCGGAGTCTGCTCCGTTTCCCGTACTCAAGGGCGTTCGCCTCCTTGGTCGCTCCTACAGGTGGGCGAGCTTTTCGAGGACGGGCGCCGCTTCCCGCAGCTTGGCCCATTCGTCCTCGTCGAGCTCGGCCGCGAGCCCGGCCAGGAAGGCGTTCCGCTTGCGACGGCTCTCCTCGAGCATCGCTTCGGCCTCCTCCGTCTGGCTGACCACCTTCTGGCGGCGGTCGTCCGGGTGCGGCTCCAGCCTGACCAGTCCCTTGGCCTCCAGCAGCGCCACGATGCGGGTCATCGACGGCGGCTGTACGTGCTCGCGCCGGGCCAGTTCACCGGGGGTGGCCTGGCCGCAGCGGGCGAGGGTGCCGAGGACCGACATCTCGGTCGGGCTCAGCGATTCGTCGACGCGCTGGTGCTTCAGGCGCCGGCCCAGCCGCATGACGGCCGAGCGGAGATCGTTCACGGCGGCAGCATCGTCGCCATGGGTCAGGTCAGGCATGTTCCTTAGCATAACTCATTACTCTCTCTAAAGAACACCGGATTGTTCGAGGGTGCCCTGGCGAGGTTTCGTCACTCGTACGGGTGAGACGGTTCCGGAAAGTGACACGCGTGTGCACCCCGACCCCGACTCTTTCGGCATGGGGACACATGTGCTGAGCATGCGCATAGACGGGGAGCTCCTCGACCGCCTCCGGACACATGCCGCCAAACGCGGAATGAGCGTCCAGGACTATGTGGTCCGGACGCTCATTCGCGACGACTTCGACGAGCGCTTCAAGGCTGCCGTCGACGAGACGGAGAAGTTCTACGGGCTGACCTGAGCGGTCGGGTCGGGCCCTTACGTGAGGCCGAGGGCCGGCATCGCGTAGTAGAAGACGAACACCGCCGACACGATGTACATGGCCACCGGGACCTCGCGGCCCCGGCCGGTCGCCAGCCGCAGCGCGCAGAAGCTGATGAAGCCGATGCCGATGCCGTTGGTGATCGAGTACGTGAACGGCATCATCAGCATCGCCAGGAAGGCCGGGACGGCGATGGTGAAGTCGCTCCAGTCGATGTCCTTCACCGAGCCCGCCAGGATCAGGAAGCCGACCGCGACCAGCGCCGGGGTGGCGGCCTGCGAGGGGACCATGGTGGCCAGCGGCGTCAGGAACAGCGCCACCGTGAACAGGCCGCCGGTGACCACGTTCGCCAGGCCCGTCCGGGCGCCCTCGCCGACACCCGCCGTGGACTCCACGAAGCAGGTGGTGGCCGAGGAGGAGGTGGCGCCGCCGGAGGCGACGGCAAGGCCGTCCACCAGCAGCACCTTGTTGATGCCCGGGAAGGTGCCGTCCTTGTCCGTCAGCTTGGCCTCGTCGCCGACGCCGAGGATGGTGCCCATCGCGTCGAAGAAGCAGGACAGCAGCACGGTGAAGACGAACAGGGTGCCGGTCAGCAGGCCCACCTTGTCGAAGCCGCCGAGCAGGCTGACCTGGCCGACCAGCCCGAAGTCGGGTGCGGCAAGCGGGTTGCCCGGCCACTCGGGAACCGTCAGCCCCCAGGCCCGGCCCGGCAGGTCCGCCAGCAGCTGGACGGCGACCGCGACCACCGTCATCGCGACGATCGAGATCAGGATGGCGCCCGGGGTCTTGCGGATGAGCAGCGCCAGGGTGAGCAGCACGCCGAGGACGAAGACCAGGACCGGCCAGCCGTGCAGGTGGCCGTTGGCGCCGAGCTGAAGCGGCACCGTGGTGTGGGCGGCGTCCGGGATGCGGGAGACGAAGCCCGAGTCCACCAGGCCGATCAGCATGATGAAGAGGCCGATGCCGATCGCGATGCCCTTGCGCAGGCCCAGCGGGACGGCGTTCATCACCCGCTCGCGCAGGCCGGTGGCGACCAGCAGCATCACCACGAAGCCGGCCAGCACCACCATGCCCATCGCGTCCGGCCAGCTCATCCGGGGGGCGAGCTGCAGGGCCACGACGGTGTTCACGCCGAGGCCGGCCGCGAGGGCGATCGGGACATTGCCGATGACGCCCATGAGAAGGGTGGAGAAGGCCGCGGTCAGCACGGTGGCGGTGACCAGCTGGCCGCCGTCGAGCTGGTGGCCGTACATGTCCTTCGCGCTGCCGAGGATGATCGGGTTCAGCACGATGATGTAGGCCATCGCGAAGAAGGTGGCGAACCCGCCGCGGATCTCGCGGGCGAAGGTCGAGCCGCGCTCGGAGACCTTGAAGTAGCGGTCCAGCCCGTTCGCGGGAGGCGCGGGGGGCGTGGAGGTGGGGGCCGCGGCGGGGGCCGAGGTGCTCATGCGGTCCTCAAAGTGGTTCGTTTTGGTGGATTCGTACGAAGCAATCCGGTCATAAGCAAACCGTTTCAGTATGAACACATGAACGAAGGGGCGTCCATCTCCGCGCGTAGATGAGAAGCGCGGCCACCTAGACTGAGGGTCATGGCGAAGTGGACCCCCAAGCACGAAGCGCCCGAGCCCCTGGAGGGCCCGGTGGTCGCCACCATCACCGGCGGCACGATCCTCTGGTTCGCCATGTTCCTGATCCAGCTGCCGTTCTACGGCTGGTTCGCCGACCGCGACCTGCTGTGGTGGCTGTGGACCTGCGCGGCCGGCGGTGGGCTCGGCCTCATCGGCATCTGGTACGTCCGCAAGCGCGACGCCGCACTCAAGCGGCACGCGGCGGCCCAGACCCAGGAACGATTCGGCTCATCCTGAAGTCGGATCTTCCGACCGCTCGGCGGGTGAAGCGCTGTCACCCCCCTTACCGTCGAAAGCATGACGCAGCGGGCGAAGATCGATCATGACGGGCCGGAGCGGGCCGGCGCCGCCATCGACGCAGGGGCGGAACTCGACCCGGTGCATCCGGTCGCACTGCCCGCCCCCGTGTTCAAGCCCGGCGGCCTGAGCACCGCCGAGGTCGCCGAACGGGTCGCCCGCGGAGACGTCAACGACGTCCCCGTACGCTCCTCCCGCTCCACCGCCGACATCGTCCGGGGCAACGTCTTCACCCGGTTCAACGCCATCATCGGCGTGCTCTGGGTGGTCATGCTGTTCGTCGCGCCGATCCAGGACAGCCTCTTCGGCTTCGTGATCATCGCGAACACCGGCATCGGCATCATCCAGGAACTGCGCGCCAAGAAGACCCTCGACGGCCTCGCCGTCATCGGCGAGGCCAAACCCAGCGTCCGCCGCGACGGCAGGACCGCCGGGATCTCCACCTCCGAGATCGTCCTCGACGACGTCATCGAACTCGGCCCCGGGGACAAGGTCGTCGTCGACGGCGTCGTCGGCGAGGCCGACGGCCTGGAGATCGACGAGTCGCTGCTCACCGGCGAGGCCGACCCCGTCCTGAAGAAGCCCGGCGACCAGGTGATGTCCGGCTCCTTCGTGGTCGCCGGCGGCGGCGCCTTCACCGCCACCAAGGTCGGCCGCGAGGCCTACGCCGCCCAGCTCGCCGAAGAGGCCTCCCGCTTCACCCTGGTCCACTCCGAACTGCGCTCCGGCATCTCCACCATCCTCAAGTACGTCACCTGGATGATGATCCCGACCTCGATCGGCCTGATCATCAGCCAGCTGATCGTCAAGGACAACAACCTCAAGGAGTCCATCGCCCGGACCGTCGGCGGCATCGTCCCGATGATCCCCGAGGGCCTGGTCCTCCTCACCTCCGTCGCCTTCGCCATCGGCGTCATCCGGCTCGGCCGCAAACAGTGCCTGGTCCAGGAACTCCCCGCCATCGAGGGCCTCGCCCGGGTCGACGTGGTCTGCCTCGACAAGACCGGCACCCTCACCGAGGGCGGCATGGACGTCACCGAGCTCCGCCCGCTCGGCGGCACCGACCCGGTCTACGTGAAGAAGGTCCTCGGCGCCCTCGGCGAATCCGACCCGCGCCCCAACGCCAGCCTCCAGGCCATCATCGACGCCTACCCCGACAGCGAGGAGTGGCGCTGCACCGAATCGCTGCCGTTCTCCTCCGCCCGCAAGTACAGCGGCGCCAGCTTCAGCGAGGGCAACGGCGAGAACAACACCTGGCTGCTCGGCGCCCCCGACGTGCTGCTGCCCTCCGGCGACCCCGCCCTGGAGGAGATCAACCACCTCAACGAGCAGGGCCTGCGCGTCCTCCTCCTCGCCCGGTCGGCCCTCGAACTCGACGACCCCCACGTCGCCACCGGCGTCAGGCCCACCGCCCTGGTCGTCCTGGAACAGCGGCTGCGCCCCGACGCCGCCGACACCCTGCGGTACTTCGACGACCAGAACGTCCACGCCAAGGTCATCTCCGGCGACAACGCGGTGTCCGTCTCCGCGGTGGCCGGCAAGCTCGGCCTGCCGGGCGCGGAGAACACCGTCGACGCCCGTGGCCTGCCCACCGAGCAGGCCGCGATGGCCGAGGAGCTCGACCGGAACGCCGTCTTCGGCCGGGTCACCCCGCAGCAGAAGCGGGACATGGTCGGCGCGCTCCAGTCCCGCGGCCACACCGTCGCCATGACCGGAGACGGCGTCAACGACGTCCTCGCGCTCAAGGACGCCGACATCGGCGTCTCCATGGGCTCCGGCTCGGAGGCCACCCGGGCGGTCGCCCAGATCGTCCTCCTCAATAACTCCTTCGCCACCCTGCCGTCCGTGGTCGCCGAGGGCCGCCGCGTCATCGGCAACATCACCCGGGTCGCCACCCTCTTCCTCACCAAGACCGTCTACTCCGTCCTGCTGGCCATCCTGGTGGTCTGCAGCCAGGTCGAGTACCCGTTCCTGCCGCGCCACCTCACGCTGCTGTCCACCCTCACCATCGGCGTCCCGGCCTTCTTCCTGGCGCTGGCCCCGAACAAGGAGCGCGCCAAGCCGCACTTCGTGAAACGCGTGATGCGGTACGCGATCCCCGGCGGCACGGTCGCGGCCGTCGCCACCTTCGCCACCTACCTGGTGGCCCGCTCGCACTACACCGGCGAGGGCGCGCTCGAGGCCGAGACCAGCGCGGCCACCCTGACCCTGTTCCTCACCTCGATGTGGGTCCTGGCGATCATCGCCCGCCCCTACACCTGGTGGCGGGTGGGCCTGGTCGGTGCGATGGGCCTGGGCTTCCTGGTCGTCCTCGTCGTGCCGTGGCTGCAGACCTTCTTCCAGCTCAAGCTGGTCGGCACCACCATGCCGTGGGCGGCCGTGGGCATCGCGGCAGCGGCCGCGGCGCTGATCGAGTTCGGCTTCCGCTGGGTCGACCGGAAGTTCCCGGCATAGCCCGCCGCCGGAACGTGACCCACATCACATGCGAAGGTCGCGCGGACGGCGATGATTTCCGGGCGGCACGGCGGTCTCCATTGCCGTAACCACCGAAGCAAGGAAGAGGAGCGGTCCCATGCGCATCGTCATCAGTGAGTTCATCAGCCTCGACGGCATCGTGCAGGCGCCCGGCGGCGCCGAGGAGGACACCACCGGCGGATTCACGCACGGCGGCTGGTCGCACCCCTTCTTCGACCCGGAGGTCGTCGGAGGCGCCTTCGACAAGGCCCTGGGCGATGCCGAGGCGCTGCTCTTCGGCCGCCGCACCTGGCAGACGATGGCCGGGGCGTGGCCGGAGCGGGCCGGCGACCCGTTCGCCGACCGGATGAACTCCATCCGGAAGTACGTGGTGTCCTCGACCCTCGGCGAGTCCGACCTGACCTGGGACAACACCACCCTGATCGCCGGCGACAAGGCCGTCGTCGCCATCCGCGAGCTCCGCGAGGCCGACGGCGGCGACCTGCTGGTCATGGGCAGCCCCACCCTCGCGAGCACCCTGCTGAGCGAGGACCTCGTCGACGAACTCCGCCTCATGGTCATGCCGGTGGTGCTCGGCGGCGGCAAGACGATCTTCCCGGCCGGCGGCGGGCTGCGCACGTTCGAGCTGACCTCCACGGCGATCAGCGAGGCGGGCGTGCACGTGTGCACCTACCGGCGGGCCGTCGACGCCTGAGGGATGCCCTCGGGCCGCCGACGCCTGAGGGGTGCCCTCGGGCGGCCCGCCGGCGGGGCCGGGCCGGTCGAACCCGGCCCGCCGGCGGGGCAGCGTCAGTCGAACCAGCGGTCCCGGGCCAGTTCCGCCGTCCGCGACGGGTCCTCCAGCAGGGCCGCGACCTCGAAGCGGCGCGGCCACTGCCCCGCCGACCAGGCAAGACCCGCCGCCACCCCCTCCAGGGTGGCCGCGTGCAGCGTCCCGTCGGGGGTGCGGCGCCAGTCCAGTTCGGTGCCGCCCGCGATCAGCTCCTCGTGCTCCACATAGGTCGCCGGAGTCGCCGGACCCAGCAGCACCCGCACCGACTCCGGTACCTCGTGCAGCTCGCCGGGCGTGGTGACCTCCGCCGCGACGGTCTCGGACAGCCGGCGGACCTGGAGCAGGTCCGCGAGGTCCGCCGCCCGGGAGGGCGCCACCGGGAGCAACGGCAGCCCGGCCGTCAGCGGCAGCAGGTCCGGTGCGTCGGCGACCACCGCGTCGGTCGCGTCGACCACCACCACCTCGCCGTCCACCACCGCGCGCAGCTCGTCGGGCAGGGTGACCTGCTCCGGCTCCAGATCGGCCAGCGCCCCGTACAGGGCGTGCAGCTGGCGGCCCGTCACCTCCCGGTCCGGGTCGGCGAGCCGGCCCAGCAGCTCGGCAGCACCTCCGGGCTCGTCGAGCAGTGCGGCCACCGAGGTCCGTACCCCCAGCGCCCGCAGCACCTGCTCGTCTTCGAACCCGGTGGCGTCCGCCGAGGTGTAGAGGCCCTCCAGCAGCGGGTCCCCGCCGGCCGCCCGGAGTCCGGCCGGGCGGCGGCCGTCGAGCACCGGGTGGTCGCGCAGCCACCAGGCGGTGTACGGGCGGACGGTCTGCGTGGTGCCGTCCGGCAGCAGGATCCGGACCGGCTGGGTCAGGGCGTCCCGCAGCGGCGGCTGGGCGAGCAGCGCCAGCGCCTGCGGCCAGCGGTCGTCGTCCACCAGGTCCAGGTCCCGTACGGCGACCAGCTCGGTGGCCACCGGCGGCACCGGGGTGTCGGGCAGCTGGTCGAGCACGTCCTCGCACCACACGTCGACCGCGTCCAGCAGGCCCGCGTCGTCGGGCTCGGCGAAGTCCCCTTCGCGCGGCTCCAGTTCGTCCGGGTCGAGGACCACGTCGGTGGCGCGGACCAGCTGGAAACCGGCCAGCACGCCCACCGCGGTCAGCGGCTGCTCGCCCCAGCGGTCCGCCAGCTCCTGGTCGACGTACGGGAGTTCACCCTCGCGGATGACGGACGCGAAGGGTGAACCGGGCAGTACCAGCTCACCGGCCGGGGTGAGTTCCCCGTCCTCGTCGGGCAGCGCCAGCGCACCCAGCCAGGGCTCGTCGCCCGGCAGCAGGTCCGCCTCCCGGACCAGGCCGAGGACGATCTCGGCGAGCTCGTCGGGATCGAGGGCGTCCTCGTCCCAGATCTCGCCCGCGTCGAGCGAGGCCGCGACCGCGGCCCGGACCTGGGGGGTGCTCAGCACGGCCCGCGGGTTGGCGGGGATCGCACCGAGCTTCTCCAGCAGCGGATGCGCGGCGTCCGGGTGGGCGATCTTCAGCCCGAGCCGGGTCAGCCCGGCAGGGGTGTCGGGCCCGGGCAGCAGGATGTGCCGGGGGCCGATGGCGGTGCGCACGCGCACGCCCGAGGAGGGGCCCCCGCCTTCCCACTCCGGCCCGCCGGCCGGGCCTTCGCCCAGCGCGGAGTCCGGCCCCTCTCCGCCTCCGAGGGCCGCGGCCGCCTCGGCAGCGGCTTCGCTCTCGGGTGCCAGCGGGACCGGGAGGCCCGAGAGACGGTCCGGGTCCACCCCGGCCAGGGTGTCGTACAGCCGGTGCCACCAGTGCGGCGGCCGGTCCACGCCGGCGATCCGCTCGATCGCGTCGCCCAGCGGGAGCCGGCCGACGCCCAGGGTGCGCAGTTCGGCCCGGCGCTCCAGCCCGGCGGGCAGCAGCGTCGGCAGCACCTCGGCGAGGACCCGCACGGTGTCCGCGCCCGCACCCTCGACCACCTCGGCCTCGAAGGGGCGCAGCGAGGTCAGCTCCTCGGAAGGGGCCGCCGGGGCCAGGAAGGAGGTGCGGGGCAGCCGCTGTAGGATCGCGGCCCGCAGCGCGCCGTCGAGCTCGCCCTTGCCGAGCGGGCCCGGCACCAGGTCCACCAGCGCCGTGCTCACCGGCTCCCAGCCGCCGAGGAGTTCGGCGTACGCCTCGGCCGCCCGCTCCACCAGGAAGTCGGTCAGCGGGCCGGGCGCGGGGTGCCGGCGGGTGGTGTCCAGCGGCAGCGAGGCGATCAGCAGGGCGGGGATGCCGAGGGGCTCGTCGGTGGGGGTGGGGGCGTGCACCACCGGTGCGGTGTCCGGCCGGACCGGCGCGCCCTCCGCGTCCACCGGAACCGCCCAGGTCACCGTCCAGTCGGGCCGCAGCCGCTCCTCGACGGGCCGGTCGGCGAGCAGCGCGCGGTCGATGCCCCCGGAGTGGCGCACGGTGCGCCAGTAGCGGATGTCCGAGGCGCTGTCGTCGATCACCGTGTGCGCGCCCTCGACGCGCCGCTCCAGGGTCCGTGCGCCCGCCGGGGTCTCCACGACCACCTCGCGCAGCCCGGGCAGGGTCAGCAGCAGCGCGTCGTCGATCCCGGCCAGCAGCCGCTCGGTCAGGTCCCGGGCGGCCGCGTCCCGCAGCGGCAGGATCACCACCGTGTCGTAGCCCTCGGGCGCCGTGCCCTCGGCGGGCAGCGGCAGCCGCAGCAGCGGCACGTGGCCGTCGCGGCGGCGCAGTTCGTCGCCGAGGCCGGGGCTGCCCTGGGAGGCGCCGGCGGCGAGTTCGCGGGCCTCGGCCAGGGACCAGCGGACCCCGCCGTGCCGGCCGACCACGGCCGGTTCGTCGGTGACGGCGAGGACGGCGGCGAAGCCGACACCGAACCGGCCGACGCTCTGCGCGGTATCGGCGGGCTCCCGCTTCGCCGAGGCCCGCAGGGTGCTCAGCGACTCCACCCCGGTGGCGTCCAGCGGGGCACCGGTGTTGGCCACGGCCAGCACCCCGTACCCGCCCTCGCCGGGCCCGCTCGGGTGCAGTGTGATCCGCAGCCGGCCCGGCACCTTGGCCCGGGCGGCGGCATCGGCGGCGTTCTGCGCGAGTTCGACGACGAGCCGGTCGCGGTAGCCGCCGAGCGCGAGGTCCTCCTCCGCGTTGGCGTCCTCCCGGAACCGGGCCGGGCCCGCGCCCCACGCGTCGAGCACCCCGCGCCGCAGCCGGGCCGTGCCGAAGGGGTCCGCGCCGCCCCGGTCCGCCGTTACTCGCACGCTCACGCCGCCGCCTCCTGAAGTTCTGGGACCCCGAAGGTATCGTGCGCGGACTGCCCGGCGACGCGCGGGCGGACCGTCTGCGCCTTGCCGGTGAGGTGCGCGAAGACCACCGCGTTGGAGTCCCGGCGAGGATCCCCGGCGGTCAGGAACACCGAAGCCCCCGGTGACGGTCCGTCACCAGGGGCTTCACCGCGTACGCACGCACGTATGCACGTACGGGCCACGGGCAGGGTGCAGGGTTACAGCTTCTCGATCACGTAGTCGATGCACGCGGTCAGCGCCTGCACGTCGGCCGGGTCGATCGCCGGGAACATCGCGATGCGCAGCTGGTTGCGGCCGAGCTTGCGGTACGGCTCGGTGTCGACGATGCCGTTGGCGCGCAGCACCTTGGCGACCGCCGCGGCGTCCACGTCGTCCGAGAAGTCGATCGTGCCGATGACCGCGGACCGCTTCGCCGGGTCGGTGACGAACGGCTCGGCGTACTTCGACGCCTCCGCCCAGCCGTACAGGTTGCCCGCGGAGGCCGCCGTACGGGTGGTCGCCCAGTCCAGGCCGCCCTGGCCGTTGATCCACTCCAGCTGCTGGTTCAGCAGGAAGAGGGTGGACAGTGCCGGGGTGTTGTACGTCTGGTTCTTCAGCGAGTTGTCGATCGCCGTCGGCAGCGAGAAGAACTCCGGGATGTGCCGGCCCGAGGCGTGGATGCGCTGGGCGCGCTCCAGGGCGGCCGGGGAGAACGCGGCCAGCCACAGGCCGCCGTCCGAGGCGAAGGACTTCTGCGGGGCGAAGTAGTAGACGTCGGTCTCGGTGATGTCCACCGGCAGACCGCCCGCGCCCGAGGTGGCGTCCACCAGGACGAGCGCACCCTCGTCGGCGCCCGCGACCCGCTTGAGCGGGGCGGCGACACCGGTGGAGGTCTCGTTGTGCGTGAACGCGTACACGTCCACGCCCGCCTCGGCGGACGCCTCGGGGTGGGTGCCCGGGTCGGAGGAGATCACGGTGGGCTCGGCCAGCCACGGCGCCAGCTTGGCGGCCTTGGCGAACTTGGAGGAGAACTCACCGAACGTGAGGTGCTGGGACTTCTCTTCGATCAGCCCGTGCGTCGCGATGTCCCAGAAGGCGGTGGAGCCGCCGTTGCCCAGGATCACCTCGTATCCCTCGGGCAGGGAGAAGAGGTCCCGGATGCCCTGCCGCACGGAGCCGACCAGGTTCTTGACCGGGGCTTGGCGGTGGGAGGTACCGAGCAGGGAGGTTCCGGTGGCGGCCAGCGCGTCCAGCGCTTCCGTCCGCACCTTGGAGGGGCCCGCGCCGAAGCGACCGTCGGCGGGCTTGATGTCAGCGGGAATCTGGATCTCAGCCACGAGCGGAGCGTATCCGGTCACCCCGGCCCCCGACGCCGAATGTCCACCGGATGAGACGGGAAACATCAGGTACGGAACCTCCCGTGCGGAAACCTCGCGTACGGAAACCTCCCGTGCGGAAACCTCGCGTACGGAAACCTCCCGTGCGGAACCTCACGTACGGGAGACACCGGCAAGGGGAAGCATCATGGACGGATGACGGGTCTGGAGCGGGAGCTGCGGGCGGCGGTCCGCGGCGAGGTGGATTTCGGTGCGGCCGCGCGGGCCCTGACGACCATGGACGCCTCCAACTACCGGCGGGTGCCGGCCGGGGTGGTCGCCCCGCGGGACACCGAGGACGTGGCGGCGGCCCTGCGGGTGGCCGCCGAGGCCGGGGTACCGGTGGTGCCGCGGGGCGGCGGCACCTCCATCGGCGGCCAGGCCACCGGTACGGGCGTGGTCCTCGACTTCACCCGCCACATGGCCGGGCTGATCGCGCTGGACCCGGCCGCCCGCACGGCGGTGGTCCAGCCCGGTCTCGTCCTGGACGCGCTGCGGGCGGCCGCCGCCCCGTACGGCCTGACCTTCGGCCCCGATCCGTCCACCCGGTCCCGCTGCACCCTCGGCGGGATGATCGGCAACAACGCGTGCGGCCCGCACTCCGTGGCCTGGGGCACCACCGCCGACAACGTGGCGGAACTGTCGGTGCTCACCTACGGGAACGCGGGCGCGGACGGTGGACGGAACACCGGAGTGCATCGCATCGGCACCGGCTGGGCGGGCGCCCCGGCCGGCCTCCAGCCGCTGATCACCGCTCACCTGGGCCTGCTCCGCACCGGCATGCCGGCCGACTTCGGGCGCCGCATCTCCGGCTACGCACTGGACGCGCTGCTGCCCGAACGGGGAGTGGGCGTGGCCCGGGCCTTCTGCGGCAGCGAGGGCACGCTGGGCGTGGTGACGGAGGCCGTCGTCCGCCTGGTGGAGGCGCCGCGCGCCCCGGTGCTCCTCGTCCTCGGCTACGCCGACGAGAGTGCGGCGGCCGACGCGGCGGCGGGCCTGCTGCCGTTCGGCCCGCTCACCGTGGAGGGCATGGCCGCCGACCTGCTGCCCGGCCCGGCCGCGGCCGGCCTGCCCCGGGGCGCCGCCTGGCTGTTCGTCGAAATGCCGGACGCCGCCACGGCGGCGGAGGCGGCCCGGGCGGCCGATGCCGTGGACTCCGCCCTGGTCGCCGACCCGGCGGGGCAGCGCGCCCTGTGGCGGATCCGGGAGGACGCGGCGGGCACCGCGACCCGGCTCCCGGACGGCGGCGAGGCCTGGCCGGGCTGGGAGGACTGCGCGGTCCCGCCGGCCCGGCTGGGCGGCTACCTGCGCGAATTCCGGGCGCTGCTGCGCCGGTACGGGCTGCGCGGTGCACCGTACGGGCACTTCGGGGAGGGCTGCGTCCACGCCCGGATCGACTTCGACCTGGTGACGGCCGACGGGGTGGCCCGCTTCCGGGAGTTCTCCTCGGACCTCGCCGACCTGGTGGTGGCGCACGGCGGCTCCCTGTCGGGAGAGCACGGCGACGGGCAGGCGCGGGCGGAGCTGCTGCCGCGGATGTACGGGCCGGAGGTGGTGGACCTCTTCGCCGCGTACAAGGACGCGTGGGACCCGGCGGGCGGCATGAACCCGGGCATCCTCGTCCGCCCGGCCCGCCTGGACGAGAACCTGCGCTTCGCCTTCCTGCGCGACGGCGGGGACCGCCTGCCCGGCCCCGCCCTCCCGCTGGCCCGCGAGGTGGTCCGCTGCGTCGGGGTCGCGAAGTGCCGCACCACGGCCGTGTCCGGGCCGGGGGTGATGTGCCCCTCCTACCGGGTCACCGGCGAGGAACAGCACTCCACCCGGGGCCGGGCCCGGCTGCTGCACGAGATGCTGGCCGGCGAGGTGGTCACCGGCGGCTGGCGCTCCGAGGAGGTCCGGGAGGCGCTCGACCTGTGCCTGGGCTGCAAGGGCTGCCTGAGCGACTGCCCGGTCGGCGTCGACATGGCCGCGTACAAGACCGAGTTCCTGCACCACCACTGGTCGGGCCGCCTCCGCCCGCTGTCCCACTACACCCTCGGCAGCCTCCCCACCTGGCTCCACCTGATCTCCACCCTCCGAGCCACCCGCCTCTTCAACACCCTCACCCGCCTCCCGGCCGCCACCCGCCTCTCCGGCCTCACCCCGGAACGCCCCCTCCCCAACCTGGCCCGAGAACCCTTCACCCGCTGGTGGCGACGGTCGGCTCCGCGGGAGCTCGGGTCCTCCCTCCGACCCCTGGCGGGCTCGGAGCCCTCTCCGGCCTTGCCGGAGTCGGAGCCACCCTCAGCCCCGTCGGCGGGCGATCCGTCCCACCCGCCCCTGCCGGGGCCGGAGCCGTCTTCAGCCCCGTCGGCGTCCGGTCTGTCCCGCCCACCCTTGCCGGGGCCGGAGCTGTCCCCAGCCCCGGCGGCGTCCGAGCCGTCCCACCCGTCCCTGCCGGGGTCGGGCCCCACTCCAGCCCCGCCGGCGTTCGAGGCGCGGGGGTCCGGGGGTGGAGCCCCCGAACGGGGTCCGGGGCGGAGCCCCCACGCGGCGGAGCCGCATATCGGTACTGCGGGGAAGGGGCGGGGTGGGGAACGGCCGCCCGCAGGGCAGGCCCGCCCCCTCGCCGCGCTCTGGCCGGACACCTTCACCGAGTACCTCGCCCCCGAGGTGGGCCAAGCCGCCCTCCACGTGCTCCGCGCCGCCGGCATCGACGTCCAGCCCCCACCCGGCAGGGTGTGCTGCGCCCTCACCTACACCTCCACCGGCCGCCTGGCCCGCGCCCGCACCACCCTCCGCCGCACCCTCGACACCCTCGACACCCTCGCCCCTGCCGAGACCCCCCTGATCCTCCTCGAACCCAGCTGCGCCGCCGCCCTCCGCACCGACCTCCCCCGCCTCCTCCCCGACGACCCGCGCGCCGCCCGGGTGGCCGCCTCCGTACGGACCTTCGCCGAGGCCCTGGAAGAGCTCGCCCCGGACTGGCGGCCGCCCCGGCTGGACCGCCCGGTGGCCGGGCAGACCCACTGCCACCAGCACGCCGTGCTGGGCGACGCGGCGGACCGCCGGCTTCGCGAGCGGGCGGGGCTGACCGGGGAGCTCTCCGGCGGCTGCTGCGGCCTCGCCGGGAACTTCGGCTTCGAGCCGGGCCACTACGACGTGTCCGTGGCCTGCGCGGAGGAGCAGCTGCTGCCGGCCCTGCGGGCCGCCGACCCGGACCGGGCGGTGGTCCTCGCCGACGGCTTCTCCTGCCGCACCCAGATCACCCAGCTGGCCCCGCACACCGGCCGGCCCGACGCCCCCCGGCCCCGGCCCCGCCACCTCGCCGAAGTCCTGGCCGAAGCCCTGGACCCCGCGGACCCGCCCCACCACCCCGTGTAAGGCAAAACACGGCAGCACGCTCCTTACATCAGCCTTAGTCTGGTGGAATGACCCGCTCCGCCGCTCCCGTCCCCACCCCGGCCCCCACGGCCACCACCCCCACGGCCACGACCCCCACCCCCGGCCGCACCCCCTCGCAGCTCGGGCCCGTGGGCCTGGTGTTCACGGCCGGGGTGTCGGTCCAGTTCGGAGCGGCACTCGCGGTCATGATCATGCCGCGGGCCGGGGCGGCGGGCGTGGTCGCGCTGCGGCTGGCCGCCGCCGCGGTCGTGCTGCTGCTGATCTGCCGGCCGAAGATCCGCGGCTACGCCCGATCCGACTGGGGCACGATCCTCGCCTTCGGAGCGGCCATGGCCGGCATGAACGGCCTCTTCTACCAGGCCATCGACCGCATTCCGCTCGGCCCGGCCGTGACCCTGGAGGTCCTCGGCCCGCTCGCCCTGTCGGTGATCGTCTCCCGGCGCCTGGTCAACCTCCTCTGGGCGGCCCTCGCCCTGGGCGGGGTGGTGCTGCTCTCCGGCCACGGCGGTGACGGCGGCGGCTTCGGCTTCGGCGGGCTCGACCCGGCCGGTGCGGCCTTCGCGCTCGGCGCGGGCGCGATGTGGGCGGCGTACATCGTGTTCAGCGCCCGGACCGGCCGCCGCTTCCCGCAGGCCGACGGCCTGGCCCTGGCGATGGCGGTGGCCGCCGTCCTGTCCCTCCCGCTCGGCATCGCGGAGGCCGGCTCGGCCCTGCTGGTCCCGGGCACGCTGGCGCTGGGCGTCGGTGTGGCGGTGCTGTCCTCGGTCCTGCCCTACACGCTCGAGCTGCTCGCCCTGCGCCGGATGGCCGCGCCCACCTTCGCGATCCTGATGAGCCTGGAGCCCGCCATCGCGGCCACCGCCGGATTCCTGGTGCTGAACCAGGCGATGGGCGTGACCGATGCCTTCGCCATAGCCCTGGTCATCGCGGCGAGCATGGGGGCGGTGCGCTCGCAGACCCGCAAGCGGGCGGGCTGAGGTACCGGGCCGCCAGGGCGCGGGCCGTGGCGGCGATCCGGGCCCGCAGCTCCGGCGGGCCGAGCACCTCGATCTCGGTGCCGAGGGCGAGGAACCGGGCCTCCGCCTGCTCCGGCGCTTCGACCGGCAGCGTGACCCGGATCCAGCCGTCCGCCTCCCGGACGCCGGATTCGGCCACCGCCCGGGCCTGCGCGCCGGTGAGCTCGGCGGCGCCGCGCGCGGAAACCCGTACCAGTGCCTCGCCCTGCCGCAGCCGGTCGAGGAAATCGCGCTGGGCGGCCCGCCAGTGTGCCGCCAGGTCGAACTCCGGCGGCAGCTCGAAGCCGGCGCCGGTCTCGGTGAGCGCCAGCACCTGGTCGACCCGGTAGGTACGCGGACCCGTACGCACGGCGGCGGAGGAGCCGGTGTTGCCGGCGGGGGTGTCGGCGGCGGTGTCGCCGGCCGGGGCGACGGCGACGGCAGCGGTCTCGGCGGTCTCGGCGGTCTCGGCGGTGTCGGCGGTGTCGGCGGTGTCCGGCGCGGCGATCAGGTACCAGCAGCCCGCCTTGAGGACCAGCCCGTACGGCCGCAGCCGCCGCTCCACCTCCCGCGGCCGCTGCCACCGCCGGTACCGCACCTCGATCACCCGGCTCCGCCACACCGCGTCCGCGACCTGGGGGAGGAACGGCGCCTCCTCCTGGTCGGCGTACCAGCCCGGCGCGTCCAGGTGGAAGCGCAGCCGCATCCGGTCGGCCTGGGCGCGCAGTTCGGGCGGGAGGGCGGCCCGCAGTTTCAGCTGGGCCGCCGACAGGGCCGGGCCGAGTCCGAGCTCGGCGGCCGGCCCGGGCATGCCGGACAGGAACAGGGCCTCCGCCTCGCCGGTGCTGAGGCCGGTCAGCCGGGTCCGGTAGCCGCCGAGCAGCTGGTAGCCGCCGCTGTGCCCGGCGTCCCCGTAGAGCGGCACGCCAGCCGCCGAAAGCGCCTCCGCGTCGCGGTAGACCGTACGGACCGACACCTCCAGCTCGGCGGCGAGTTCGGCGGCGGTCATCCGGCCCCGGGTCTGGAGCAGGAGCAGCATCGAGATGAGGCGGCTGGACTTCACGGGCACTCCACTGACACAGGATGTCAGTGGATGCTCCTTAGCGTGCAGCCCATGAACGATTTCGACTTCCTGGCCGGACACTGGACCGTCGCCAACCGCTGGCGCACCGACTTCCTGGACGCCGACAGCGACTGGGAGGAGTTCCCGGCGGTCACCCACGGCACGCGCCACTTCGACGGCGCGGCGAGCTTCGACGAGATCGACTTCCCGACCAAGGGCTTCGCCGGGCTGACGCTCCGCCTGTACGACCCCGAGCGCGCGCAGTGGTCGCTGTACTGGGCCAGCCGCCGGACCGGCACCCTCTTCCCGCCCGTCACCGGCCGGTTCGAGGACGGGCGCGGCGAGTTCCACGGGGAGGACAGCCACGACGGGAAGCCGGTGCGGGTGCGGTTCGTCTGGTCGGGCATCACCGAGGACTCCGCGCGCTGGGAGCAGTACTTCTCCACCGACGGCGGGGAGAACTGGCTGCTCAACTGGACGATGGACTTCAGCCGGGCCGCCTGACCCCCCTCGACTGTCTTCGCCCGGCCGCTGAACGGGGGTGCGGCCGGGCGGAGATGGCCCTCGGTGTGTCCCGTGGCCGGATCGGCACGTTCGGCGCAACAAATCATGCAAGCATGCTTGATTGTTTTCTTCGCCGCTGCCAGTCTTCCCCTCACGCCGTCGTCCCCGAGGGGAGCGCACCGTGCTCGACCCGTTCGTTGCCGTCCGGTCCGATCTGCGGGAGGAGGGCCGGGAACTCGACCTGCTCGTCGCCGAACTCGATGCGCAATCCTGGGCGTTGCCGACGCCGGCAGCCGGCTGGAGCATCGCCCACCAGATCGCCCACCTCGCCTGGACCGACCGGTCGGCGCTGCTGTCCCTGACCGATGCCGACGCCTTCGGCCGCCTGGTGGAGACGGCACTCGCCGCTCCCGACAGCTTCGTCGACGAGGGCGCGGCCGAAGGCGCCGCATCGCCGCCCGCCGAGCTGCTGGCCCGCTGGCGGGCCGGGCGTACGGCGCTGGACGAGGCCCTCGCCGCCGCCTCCCCGGACGCCCGCTTCCCCTGGTACGGGCCGCCCATGAAAGCCGCCTCGATGGCCAGTGCCCGCCTGATGGAGACCTGGGCGCACGGCCAGGACATCGCCGACGCGCTCGGCGTACGGCGGGTGCCGACCGCGCGGCTGCGGCACGTGGCCCGGATCGGGGTACGGGCCCGGGACTACGCCTACGCGGTGCGCGGACTGCCCGTGCCGGCCGAGGAGTTCCGGGTCGAGCTGACCGCCCCCGACGGGGCGGAGGTCTGGGCGTACGGGCCGCCGGACGCGGCGCAGCGGGTCACCGGGCCGGCGCTCGACTTCTGCCTGCTGGTGACCCAGCGGGTGCACCGGGCCGATGTGGCCGTGACGGCGGAGGGGCCGGACGCGGACCGCTGGCTGGACATCGCACAGGCCTTCGCCGGCCCGGCGGGCCCCGGCCGTACACCGGCGGAGCCGGGCCGCTCAGCGGCGGGTCCCGGCCGTACACCGGCGGAGCCGGGCCGCTCAGCGGCGGGTCCCGGCCGTACGCCCACGGGTCCCGGCCGTACCCCCACCGGAGGGGCGCTGTGAGGCGGGACCGGCGGCCGCTGCGCATCGGCAACGCCTCCGGGTTCTACGGCGACCGGCTCTCCGCGATGCGCGAGATGCTCGCCGACGGCCCGCTGGACGTCCTCACCGGCGACTACCTGGCCGAGCTGACCATGCTCATCCTCGGCCGGGACCGGCTGAAGGACCCCGGGGCCGGCTACGCCAAGACCTTCCTGCGCCAGCTGGAGGACTGCCTCGGACTGGCGCACGAGAAGGGCGTACGGATCGTCGCCAACGCCGGCGGCCTCAACCCGGCCGGCCTGGCGGACGCGGTCCGCGCGCTGGCGGCCAAGGCCGGCATTCCGGTGGCGGTGGCGCACGTCGAGGGTGACGACCTGATGCCGTACGGGAAGCAGGGGGACGGCGCGCTGACCGCCAACGCCTACCTGGGCGGGGCCGGGATCACCGCCTGCCTGCGGGCCGGCGCGGACGTGGTGGTGACCGGCCGGGTCACCGACGCGGCCCTGGTCACGGGACCTGCGGCCTGGTGGTTCGACTGGGCGCCCGACGACTACGACCGGCTCGCCGGAGCGGTGGTCGCGGGCCACGTCCTGGAGTGCGGAACCCAGGCGACGGGCGGCAACTACGCGTTCTTCACCCGGCACGACATCGGCCGCCCGGGGTTCCCGCTGGCCGAGATCGCAGCCGACGGCTCCTCCGTGATCACCAAGCACCCCGGCACGGGCGGGGCGGTCACGACCGGCACGGTCACCGCGCAACTCCTGTACGAGACCCAGGGCGTGCGCTACCTCGGCCCGGACGTCACCGCCCGCCTGGACACGGTCCGGCTGACGGAGGAGGGGCCGGACCGGGTCCGCATCGACGGCGTCGTGGGCGAACCCCCGCCGGACACCCTCAAGGTGGGCGTGACCCGGATCGGTGGCTGGCGCAACGAGGTGGTGTTCGTACTGACCGGCCTGGACATCGAGGCGAAGGCTTCGCTGGTGCGGGCACAGCTGGCCGAAGCCCTGGCGGGGGTCGCCTCCGCCGAGTGGAACCTGGCCCGTACGGACCACCCGGACGCGGCCACCGAGGAGACGGCCTCGGCGCTGCTCCGCCTGGTGGTCCGCGACCAGGACGCGGAGCGGGTGGGCCGGGCGCTGACCTCGTCGGCGATCGAACTGGCCCTGGCCAGCTACCCGGGCTTCCACGTGACGTCCCCACCGGGCCCGGCCCAGCCGTACGGAGTCTTCACCTCGGCCCTGGTCCCGGCCTCGACCGTCCCCCACGCGGTCGTCCTCCCGGACGGCACCCGGGTGCCCATCCCCGCTGCGCGGGGCCTTCCCCCCACCCCGCCCCTCCCCGAACCGGGGCGGAGCCCCGCCCACCCAGCCCCGCCGGCGTTCGAGGTACAGGGTTCGGGGCCGAGCCCCGCTCACCCAGCCCCGCCGGCGTTCGAGGCGCGGGGTTCGGGGCGGAGCCCCGAGGGGGGTGTGGGAGCGGAGCTCCCACAGGGGGGCGGGGGCGCAGCCCCCGTTCGGGAAGGGGCGGGGTGGGGGAACGGCCCCGCAGGGCAGCGGCACCCGCAGACCACCCGCGCCCCCCTCGGCCGGGTGGCCGGCGCCCGCAGCGGCGACAAGGGCGGCGACGCCAACCTGGGCGTCTGGGCGGAGTCCGCCCCCGCCTACGCCTGGCTCGAAGCCACCCTCACCACCGAAGCGTTCCAGCGCCTCCTCCCCGAGACAGCAGATCTCCCCGTCACCCGCCACCCCCTCCCCAACCTCCGCGCCCTCAACTTCACCATCACCGGAATCCTCGGCGACGGCGTCGCCGCCGCCCACCGCTTCGACCCCCAGGCCAAAGCCCTCGGCGAGTGGCTGCGATCGAGGCACCTGGACATCCCCACCCACCTTCTCCCACCGCTCCCACCGCTCACACCGCTCCCACTGCACCCGGAAGGCCGACAGTGACCCGCCTCGGCACCCGCGTCGACACCCGCGACCCCGACTACCTCGCCCACCGCTCGGCCGCCCTCGACCGGCTGGCGGAGCTCGACGCCGAGCACACCAAGGCGTTGGCGGGCGGCGGCACCAAGTACACCGAGCGCCACCGCGGCCGCGGCAAGCTGCTCGCCCGCGAGCGCATCGAGCTGCTGCTCGACCCGGACACCCCGTTCCTGGAGCTGTCCCCGCTCGCCGCGTGGGGCAGCGACTACCCGGTCGGCGCCTCGATGGTCACCGGCATCGGCACCGTCGAGGGCACCGAGTGCCTGATCACCGCCAACGACCCCACCGTCCGGGGCGGCGCCTCCAACCCGTGGACCCTGAAGAAGGCGCTCCGCGCCAACGAGATCGCCTTCGCCAACCGCCTCCCCTGCATCAGCCTCGTCGAGTCCGGCGGCGCCGATCTCCCCTCCCAGAAGGAGATCTTCATTCCGGGCGGCGCGATCTTCCGCGACCTCACCCGGCTCTCCGCCGCCGGCATCCCCACCATCGCCGTGGTCTTCGGCAACTCCACCGCGGGCGGCGCCTACGTCCCCGGGATGTCCGACCACACGGTCATGATCAAGGACCGGTCCAAGGTGTTCCTCGGCGGTCCGCCCCTGGTGAAGATGGCCACCGGCGAGGAGAGCGACGACGAGTCCCTCGGCGGCGCCGACATGCACGCCCGGACCTCCGGACTCGCCGACTACTACGCGCTCGACGAGCTTGACGCGATCCGCCAGGCCCGCCGGATCGTCGCCCGCCTCAACCACCGCAAGCCGCAGCCCGATCCGGCTCCGGCCCGGGAACCCGTGCACGACCCGGAGGAACTCCTCGGCATCGTCCCCGCCGACCTGAAGACCCCCTTCGACCCCCGCGAGGTCATCGCCCGCATCGTCGACGCCTCCGACTTCGACGAGTTCAAGCCGCTCTACGGCACCAGCCTGGTCACCGGCTGGGCCGGCCTGCACGGCTACCCGGTCGGCATCCTCGCGAACGCCCAAGGGGTGCTGTTCAGCGCCGAGTCGCAGAAGGCCGCCCAGTTCATCCAGCTCGCCAACCAGCGCGACATCCCGCTCCTCTTCCTCCACAACACCACCGGCTACATGGTCGGCAAGGAGTACGAGCAGGGCGGCATCATCAAGCACGGCTCGATGATGATCAACGCGGTCGCCAACTCGCGGGTCCCGCACCTCTCCGTGCTCATCGGCGCCAGCTACGGCGCCGGCCACTACGGCATGTGCGGCCGCGCCTACGACCCCCGCTTCCTGTTCGCCTGGCCCAGTGCCAAGTCCGCCGTCATGGGCGCCCAGCAGCTGGCCGGGGTGCTGTCCATCGTGGCCCGGCAGTCGGCCGCCGCGAAGGGCATGCCGTACGACGACGAGGCCGATGCCGGCATGCGCGCCTTCGTGGAGCAGCAGATCGAGTCCGAGTCGCTGCCGATGTTCCTGTCCGGGCGGCTGTACGACGACGGGGTCATCGACCCGCGCGACACCCGCACCGTCCTCGGCCTGTGCCTGTCGGCCGTCCACAACGCCCCCGTCGAGGGCGCCCGCGGCGGCTTCGGCGTCTTCCGGATGTGAGCGCGAACATGACCAAGCCCCAGATCCAGCCCCAACACCAGCCCCTGACTTCCCTCCTCGTCGCCAACCGGGGCGAGATCGCCGTCCGCGTCTTCCGCACCGCCCGCGCCCTCGGCCTGGACACCGTCGCCGTGCACTCCGACCCGGACGCCGACGCCCTGCACGTACGGGAGGCCGACGCGGCCGTGCGCCTTCCGGGTGCGGCCCCCGCCGACACCTACCTGCGCGGCGACCTGATCATCAAGGCGGCCCTCGCCGCCGGGGCCGATGCCGTCCACCCCGGCTACGGCTTCCTCTCCGAGAACGCCGACTTCGCCCGCGAGGTCCAGGCCGCCGGCCTGGTCTGGATCGGCCCGCCCCCCGAGGCCATCGAGGCCATGGCCTCCAAGACCCGGGCCAAGGAGCTGATGCGCGCCGCCGGGGTCCCCCTCCTCGATCCCGTCGACCCGGAGAAGGCGGGCCCGGCCGACTTCCCGCTGCTGCTCAAGGCCGCGGCGGGCGGCGGCGGCCGCGGGATGCGCCTCGTACGCGATCCCGCCCGGCTGCCCGAGGAACTGGCCGCGGCAGCCGCCGAGGCCCGGTCCGCGTTCGGGGACGGGGAGGTCTTCGCCGAGCCGTACGTGGAGAACGGCCGCCACGTGGAGGTGCAGATCCTCGCCGACGCCCACGGCACCGTCTGGGCGCTGGGCACCCGGGACTGCTCACTCCAGCGCCGCCACCAGAAGGTCATCGAGGAGGCCCCGGCCCCCGCCCTCCCGGCGGCCCTGCGCAGCACCCTGCACGAGGCGGCCGTCGCGGCCGCCCGCGCCGTCTCCTACCGGGGGGCCGGCACCGTCGAGTTCCTGGTCACCGAAGCGGGCCGCCCGTACTTCCTGGAGATGAACACCCGCCTCCAGGTGGAACACCCGGTCACCGAGGCGGTGTTCGGCATCGACCTGGTGGAGCTCCAGCTGCGCGTCGCCGAGGGCGCCGCCCTGCCGTTGGACCCGCCCGCGCCCACCGGCCATGCCGTGGAGGCGCGTCTGTACGCCGAGGACCCCGCCCGGGACTGGCGGCCGCAGGCCGGCACCCTGCACACCCTCGCCGTCCCCGGCGGGGTGCGGGTGGACACCGGATACACCGACGGGGACACCGTCGGCGTGCACTACGACCCCATGCTCGCCAAGGTCATCGCGCACGCCCCGACCCGCCCCGCAGCCCTCCGGGCCCTGGCCCACGCCCTCTCCCGGGCCCGTATCCACGGCCTGCCCACCAACCGCGACCTGCTCGTACGCTCCCTGCGGCACCCGGAGTTCACCGACCCCGCCCGCCTCGGCACCGCCTTCTACGACCGGCACCTCGCCACTCTCACCGAGGGCGCGCCGGACGCCATCCCGGCGGTCCTCGCCGCCGCCCTGGCCGACGCGGCCGCGGCCCCCGACGCCCCCCTCGCCGCCCGTATCGGCGGCTGGCGCAACCTCCGCTCCCAGCCGCAGATCCGCCGCTACACCGGGGCGGCCACCGACGCAGGCACCGGGACAGCCACCGGGACAGGCACCGAGGCAGCCACCGCGTACGAGGTCCGCTACCGGCCCGGCCTGCTCGTCGACCATCCCGGCGTCCGGGTCCTGGCCGCCACTCCCGACCTCGTCACCCTCGAAATCGAGGGAGTCCGACGGGTGTTCCACGTGAAACGCAATTCGAACAGGACGGAGGTCTACGTCGATTCGGTGCTGGGCGCCCACACCTTCACCCCCGTCCCCCGGTTCCCCGATCCCCAGGACCGCACCGAACCCGGCTCCCTGCTCGCCCCCATGCCCGGCACCGTCGTCCGCGTCGCCGAGGGGCTGGCCCCCGGCTCCGCCGTCACCGCCGGCCAGCCCCTGCTCTGGCTGGAGGCCATGAAGATGGAGCACCGCATCCTCGCTCCCGCCTCCGGCACGCTCTCCGCGCTCCACGCCGCCACCGGCCAACAGGTCGAGTTCGGCGCCCTGCTCGCCGTAGTCCAGGAGGAAACGCAACGATGAGCCCCGTCAGCAGCGCCACCCTCGAAACCGAAGAGCACCGGGTCCTGCGCGCCGCCGTCGCCGCCCTCGGGCAGCGCTACGGCCGCGAGTACCTGGCTCGTATCGCCCGCGAGGGCGGCCACCCCGAGGAGCTGTGGGCCGACGCGGCCAAGCTCGGGTACCTCGGGGTCAACCTGCCCGAGGAGTACGGCGGCGGGGGCGGCGGCATCGCCGAACTCTCCATCGTCCTGGAGGAACTGGGCGCGGCCGGATCCCCGCTGCTGATGATGGTGGTCTCGCCCGCCATCTGCGGCACGGTCATCTCCCGCTTCGGCACCGCAGCACAGAAGCAGGCCTGGCTGCCGGGCCTGGCCGACGGCAGCCGCACCATGGCCTTCGGCATCACCGAGCCCGACGCCGGCTCCAACTCGCACCGGATCACCACCACCGCCCGCCGCGAGGGCTCCGACTGGATCCTCACCGGCCGCAAGGTGTTCATCTCCGGCGTGGACATCGCCGACGCCACCCTGATCGTCGGCCGGACGGAAGACGCCCGCACCGGACGGCTCAAGCCCTGCCTGTTCATCGTCCCGCGGGACACCCCCGGCTTCTCCCGCTCCGTCATCGACATGGAGCTCCAGGCCGCGGAGAAGCAGTTCGAGCTGGTCCTCGACGAGGTCCGGCTGCCCGCCGACGCGCTCGTCGGCGACGAGGACGCGGGCCTGCTCCAGCTGTTCGCCGGCCTCAACCCCGAACGCATCATGACCGCCGCCTTCGCGATCGGCATGGGCCGCTACGCCCTCGCCAAGGCCGTCGACTACGCGAAGACCCGCCAGGTCTGGAAGGAACCCATCGGCGCCCACCAGGCCCTCGCCCATCCCCTCGCGCAGGCGCACATCGAGCTGGAACTGGCCCGGCTGATGATGCAGAAGGCCGCGCACCTCTACGACAGCGGGGACGACATGGCCGCCGGTGAGGCGGCCAACATGGCCAAGTACGCTGCCGCCGAGGCCTGCGTACGGGCGGTGGACCAGGCGGTCCACACCCTCGGGGGCAACGGCCTCACCCGTGAATACGGACTGGCCGCGCTGATCACCGCCTCCCGGGTGGCCCGGATCGCCCCGGTCAGCCGCGAGATGATCCTCAACTTCGTCTCGCACCAGACCCTGGGCCTCCCCAAGTCCTACTAGCCAGACCAGTCGAGAAAGGGCAGGCGAAGTGAACCGGACCGTCGGATCCGCGCACGGGCGCGGCATCACCACCCTCACGCTGGACTCCCCGGCCAACCGCAACGCGCTCTCCGCGGGCCTCGTCGGCGAGCTGCGCGCGGCCCTCGCCGCGGCCGGCGCGGACCCGGAGGTCCGGGCGCTCGTCCTCACCCACGCCGGCACCACCTTCTGCTCGGGCGCCGACCTCAAGTCCCCCTGCGACCCCGCCGACTTCCTGGCCCTGCTCCGCGAGATCACCGAGCTGCCGCAGCCGGTCGTCGCCCGGGTCACCGGCCATGTCCGGGCCGGCGGCCTCGGCCTGCTCGGCGCCTGCGACATCGCCGCCGCCGGGCCGGACTCCACGTACGCCTTCACCGAGACGCACCTCGGGGTCGTACCGGCCGTCATCTCCGCCCCGCTGCTGCCCCGCCTCGACCCGCGCGCCGCAGCCCGCTACTTCCTGACCGCCGAGCCCTTCGACGCCGCCGAAGCCGCCCGGATCGGCCTGCTCACGGCCCACGGCGAGGACGTCGACGAGGTCCTCGAGCCGGTCCTGGCGGGCCTCCGCAAAGCCGGCCCGCAGGCCCTGGCCGCCACCAAACGGCTGCTCACCGCCCCGGTACGGGCCGCCCTCGACCAGGACGGGGAAGCCCTCACCGCGCTGTCCGCGCAGCACTTCTCCTCCGCCGAAGCCCTCGAGGGCATCAGCGCCCGCTTCGACCGCCGGGACCCCGCATGGGCACGGTGACCGGCCCCAAGCAGGCCCGCAGCCGGGTCACCCGCCGCCACCTGCTGGAGGCCGCCGTCTCCTGCCTGGCCGAACAGGGCTGGGCCGGCTCCACCGTCGCCGTGGTCGCGGAACGCGCCGGGGTCTCCCGCGGCGCCGCCCAGTACCACTTCCCCACCCGCGAGGACCTGTTCACCGCGGCCGTCGAGTACGTGGCCGAAGAACGCTCCGCCGCCCTCCGCGACCTCTTCCACACCGGGCCCGCCCCCCGCCCGGCGGTGATCGAAGCCCTGGTCGACATGTACACCGGCGCGCTCTTCCGGGCCGCCCTCCAGCTGTGGGTGGCCGCCTCGTACGAGGAACAGCTGCGCCCGCGCGTCACGGAACTCGAGGCGCGCGTCGGCCGCGAGACCCACCGGATAGCGGTGGAGCTCCTCGGAGCCGACGAATCCGTCCCCGGCGTCCGGGAAACCGTCCAGGGTCTCCTCGACCTGGCCCGCGGCCTCGGCCTGGCCAACGTCCTCACCGACGACGCGTCCCGCCGGGCCCGGGTGGTCTCCCAGTGGACCCGCATCATCGAAGCCACCCTGGGCCCGGCCGCCTGACCCGGCCGGACCCCAGGGGGTGGGGTGGCCGGCGGATCAGCCGGCCGCGATGTCCGCGTAGCCCTCGATGTCGCGGGGGTCGCGGCGGCCCGGGCCGATGTAGCGGGCCGAGGGGCGGACCAGGCGGCCCGTGCGCTTCTGCTCCAGGATGTGCGCCGACCAGCCGGCCGTGCGCGCGCAGGTGAACATCGAGGTGAACATGTGCGCCGGGACCTCGGCGAAGTCCAGCATGATCGCGGCCCAGAACTCGACGTTGGTGGCCAGCACCCGGTCGGGGCGGCGCGCGTGCAACTCCTCCAGAGCGGCCTTCTCCAGCGCCGCCGCCACCTCGTAGCGGGGTGCGTCCAGCTCCTTCGCGGTGCGGCGCAGCACGCGGGCCCGCGGGTCCTCGGCCCGGTAGACGCGGTGCCCGAAGCCCATCAGCCGCTCGCCCTTGTCCAGGGCCTTCTTCACGTACGCGACGGCGTCGCCGGTGCGCTCGATCTCCTCGATCATGCCGAGGACCCGGGACGGGGCACCGCCGTGCAGCGGGCCGGACATGGCCCCGACGGCCCCGGAGAGGGCGGCCGCGACGTCGGCGCCGGTCGAGGCGATCACGCGCGCCGTGAAGGTGGAGGCGTTCATGCCGTGCTCGGCGGCCGAGGTCCAGTACGCGTCCACCGCCTTCACGTGGCGCGGGTCCGGCTCGCCCCGCCAGCGGATCATGAACCGCTCGACCACGGAATCGGCCTTGTCGATCTCCCGCTGCGGCACCATCGGCAGACCCTGTCCGCGCGCGGACTGGGCGACGTACGACAGGGCCATCACGGCCGCCCGCGCCAGGTCGTCGCGCGCGGTCTGCTCGTCGATGTCCAGCAGCGGTTTCAGGCCCCAGACCGGGGCGAGCATGGCGAGCGCGGACTGCACGTCGACCCGGATGTCACCGGAGTGCACGGGGATCGGGAAGGGCTCGGCGGCCGGCAGCCCGGGGTTGAAGGCGCCGTCGACCAGCAGGCCCCACACGTTCCCGAAGGACACGTGGCCGACCAGGTCTTCGATGTCCACCCCGCGGTAGCGGAGGGACCCGCCTTCCTTGTCGGGTTCGGCGATCTCCGTTTCGAACGCGATGACCCCTTCGAGTCCGGGTACGAAGTCGGACATCAGGCGGCTCCTCAGGTAGTGCGAACACGCGCGGCTCCCGGCGTGAATCGCGGTCGGGCGCGGTCATCCCCGTTGATGCCCGGATCGGCCGAAGGTCACCCGTACGGGGTCCTCGGACCGGCCCCAAGATTTTGTCCGTTCCACTTGATGTGCGGAAGCGTGACATACGGCACACTCGCCGGAGCACTCGGGGTGCGGTGCTGGGGCAGGATGGCCGAGTGACCGCCCACGACCTTGATCCCGCCATCATGCGCAAGCAGTACCGCTCGGAGATCGTCCTGGAGGACAGCTTCGCGGAGGACCCCATGGCGCAGTTCGCCGTCTGGTTCCAGCAGGCGTCCCTCTCGCACATCTTCGAGCCGAACGCCATGGTCGTCTCGACCTCCACCCGTGACGGCCGGCCCAGCTCGCGGACGGTGCTCCTCAAGCAGTTCGACGACCGCGGTTTCGTGTTCTTCACCAATTACGGCTCCCGCAAGGCACGGGAGATCGCGGAGAACCCGTCCGCGGCGCTGCTCTTCCCCTGGCATCCGATCGCCCGCCAGGTGGTGGTGACCGGCACGGCGGTGCGGACCGGCCGGGACGAAACCGCCGCTTACTTCCGTTCCCGCCCGCACGGCTCCCAGCTGGGTGCCTGGGCCAGCGACCAGTCACAGGTCATCGCCTCCCGCGCGGAGCTGGACCGCCGCTACGCCGAGCTCGCCGACCGCTACCCGGAGGGCGAGCAGGTCCCGGTCCCGCCGGAGTGGGGCGGAATCCGGGTCGTCCCCGAGACGGTCGAGTTCTGGCAGGGCCACGAAAACCGCCTGCACGACCGCCTGCGCTACGTCCGGGAGGGCGGGAAGTGGCGCCTGGAGCGGCTCTGCCCCTGAAGGGCGATGCCCTTGAACGCAGACGACCCGCAGGCTCGGGTTTCTCTCCTGCAGTGAGAGAAGCCGGCCGGACGTGCCGGCGAGCCTGCGGGTCGGGTGACTGCTTTGGTTTGGACCGACGCCGAGCGTCGGCACCGCACTGGGTGCGTTGCGACGACGGGCGTTAGCCCGCAGTCACCTCACGCGTCCGGAGTTCATACATTTCCGGGATCACCTCCTTTCAGTGTGCTGCCACTGTAGGCACGCCTCCCGGCCCCCCTCAAGCAATTTTCGGGGTGTCCGTCGCGGGCCGATTCACGGGAATGCAGTGTGTGCTGCGTCACGTTCCAGTTGAATGATCTGACGTGCCGCACACGCGAACACCTGCAGGGGGTCCCAGGTGAGTGCTTCCGGACGTAGTGAGACCACCGACGATCTGCTCGCCGCGCTGCTCGACGGCATGGATGCCGCGCTGTGTGCGTTCGATGCCGATGGGGTGATCACCCATTGGAACCGTGAGGCCGAGCGGATCCTGGGGTGGTCCGCCGCGGAGGCGGTCGGGCGGCGGGGGTTCGCGGGGTGGGCGGTGCGGGCCGCCGACGCGCAGGACGTGCAGGACAGGCTCATGGCGGCGCAGGACGTGCCGGGCCGGCAGGTGCACGAGTTCGCCCTGCTGACCAAGAAGGGCGGCCGGGTGCTCGTACGGACCCAGTCGGCCGGGGTGCCGGGCGCGGACGGGAAGCCGGCCGGGGTGTACTGCGCGTTCAGCGAGGTGCACGCGCAGATCGACCTGGAGCGGTCCATCGCGCTGAGCGAGGCGCTGATGGACGACGCGTCCTGGGGCGTGGTGCTGGTCGATGTGGACCTGCGGCCGGCCGTGGTGAACGCGCATGCCGCGCGGGCCTTCGGGTCGGGGCGGACCGCCCTGCTCGGGCGGCCGCTCGGCGAGCTGCTGACCCAGGGCGTGGAGGAGCTGGAGGGCACGCTGCAGCACGTGCTGGCGGAGGGGGCGCCGCCCGCGCCGGTGGAGCTGTGGGTGACGGTGCGCACCGCGGAGGGGTTGCGGCGGCGGTGCTGGCGGTGCGGGTTCCTGCGGCTGGCCTCGCCGCTGGCGGAGGAGCCGGTGCCGCTCGGGGTCGGCTGGCTGTTCCAGGACGTCACCGAGGCCCGGCAGCTGGGGCTGGACGCGGCACGGCTGCGGTTCCGGTGGAACCAGCTGTACCGGGCGGGACGGGCGGCCGGCGAGTGCGAGGACCCGTCGGAGGCCGCCGCGGTGCGGCTGGAGTTCGCGCTGGCCGGGTTCGCCGACCATGCGCTGCTGGACGTGGCGGTGGGGGAGCGGCTCGTACGGTCGGCCGGGGCGCCGTCGGGCACGCCCGGCCCGGTACCGCTGCCGGCGGCTCCCGGGGCGATCCCGGTCCGGTACGAGCCCGGCCATCCGGCCCTGCAGGCGCTGGACCGGATCGGGCCGGTCCGGACCAGCGCGCCGCGGGGCGGGGCGGCGGAGGGCTGGGCGGCGGCCCGCCAGTGGCCGGAGGGTGTGGCGCACGGGCTGTGCACGGTGCTGCGCAGCCGCGGCCGGACCCTGGGCGTCCTCACCTTCCTGCGCGGACCGTCCCGTCCGGCGTTCGAGCGGGTGGACGCGGAGTACGCGGAGGAGATCGCGGTACGGCTGGCGGCCGACCTCGACATGGCCGACCTGACACGGGGCCGCGGTTAGTCCGGGGCCGCGGTGAGTCCGGCACGCCCGCCCGGGACGCGCCTCAAGGGTGCCCGCCGGCACCGGAGGCCGGCACCGGAAGCCGGCGCCGGAAAGCCAGTGCCGGAAGGTTAGTGCCGGAAGAAGATCCGGTCCCCGTACTCCGCCATCACCCGGCCGTTCCACTCGTGCCCGCCGTCCACGTTGCCCGAGCGCAGCAGCGGGGGCTCCAGGCCGCGCGCGGCCAGCTCGCCCGCCGCCGCGGCCATGACCGCCTGCATGATCGCGCTGGTCACCACCGTGGACGCGGGTGCGAAGGGTGCGTCGATGCCGTCCGCGGTGAGCTCGGCGTCGCCGACCGCGATCTTGCTGTCCAGCACGATGTCGCAGTGGTCCTTCAGGAAGGTGCCGGAGACGTGCCGCGACCTGGTCTCCGTCGCGTACGCCACCGAGGTCACGCCGATCACCTTGAGGCCGAGGGCGCGCGCGTTCATCGCCATCTCCACCGGCAGCGCGTTGCGGCCGGACAGCGAGATGATCACGAGGACGTCGCCCTCGCGGGCCGGGCTGCTGTCCAGGACCGCCCCGGCCAGCCCGTCCACCCGCTCCAGGGCGCTGCCCAGGGTCGCGGGCATGACGTCGATGCCGGCGGTGCCCGGTACCGCGAGGAAGTTCATCAGGGCCAGTCCGCCGGCCCGGTAGACCACGTCCTGGGCGGGCAGCGATGAGTGGCCGGCGCCGAAGGCGAAGAGCCGGTTGCCCGCCGCGACGGCGTCCGCGATCACCGTGCCCGCTTCCGAGATGCTCGAGGACTCTTCGTCACGGACACGCTGAAGCAGCCCGATGGCGGCGTCGAAGAACTGACCGGCCAGCTTGCTCTCGCTCATGCGCCGAGGGCCCTTCCAGTGGGTGCGGGTGCGTGTCCGCCGCTCACCGTGCGGTCTGGACCAAGGGCGTGTCAATACGGGCGTCAATACCGGAACCCGGGGCCCGCGGCCCCACCACGCGGGACGGTTGTCGGTGCTCTGCGGCAGAATTGGGGGCAGGGCCAGCGCAAAATATCCGAGGGGCACGAATGTCCGGACTGATCGATACCACGGAGATGTATCTCCGCACCATCCTTGAGCTGGAAGAGGAAGGTGTTGTCCCCATGCGCGCCCGTATCGCCGAACGGCTCGACCAGAGCGGTCCGACGGTCAGCCAGACGGTGGCGCGGATGGAGCGCGACGGCCTGGTGGCCGTCGCCAGCGACCGGCACCTGGAGCTGACCGACGAGGGCCGCCGGCTGGCGACCCGCGTGATGCGCAAGCACCGGCTCGCCGAGTGCCTGCTCGTCGACGTGATCGGCCTGGAGTGGGAGCAGGTGCACGCCGAGGCCTGCCGCTGGGAGCACGTGATGAGCGAGGCGGTGGAGCGGCGCGTGCTGGAGCTGCTGCGCCACCCGACCGAGTCGCCGTACGGGAACCCGATCCCCGGCCTGGAGGAGCTCGGCGAGAAGGCCGAGGCGGACCCGTTCCTCGACGAGGGCATGGTGAGCCTGGCCGAGCTGGACCCGGGCAGCGACGGCAAGACCGTGGTGGTGCGCCGGATCGGCGAGCCCATCCAGACGGACGCGCAGCTGATGTACACGCTGCGGCGGGCCGGTGTGCAGCCGGGCGCGGTGGTGAGCGTGACCGAGTCTCCCGGCGGGGTGCTGGTCGGCAGCGGCGGCGAAGCCGCCGAGCTGGAGGCGGAAGTCGCCTCGCACGTGTTCGTCGCGAAGCGCTGAGCCTGACGCTTCCCGGTCTCCCTGGGTAGGGGTGGTCCCGGCGCCTTGCGGCGCCGGGACCGGTCCTCCCCTTTGCTGACCCGGAGCCCCGAGCTCCCAGGGTCATCCCCTCGGACCGTCTTCCCCGATCGGCCCGCCTCCCGTTGAAAATCTCCCCTCGGCAGCGGCGGCCAATCCTTGAGCAAGGTCACTCGAAAGAGCGGTATTGCGGGCGGGAAGGCCATTTTCGAATAGGGGTTCGATAGTCTGGCGGCAAGCGAAGGGGGTGCATCTGCGGTGGTACAGCGCTTCGATGTGACAGGGGCCGACGGCGTCCGCCTGGCCGCCTGGGAGTTCCGGGAAACAGATTCCGCTTCCGCCGCCGAGCCCAGGCCGGCGGCACTGTTACTCCACGGGCTGATGGGCCGCGCCTTCCACTGGGCCGGCACCGCCGGCTGGCTCGCCGAGCGCCGCCGGGTCATCGCCCTGGACCAGCGCGGCCACGGCGACAGTGAGGCCCCCGCCCACGGCCCGTACACGCGGGAGGCCTTCGTCGCCGACGCCGAGGCCGCCATAGAGCAGCTCGGCCTCGCCCCCGTCACCCTCGTCGGCCACTCCATGGGAGCCCTCACCGCCTGGCAGCTCGCCGCCCGCCGCCCCGACCTGGTCCAGGCCCTGGTCATCTGCGACATGCGCGCCTCGGCCCTCGGCGCCGCCTCGCAGCGCGACTGGGAGGAGTGGTTCGGCCGCTGGCCGCTGCCCTTCCCCACACAGGACGCCGCCCGCCGCTGGTTCGGCGAGGACGACCCCCGGGTGGAGCGCCCCGACCCCGGCCGCGGTGCCTTCTTCGCCGAGGTCATGCGGCAGACCGAGGACGGCTGGCGTCCGCAGTTCTCCCGCCGCCAGATGCTCACGGCCCGCGAGACCTGGGTGCACGACGCGCACTGGGAAGAGCTCGCCCAGGTCCGCTGCCCCACCCTGGTGGTCCGCGGCCTCGACGGGGAACTCGGCCGCGCGGA
The DNA here is from genome assembly GCF_040689505.1 of Streptomyces sp. NPDC051211. NCBI lineage: Bacteria > Bacillati > Actinomycetota > Actinomycetes > Kitasatosporales > Streptomycetaceae > Streptomyces > Streptomyces sp. NPDC051211. The sequence goes on from NZ_JBFBAV010000048.1 coordinate 45,921, forward strand.
GGCCCAGGAGATGGTCCGCGTCCTCCCGGCCGGCCAGTACGCCGAGATCCCCGACGCCGGCCACTACGTCCACTACGACCAGCCGGCCGCCTGGCGGGCCGCCCTGGAACCCTTCCTCGACGGAGTCCTGGCCTCCAGGCCCTCCTGACCCCTCCTCAGCGGCCGGGACGCGGCCCCGGATTGAGTACGCCGACTCATGCGGCCGCCGCACCGGCGTGCCTAGCCTCGACCCATGACCACCCCACGGCCCGTCTCTGCAGCTCCCGCCGCTCCCGCCTCCGCACCCCGCCCGCCGCGCCGGCCGGGCCGGGGCCGGATCCTGGCAGCCGGCTGCGCGGCGCTCGTCGTCGGCGCCGTGTTCCTCGCCGCGCCGTCCGTGAGCGCCTGGTGGGACCGCGTCCTGTCCGGCGAGCCCTACCCGGACGCAGACCCGTACGCCGAGGTGGCCCGGCTCAAGAGCGAAGCCCAACGCGCCTACGATGCGGCCGCATTGCCGGAATCGATCGTGCTGGAAGCGTCCGGGGCGGGCACCGGCAGCAGCTGCCCGTACCGGGGCCTGGCGGGCCTGAAGCACATCGACGGCGTCCGCACCGACGTCAACGGCCACGAAACCCGCTGGATGGCGGTCGGTGTCACCGAGGCCGACGCCCGGCCCGCCCTGGCCCGCTACCGCCGCATCCTGGAAGCGGACGGCTGGCTGCAGGTGCGTGAGGAGGACCGCCGCAACGGCGACTTCGCCAGTGTGGGCTTCCGCTTCGAGAACCCGCGAACCGGCGACCTCTCCGACGTCGACTGGAGCAGCTCGCGCGGCGCCTTCGTGGTCACCGGCTACTCCGACTGCGTCCGCCCGACCGGCGCCTACCAGCCGGACCCCGACTGGTCCCCGCGCCGCCCGAGCTGAAGCCCGACCGCCGGCCGCCCGCCGGTCGCGGCCCCGCCGGTCGACCCCTGCGGCCGCCTCAGCCCTTGCTGACCGCCTCCAGGATCTCCGGGATGCTGCGCGCCACCTTCGGCGCGGCCAGCCGCAGCCCCGCCCAGGTCAGCAGGGCACCCCAGCCGAGGCCCGCCGGCAGGACCGTCCACAACAGGGAGTGGTGGTCGGTGACGCGGAGCCCGATGACCAGGGCGGCCACCGGGGCACACAGCAGCGCCGAGGCGAACATGCCGCCGAAGATGCTGGAGACGGCCAGCCCCGCCTGCCCCGGGACCACGCTCTTGAACGCGCCCTCCTGCGGGATCGAGTACGGGTAGTACGCCGAGGACAGCGCGCCCGTGCCCAGCATCGCCCCCAGCAGAGCCAAGCTCAGCCCCAGGGCGTCCGGCAGCGCGGCCCAGTTCCCGACCAGCCAGGCGGTGACCACGGTGACCAGCACCGTGTACGGCAAGGTCACCAGGAGCAGCGCGGCGGCGCGGGCCCGCAGCTCGGCGTAGGCCTCCCGGGTGGTGGACAGGGTCTGGGCGACCATCCAGAACGCCGAGGTGTCCTGGCCGAACTGGTTGTACATGAGCGCGCCGAGCATGCCCGCGGCGAAGCAGGCCAGGTACACCGAGCCGGTGCCCTGGAGGGCGTTGAAGACCGGCACGATCGCCCCGACGGCCAGGCCGCTGATCCAGCCCGCCTTCGTCTTCGGGTCGCGGAAGGCATAGCGGAGCGTCCGCTGGACGACCGCGCCCGGCCGGCCGGCGGGCAGCAGGGCCCACAGCCCGCCGTCCGAAGCGCGGTCCCGGGCGGGGCTCGCGGCCGCGACGGTGGAGCCGTCCGGGGTGACCATCAGCCGGGTCAGGCTGCGCTCCCAGACGTGCAGCAGCCCGAGGACCGCCGCCACGGTCACGGCCAGCTGGGCCGCGGCCCTCCCGTACGCGCCCTCACCGGCCGACTCCACCATGCCGAGCGCGGTCGCCGGCGGCAGCCAGCGCACCACATCCGCGGCCGGGCGCAGGGCGGCGAGCCCGCCGGGCTCGGCGAGCCGCTGGGCGGCGAAGCTGACGAACTGGGCGCCGATCGCGATCAGCAGGCCGCTGATCACGGCCAAGTCGCGGCCCTTGCGGCTGCTCAGCAGCCCGATGTTGGCGGTGGCCACGGCGCGGGCGAGGGCCACACAGCCGAGCAGCAGCAGCGGAGCCGCCACCAGGCCGGCCGCGAACCCGGCGGCGCCGCGCGCCACCGCCACCACCGAGCCCACCGCCACGCACAGGGTGAACAGCGGGCCGATCCCCACCAGGGAGGAGACCAGCAGGGCCCGCACCAGCGGCCGGGGCCGCAGCGGCAGCATCACCAGCCGGGTCGGGTCCAGGGTGTCGTCGCCGGCGGCGAACAGCAGCGGCAGGAACGCCCAGCCGAGCGCCAGGATCCCGGAGAGCAGGACGACGACCGTGCCGGCGTGCGCGTTGCCGCGCAGCAGGGCCAGCAGCAGCACGGTCAACGCGGCGGCCAGCAGCACGAAGACCAGCGAACTGACGAAGGCGGCCCTGCGCTTCGTGGAACCCTTCAGTCCGTTGCGGAGCAGGGAGAGCTTGAGCCGGACGAAGACCGGGGTGAGCGCGGCGGCACCCACCGCACCCACGGTGCTCGGGGAGGCGCTCATCGGGCTGCCGCCCCGCCGCCCAGCCAGTCCAGCGAGTCGCCGGCCGTCAGCCGCTGCGCACCCACCAGCTCCAGGAACGCGCTCTGCAACGAGGGCGCATCACCCCGTACGTCCGCCAGCGGGCCAGCGGCGCGGATCCGGCCGGCCGCCATGACCGCGACCCAGTCGCACAGCGACTCGACCAGCTCCATGACGTGGGAGGAGAAGACGACCGTGGCACCGGAGGCGGTGTAGCGTTCCAGCACCCCGCGGATGGTCTGCGCCGACACCGGGCCCACACCCTCGAACGGCTCGTCCAGGAACAGCACTTCCGGATTGTGCAGCAGGGCCGCCGCCAGCCCGATCTTCTTCCGCATGCCGGTCGAGTAGTCCACCACCAGCTTGTGCTGCGAACCGGCGAGGTCGAGCACCTCCAGCAGCTGGGTGGCCCGCTTGTCCGTCTCCTGGCCCGGCAGCCCCCGCAACCGGCCGATGTAGCCCAGCAGTTCCCGGCCCGAGAGCCGCTCGAACAGCCGCAGCCCCTCAGGCAGGATCCCGATCCGGGCCTTGACCGCCGCCGGGTCCGCCCAGACGTCGTGTCCGGCGACCTCGATCCGGCCCTGGTCGGGCCGGAGCAGGCCGGTGACCATCGACAGGGTGGTGGTCTTGCCGGCGCCGTTCGGCCCGACCAGGCCGATGAAGCGGCCGGCGGGCAGCTCCAAGTCGACCCCGGAGACCGCGATCTGCTCACCGAACTGCTTCCACAGGCCCGTTATCCGTACGGCGGGGGCACCGTCCGCTGCTGCCCCCGCGCTCGCCTGGTCCGGCATGCGCCGCCCTGCCTCTCGTTCCGTCCCCGTAGGTCTCGTCTCACCATACGAGCGGAACGAGCGTCCGACTGATGACGAATGTCATGAGCCGCACGCCGCAACAGGCAGGCCGATCAGGAAGTCCGGCGGGCGGTGCGGGCCGCCGAGGCCTCCCGACCGGTCGCGTACGCCAGCGGGTTGATCAGCTCCTCGATGTCCGGCAGCCACCTGTTCGCCGGCGTGGGACGGCGCGCCCACTGCACCGCGCCCCGCCCCCCGTACCGGGTCGGCGGGGCCGCCACGAAATCGCCCTCGCCGCGTACGACGAGATCGATCGCGGTCGGCGACCATCCCAGCTTGCGCACCAGGTCCGGCACCTTCGCCCCGGCGCCCGGCAGTACGAAGAACAGCATCCGCCGGTCCGGGGTCAGCGTCACCGGGCCCAGGGTGAGCTGCATCCGCTCCAGCCGGGCCAGCGCCAGGAATCCGGCCGTCTCCGCCACGTCCACCGCGTCGAAGGTCCGGCCGGTCGGCAGCAGGATCGACGCCTTCGAGTGCTTCGACCACATCCGGCGGGCCTGCACCGCGCTGCCCGTCGCCTGCGCCGCCCAGTCCTTCACCGCCGGGTGCGCGCCCGGCGCCACGCAGTCCTCCGCCCCGCAGGAGCACAGCTCCCTGCCGTCCCCGGGCTCCAGCCAGGTGCCGGGGAACACATCCCAGTGCCGCTCTTCCGCGTACCGCACGGCATGGTCCAGCAGCTGCTCACCTCGCTGCTTGGGGATGGCGGCGGCGTCGGTCTCCGTGACTCCCATGGTCTCTTCCACGTCCATCACAACTCCCGCCGTCACCCGGGGTTACGGCCCTAAACCGGCCAGGCGGCGGAGCATCGATCCTGCATGCGGGGCGCATCGATGCACGGGCGGGGGCGCGCGGGGGGCCGGGAAGCCGGTGATGGGTAGCGACAAAGCGCAGAGCGGAAGATTCCCCGGAATATCCGCGGAATTCTCCGCACATCCGCCGGGAAGTGATCAATCGAACGATCACCCGCGGCCACAGGGGGTTTTCATGGCAGCCAGGCCTCTCGTCGCCCGCCAGCCGAACGAACGGCTGCAGGCGCTCATCCAGGAAGCCGGGTGCTCGAATGCCGGGCTCGCCCGGCGCGTCAACATGTGCGGTGCCGAACACGGTCTCGATCTCCGTTACGACAAGACATCCGTGGCCCGCTGGCTGCGCGGCCAGCAACCGCGCGGCCGGGCGCCCGGCATCATCGCCGAAGCGCTGGGCCGCAAGCTGGGCCGGACCGTCACCATCGACGAGATCGGCATGGCCAACGGCAAGAACCTCGCGTCCGGGGTGGGCCTGCAGTTCTCCCCGACCGTGCTCGGAGCCATCGAGCAGGTCTGCGAGCTGTGGCGCAGCGACGTCGGCCGGCGCGACTTCCTGGCCGGGTCGACGGTGGCCGCATCGGCCCTGGTCGAGCCGAGCCGGGACTGGCTGATCACGGGCGCGGACGTGGCGGTGGCGCGTACGGGCGGCTCGCGGGTCGGGATGTCGGACGTGGAGGCGGTACGGGCGACCACCGACGCGCTCGTCGACCTCGACCACCGCTTCGGCAGCGGGCACGTCCGGCCGGTGGTCGTGCACTACCTCAACAGCGTGGTCTCCGGGCTGATCGGCGGCTCTTACCGGGAGCCGGTCGGGCGGGCGCTGTTCGCGGCGGTGGCGCGGCTGACGGAACTCGCGGGCTACATGGCGGTGGACACCGGCCAGCCCGGTCTCGCCCAGCGCTACTACATCCAGGCGCTGCGGCTGGCCCAGGCCGCGGGGGACCGGGCGTACGGCGGCTACGTCCTGGCGGCCTCGATGAGCCACCTCGCGGCGGAGCTGGGCAACCCGCGGGAGATCGCGCAGCTGGCGCGAGCCGCGCAGGAGGGGACCCGGGGGCAGGTCACCCCGCGCGCGGAAGCGATGTTCTACGCGGCGGAGGCGCGGGGGCACGCCCTGCTGGGCGACGCACGGGCCACCCAGGTGCTGGCGTCGCGGGCGCTGGGCGCGCTGGAGCGGGCGGAACCGGAGTCCGGGGACGACCCGGTGTGGATCCGGCACTTCGACGAGGCGTACCTGGCGGACGAACTGGCGCACTGCCACCGGGATCTGGGGCAGGCGGAGGCGGCGGGGCGGCGGGCGGAGGAGGCGTTGCGGGCGCTGCCGGAGACGAAGGCGAGGAGACGAGCGATCGGGCTGCTGCTGCTCGCCTCCTCGCAGGTGGAGCGGCGTGAGGTGGAGCAGTCCTGTCAGACGGCCGGGCGGGCGGTGGACCTTCTGTCCTCCCTTCGTTCCAACCGCGGTGCGGAATACCTGGACGACTTCCGCACCCGCCTGGACCCGTACCGGGAGGAACCCTCGGTCCGCGAATTCCTCACCCGCCTCCAACCCTCAGCGGCCTAGCCCGGCCGGGCCGGGCCACCTCCGAACCCTCCGGTCCTCTGCGCTGGTTTGCCGCAGGCAACTCCAGCCCCGCCGGCGTGTGAGGCGCGGGGGTCCGGGGGCTGGCCCCCGGCAGCGGCGCCGCAGCCGGACGCGGACCCGCTGCGGAGCCGGGCGGAGGGAGGGGGCCGCTGCGCGGGGCCTTTCCCCTACCCGCCCCTTCCCGAACTGGGGCTCCGCCCCAGACCCCGCGCCTCAAACGCCGGCGAGGCTGGGAAGGCCAAACGCCGGAGAGGCTGG
>NZ_JBFBAV010000049.1:0-51264 GCF_040689505.1 Streptomyces sp. NPDC051211
TCGTCCGACAGCGTCAACTCGGCCTTCGGTCGCCCCATTCGTGCCATGGAGCAAGCCTACACATCTGAACAGAATTCATGACTCAGAAGACTAGGCCGTGCCCCCTTTACCCGGGCATCCCGGTCCTTGCGGCCGGGCGCCCGGTACCGGACGTGGCGAAGCCCCCTCCCCGGACGGCCGGGAGGGGGCTTCGGCTATCGGGGCATCGGCCGCTCGGGCCGGTGCCGCGTGCCCGGACTCAGACGTTGACGCCGAAGTCCTGCGCGATGCCGGTCAGGCCGGAGGCGTAACCCTGGCCGACCGCGCGGAACTTCCACTCCGCGCCGTTGCGGTAGAGCTCGCCGAAGACCATCGCGGTCTCGGTCGCCGCGTCCTCGGAGAGGTCGTAGCGGGCGATCTCGGTGCCGCCGGCCTGGTTGACGACGCGGATGTACGCGTTGCGCACCTGGCCGAAGTTCTGGCTGCGCGAGTCGGCGTCGTAGATGGACACCGGGAAGACGATCTTGTCGACATCGGCGGGCAGGCCCGCCAGGTTGACGTTGATGGCCTCGTCGTCGCCCGAGCCTTCGCCGGTCCGGTTGTCACCGGTGTGGACGATGGTCTGGTCCGGAGTGGACTTGTTGTTGAAGAAGACGAAGTGGCCGTCGGAGACGACCTTGCCCGTCGCGTTCACCGCGATGGCCGACGCGTCCAGGTCGAAGTCCACGCCGGTCGTCGTACGGACGTCCCAGCCGAGACCGACCGTGACCGCGCTGAGGCCGGGCGCCTCCTTCGTGAGCGAGACGTTGCCGCCCTTGGACAGGCTTACCGCCATCGGATGTCCCTTTCCTCGAACCATGACCGTCAAGACCGTGTGGTCAAGCTACCGCTGACTGTCTTAACGCGGGGAGGGGACGGGAGGTTCCAGCCCGGCGGTCGGTTGTGCGAAAAGGATGCGAAATGGAGGTGACGGGGAGTGCGGCCGGGCGGGACCATGGGGGCATGCCTGGTCCCTATGTCATCCGCGGTTCGGTCGTGCTGCCCGAGGCCGAGCTCACGTGGCGCTTCTCGCGTTCCTCGGGGCCCGGCGGACAGCACGTCAACACTTCCGACTCCCGGGTGGAGCTGCTGTTCAACCTGCGCGACACCGGTGCGCTGCCCGATGTGTGGAAGGAGCGGGCGCTGGAGCGGCTGGCCTCCCGTCTGGTGGACGGGATGGTCACGGTCCGCGCGTCCGAGCACCGCTCGCAGTGGCGCAACCGCGAGATGGCCCTGGTACGGCTGGCCTCGCTGCTGGCGGAGGCGACCGCCCCGCCGCCCAAGCCGCGCCGCGCGACGAAGATCCCCCGCGGGATCAACGAGCGGCGCCTGCGCGAGAAGAAGGCCCGCGCGGAGACGAAGCGGGGCCGCTCCGGCCGCGACTGGTAGCGCCGCGACTGGTAGCCCAGGGCCGGCAGCTCCCGCAGGCACCGCCCCGTCCGGTCGGCAGCGCGAGCCGCCTACGCCCCCATCCGGCGGTAGCCACCGCGGAAGTACATCAGCGGGCCGCCCTCGGCGGGCGGAAGGGTCGCGCCGAGGACCCGGCCGATGACCAGGGTGTGGTCGCCGGCCGGTACCCGGGATTCGGTCCGGCATTCCAGAGTGGCCAGTGCGCCCCCGATCAGCGGCGCGCCCGAGATCTCGCCCCTGGAATACGGCAGGTCGGCGAAGAGGAGCCGGTCGCTGATGCGGCCCTTCATCGCGAACCGGCCGGCCACCTGCCGCTGGCCGTCGGCCAGCACCGACACCGCCCACAGCGGCTGTTCGGCCAGTAGGTCGTCCATCCGGGAGCCCTCCCGCAGGCTCACCACCACCAGCGGCGGGTCCAGCGAGACGGACATGAAGGCGGTGGCCGTCATGCCGGCGTCCTCGCCGCGCGGGCCGCCCTCGGTCAGGGGCGGTTCGTGCGCGGTCACCAGCACCACGCCCGCCGCGAGCCGGGACATCGCGGCCCGGAAGTCTTCGTTGCTCACCCCTTCAGCATGAGGGGTGGGGGCAGTGCCGGGTCCGGTCCCGGGTCTCGTCTTCAGCATGACCCGAACGCTAGTCTCGCCCTCCCGGGCCCCGCATCGGACCGCGGTCCGAGTCCGGTCCTAGTCCTGTCCGAGGCCGGTCCGAGGCCGGTCCGAGGCCGGTCCGAGGCCGGTCCGGGTCCGTTCGGCGGTGTGCCGCGGCGGTCCCGGCACCGCGACCTAGGACCCGCGACGTATCGTTTGCTTCCGGTAATGGAGCGGAGCGCTCCCACCCCTCCCGTACCCCTATTTCCATATCGTGTGACTTAAGTCACAGAGAGCAAGATTTGTTGACCCTGTGTACCTGGCGCACAGCTCACTGTGATTCAGTGGACGGGACACCGCAACGAAACGCCGATGACAAACCTGGAGTTGCTGTCGAGGTCTCGGGGAGAGCGAGCAATGGAGACCGAGTCGGAGCCGTACGTCCGTCTTGCGACCCTGCGGCAGCTGCACCAGGTGGTGGCCGAACTCAACACGGCCAGGAGCCTGGCGGACACTCTGCAGACCGTCGTGGACGGCATCGTCGTGGGCCTCGGCTACGAACTCGCCTGTGTCAACCTCGTCCGCCCCGACGGTGATCTCGTCGTCGCCGCCTTCGCCGGCGACCCCGCCGCCGAAGCCCTGATCACCGGCCGGGTCGGCTCCCGGTCCTCCTGGGAGCGCCGCCTCTCCATGGGCGAGTCCTGGGACGGCCTGCGCTTCATCCCGCACACCGAGGGCTGGGTCCTGCTGGAGGACGACGTGCCCCAGTGGCACACCGACGGCCCCGAGCCCCGCTTCAAGGACGAATGGCACCCCGAGGACCGGCTGTACGCGCCGATGTACGCCTCCGGCGGCGAGCTGCTCGGGGTCATTTCGGTGGACAGGCCGCGCAACGGCCGCCGCCCCGGCGCGTGGGGGCGCGAAGCGCTCCAGATGTACGCCTTCCAGGCCGCCATTGCGATCAGTAACGCCCGGCTGCGCGCGAACATGCAGCGCGCCCTGGTCCGGCTGGAGCGCGAGCAGCAGGCGCTCCGAGCCAGTGAAGAGTCGTTCCGGCAGGCCTTCGAGTACGCGCCCAGCGGCATGGCCATCGCCGAGATGGGCGGCGACCAGCACGGCCGGCTGCTGCGCACCAACGACGCCCTCTGCCGGCTGCTGGGCCGCCCGGCGTCCGTGCTGCGCCGCTACTCCTTCTCCGACCTGGTGCACCCGGAGGACATCGGGACGCTGCTGCGGACCTCCGCCGAGGGCGGCCGGGCCGAGCTCCGCCTCGGCCGCCGGGACGGCACCTATGTATGGGTGTCGCTGCGGAACTCGGTGGTCGCCGACGCAGCCGACGGCCCGCGGTTCCTGCTCACCCACGTCGAGGACATCGAGGAACGCAAGCGGCACGAGCTGCAGCTCGCCCACCGGGCCAGCCACGACTCGCTGACCGGCCTGCCCAACAGCGCCGAGCTGCGGGCCCGGCTCGGCGCGCGGCTGTGCCGCCGCCCGCAGTCGGTGCGGGCCACGGCCGTGGAGGCGCTGGACGCGGCCTTCGAGGAGCGGGGCGCGGCGGCCGTCTCCGGGGAGCACGGCTTCCGGCCCGACGGGCTCCCCGACCCCTTCGAGTTCCCCGGTGCGCCGGGCGGCAACGGTCACGGGCACGGTGGCGGGCCGGGCGCGGGTGCCGTCGCCGGCGGCCCGTACGACCACCACGTGCACACCGTGGCCCCCGCCACCGACATCGACGACGGCACCAAGGGCCTGGCCGTCCTCTTCTGCGACCTGGACGGGTTCAAGTCGATCAACGACCGGTTCGGGCACCACACCGGTGACGCGGTGCTCATCGAGGTGGCCCGGCGGCTGACGACGGGCGTCAGGGACGGTGACACCGTCGCTCGGCTGGGTGGTGACGAATTCGTCGTCCTTGCCGACGGGCTGGGGGCGGCCGATGCCGCCGATCTCGCCGTGCGGCTGCGCAACGCGATCATCCCGCCGATCCGGGTGGACGGCCGTGCGGTCAGGGTGGGGGCCAGTTTCGGCATCGGCTGGGCCAGCTGCGGCATGTCCGCGGACGAGGTGTTGCGCTCGGCCGACCAGCGGATGTACATCGAGAAAAGGTCCCGTTCCAAGGCGCACCGGCGGGCCGGCTGAGGGCATCCGAAGCCCGTGTGTGCACGTGTTCGGGGTAGGCTCCCGTGGGTCGAAAGGAGTGACCTGCGATGACCACCCCCGCGAACAAGCCCGAGGACGACGATCCGTTCGGCTACCTCTACGCGGACGGCCAGGCTGCCGGAGCCACCCCGCCCCCGTCGGGCGGTGGATACGGCTACCCCGGCCCGACGGTCGGTGGTCAGCCCGGCGTGCAGCCCGGCGTGCCGCGGACCTCGTACAACCAGGTCCATACGGTCGGCGAGCGCAGGCCCGGCGGCCAGCGCGGCCAGGTGCCGCCGCAGCCGCAGCCGCACTACGCGGCCCCGGAGGCGATCCAGGGCGGCGGCTACGGCGTTCCGCCGCAGGCCCTGCCCCCGCAGCCCCCGCAGCAGCACACCCAGCGGATCGCCTCGCACGGCGGCGGTGGCGGCTCAAGCCGGCGCGGCCTGCTGATCGCCGCGATCGCGGTGGTCGCCGCGGTTGCCATCGGCATCGGCGCGGCGATGACTTTCGGTGACAAGGGTGAGAAGGACGACACCGCCGGCAAGCAGCCCGCGGGCGGCACCCAGAACCAGTCGGCGGCCCCGCAGAACTCGGCCAGCCCGGAGCCGAGCACGTCGAAGTCCTCGGGCCCGGTGCTGCCCAAGGGCGACGCGGGCGGCCCCGGTATGGCTCTGACGGGCAACGCGGGTCTGCAGAGCGTGATTCCGGGCGCGAAGTCCGCCAGCGGCCAGTACGTCGGCAACTTCAACCAGGTCGGTGCGGCGGTGACCTGGACGCTGGAGGCGCCGAAGGCCGGCAAGTACCGCTTCTACATCCGGTACGGCATTCCGGGTGAGGACGCCGACGGCACCCTGACGATCAACGGCAAGCCGAACGAGAAGCCGGTCAGACTGCACAACTTCTCCAAGCAGCCCAAGGGCGACTGGGAGAAGGGCTGGCAGACCACTTGGGGTCAGGTGGACCTCAAGGAGGGCACCAACACCATCAAGCTGTCCTGCGAAGCCAACAACAAGTGCAACGCGAACATCGACCAGTTCTGGCTGACCGGTCTCTCGGGCTGAGCCCGTCGGCCCGCCGGCCGCTAGTCGGGCTGACCTGACGTCACCTTCACCGACCCCCGCAGCTCTTCGTAGGTGCGGGGGTCGAACTCTCCCGCCGCCGGGGCCTGCACCGTCGCCGCCGACAGGGCGACCGCGCGGGTCAGGCGTTCCGGCCAGTCCAGGCCCTCCGCCAAGGCCGACAGCAGGCCCGCGACCGCCGAGTCGCCCGCGCCCGTCGGGTTGCCCGACAGGGCGCGCGGCGGGGCCGCCTGCCAGGTGCCCTCCGGGGTGGCCGCCAGCAGGCCGGCCGGGCCGAGGGAGGCGACCACCGCGTGGGCGCCGCGGCGGCGGGCGGCCAGGGTGGCGGGCAGGGGCTCGCGGGACCCGGTCAGCTCGGCCAGTTCGACCGCGTTCGGCTTGATCAGGTCGGGGCGGGCGGCCACACCGCGGCGCAGGGCCTCTCCGCCGGTGTCCAGCAGGACGGGGACCCCGGCCGCGCGGGCCGCCCGGACGAGGACGGCGTACGCGCCCACCGGGAGGCCCGGGGGGAGGCTGCCGCACAGGGCGACTGCGCGGGCGGTGCCGAGGAGTTCCTGGTAGCGGGCCTGGAAGCGGGTCCACTCGACCGAGGAGATGGCCGGGCCGGGCTCGTTGAACTGGGTGGTGTCCCCGGTGGACGCGTCGACCACGGCGACGGTGCGGCGGGTGTTCCCGGCGCACGGGACCAGTGCGTCGGCGACGCCCGGCGCCTCGGCGAGGGAGGTACGCAGGACCTCGCCGTGCGGTCCACCGGCGAAGCCCGTGACGGTCACCCCGTGCCCCAGCGCGGCCAGTACCCGGGCCACGTTCACGCCTTTGCCACCCGGCCGTTCACGGACGTCGCGGACGCGGTGCGAGGCATGCGGGAGCAGTCGCGGCACGTGGTACGTCACGTCCAGCGCGGTGTTGAGCGTGACGGTCAGGATCATGGCACCCCCCGGTCGGTCGGTGCCGGGATCATGCCAAACAGTTGGCGGTCCGCCCAGTCCCCGGGGCCGACCGCCGCCTTTCGACTACCCGCTCAGGCGAGCGGGCTGACGATCCATTCGCCGCGCCGCATGACGCCCTTGAGGTCGAAGTCCTCGTCCAGGACGACCAGGTCGGCGTATTTGCCGGGCTCCAGCGAGCCGACCCGGTCGTACAGGCCGAGGAGTTTTGCGGGGTTCGCCGAGATCGCCCGGACCACCGATTCCACCGGCAGCCGGTCGACGGTCACCGACCGCTTGAAGGCGGTGTCCAGGGTGAGCGTGGAGCCCGCGATGGAGCCGCCCTCGACGAGGCGTGCCACGCCGTCCCTGACCTCGACCTCCAGCGGGCCGAGGTGGTAGGTGCCGTCGCCGAAGCCCGCCGCGTCCATCGCGTCGGTGATCAGTGCGACCCGGCCGGCGCCCGCGTGGTGGAAGGCCAGTTCCAGGGCGGCCGGGTGGAGGTGGGTGCCGTCGTTGATCAGCTCGACGGTGACCCGCTCGTCCTCCAGCAGGGCGGCGATGGGGCCGGGGGCGCGGTGCCCGAGGGCCGGCATGGCGTTGAACAGGTGGGTGGCCACGGTGGCGCCCGCGTCGATGGCCTCGCGGGTCTGCTCGTACGTGGAGTCGGTGTGCCCGATCGCGGCGATCACCCCGTGCTCGGCCAGCAGCCGTACGGAGTCCAGGCCGCCGGGCAGCTCGGTGGCCAGGGTGACCATGCGGGCGGTGCCGTGGGCGGCGTCGACGAGTTTGCGGACCTCGGCGGGGTCCGGGTGGCGCAGCAGGTCCTCCTTGTGGGCGCCCTTGCGGCAGGGGGAGATGAAGGGGCCCTCGAAGTGGATGCCCGCGAGGTCGCCCTGCTGCACCAGTTCGGCGAGCAGGCCGGCCCGCCGGGCGAGTTCGTCGAGGTCGCCGGTGACGGTGGAGGCGATCAGGGTGGTGGTGCCGTGCGCGCGGTGCGTCCGTACGCCCTTGAGCACCTCCTCCGGGGTGCCGGAGGTGAAGGAGGCCCCGCCGCCGCCGTGGTTGTGCATGTCCACGAAGCCGGGGACCACCCAGTGTCCGGACAGGTCGACGAGCTCGGCGGCCTCGGGCGCGCTGCCCGCGATCCGGTCGCCGGAGACGATGACCCGGCCGTTCGCGACGGTCCCGGTGGGCAGCACCACCCTGGCGCCGGAGAGAACGGTGCTGTGTGCGCTTCCGGACATCAGGCAGGTACCTCCGTGGCGAGTAGGTCCCAGGCGAGCAGCCCTGCGCCCAGGCATCCGGCGGTGTCCCCGAGGGCCGCCGGCACGATGTCGGGCAGCCGCTGGAACGTCACGCGCTCCTTGACGGCCGTCCGCAGTGGTGTGAACAAGGTTTCCCCGGCCTCGGCGAGCCCGCCACCGATGATCAGCGTGCGCGGGTCGAGCAGGGTGAGGGCGGTGACCAGGCCGTCGGCGAGCGCGCCGACGGCGGCCTGCCACACCTGCCCGGCGGCGGCGTCGCCGGCTGCGACGGCCTCGGCGCAGTCCGCGGCGTCGGCGTCTGGGTTTCCGGAGGCGGCGGCCCAGGCGCGGGAGACGGCGGCGGCGGAAGCCAGGGTCTCCAGGCAGCCGCGCTGGCCGCAGCCGCACTCGGGGCCGCCGGGGCGGACCACGATGTGTCCGATCTCGCCGGCGTAGCCGTGGGCGCCGGCCTCGATCCGGCCGTCGATGCCGATGGCGCCTGCGATGCCGGTGCCGAGCGGGACGAAGAGGAAGCGGTCGGCGTCGCGGCCGGCGCCGATGCGGCCTTCGGCGAGTCCTCCCGTGCGGACGTCGTGCCCGAGGGCGACGGGGATGCCGGCCAGCCGTGTGCTGAGCAGGGCGCGCAGGGGTACGTCGCGCCAGCCGAGGTTGGCCGCGTACACGGCGATGCCGTTCTCGGCGTCGACGATGCCGGGGACGGCGACTCCGGCGGCCGAGGCCGCCCGCCCGAACCGGTCGGTGCCCAGGGCGTGCAGTTCGGCGGCGAAGTCGAGGATCGACTCGACGACGGCCTCGGGGCCCCGGTCGCGGCCGGTCGCGCGCCGCGCCTGGTGGAGCAGGGAGCCGTCTTCGGCGACGAGGGCGGCCTTCATCCCGGTGCCGCCCACATCGAGGGCGATGACGTGTTTCACGGGTTTCACGGGTGACAGTCTCGCGTGCATCAAGGGGAAAGGTCTAGTCCATTGAGGGGGATTGTTGAGTGGCCATACAAATTCGGGGACGCGGATGTCGCAGGTCCGCCCCCCGGGTCCTGCGGCGTTGGCGAAGTGGTGTAGACCTTATGGGCATCGTACGGACAACCAGGGGTGGATCGAGAGCTGTGCAGGGCCGTTACCGAAAGCTGGCCACGACCGTCGGCGCACTGTGCCTGACCATGACGCTGACCGGCGCGCTGACGGGCTGCGGAGCCCTCGGCCTCAGCGAGGACAACGAGGTGACCCTCCGCGTCGTGGCGGCCGACTACGGAGACAATCCGCAGAACTCCTCCGCCGCCTACTGGAAGAACCTCGCGAACGGCTTCGAGAAGGCCAACCCCGGGATCAAGGTCGAGGTGACCGTCCTGTCCTGGTCGGAGGTGGACGCCAAGGTCGCCGAGATGGTCGCCGCCGGCAAGGCCCCCGACATCGCACAGATCGGCGCCTACGCCGACTACGCCGCCGCCGACAAGCTCTACTCCGCCGACGAACTGCTCTCCGTCCACACCGAGGCGGACTTCCTCACCCCGCTCGCCGACGCCGGCACCATCGACCGGGTCCAGTACGGCATGCCGTTCGTGGCCAGCACCCGGCTGCTCTTCTACAACGAGAAGCTCTTCGCCGACGCCGGGATCACCGGCAAGGACGGAACCTCCTGGGCCCCCAAGACCTGGGCGGACCTGGAAGCCGCCGCGAAGAAGCTGAAGGCCGCCGGGGTGACGACCCCCTTCGCGCTGCCCCTCGGCCGCGAGGAGGCCCAGGCCGAAACCATGATGTGGCTGCTCGCCGGCGGCGGCGGCTACACCGACACCGAGGAGAAGTACGCGCTCGACTCCCCGGCCAACGTCAAGACCTTCACCTGGCTGCGGGACAAGCTCACGGGCCAGGGCCTGACCGGCCCGGTCGAACCGGCGAAGCTGGACCGGCAGGCCGCCTTCGACGCGTTCTCCCGGGGCGAGGCCGGCATGCTCAACGGGCACCCCACCCTGATGAAGCAGGCCGAATCCAAGGGCGTGAAGTACGGCATGGTCCCGCTGCCCACCATCGACGGCGAACCCCGCCCCGCCATGGGCGTCGCCGACTGGGTGATGGCCTTCAAGAACGGGCACCGCAAGGAGTCCGGCAAATTCCTCGACCACCTGTACGCGCCGGAGAACGTCACCAGGTTCACCGGCACGTACGGCCTGCTGCCCGTCACCACCAGCGGCTACCGCGCGATGGAGCAGGGCACCGGCGGAGCCGACCCGCGGCTGCGCACCTTCCTGAAGGCCCTGCCGAGCTCACGGCTCTACCCGGTGAACAAGAAGTCCTGGGCGGGCGTCAGCGAGAACGTCAAGCAGCGCATCGGCAGCGCCCTGCTGCCGCCCCCGGCCTCCCCGTCCCAGACCCTGGAGGACCTGGCCGGCGAGGCCCGCGTGGCCGAAGCGGGCTGACCACGGGCGGCGCCGGGGGTGTCGGAGCCCGGCGATATGTTGGACGGTATGACAGACGACGGGCAGGAACTCTCGGAGCGCGAGGCCGCCGTGCTCGCGTACGAGAGCCGCACCTGGCCCGGGCCCGGCGCCAAGGAGCGCGCGATACGCGAACACCTCGGCATGACCCCGGTCCGCTACTACCAGCTGCTCAACGCCCTGATGGACGACCCCCGCGCACTGGCCCACGCCCCCGGCACGGTCAACCGCCTCCGCCGCATCCGCGCCGACCGCCGGGCCCGCCGGTAAGGGACCGCCGGTAAGGGCCAGCCGGCAGGGGGACCGCCGGGCCCGCCGGCAGGGGGTTCCGTGCCCTTCGTTCGGAAGCCTGGGCGGGCCCCCGCGGGCGCCGGTAGGGTCGGGGGCATGGGGAGCCATCCGCACGACATGCCGATGCCCGTCACCGCTGCCGGACGCGAGGGACTCGAAGCCCTGCTCCGCGCACCGCGCCGATCCGTGGTCGCCCTCGACTTCGACGGCACCCTCGCCGAGATCGTGCCCGACCCGGACCAGGCCCGCGCCCACCCGGACGCCCTCCCGGCGCTGTCCGCGCTCGCGCCCCGGGTCGGCTCCGTCGCGGTGATCACCGGCCGGCCGGCCGGGGTCGCCGTCCGCTACGGCGGCTTCGCCGGCGCAGCAGGCCTGGAGCACCTGGTGGTCCTCGGCCACTACGGGGCCGAACGCTGGGACGCCGTCACCGGGAACGTCCACGCCCCCGCCGAGCACCCCGGCGTCGCCGCGGTCCGCGCCGAGCTGCCGGGCTTCCTCGACTCGATCGGGGCCTGGCAGGGCACCTGGATCGAGGAAAAGGGCCGGGCCCTCGCCGTCCACACCCGCCGCACCGAGGACCCCTCCGCCGCCTTCGCGGCCCTGAGCGAACCCCTCACCGAGCTGGCCCGGCGCCACGGCCTGGTGGTCGAACCCGGCCGCGCCGTCCTGGAACTCCGCCCGCCGGGCACCGACAAGGGAGTGGCCCTCACCGAGTACCTCGCCGAAACGGAAGCGGAAGCAGTGCTGTACGCGGGCGACGACCTGGGCGACCTCGCCGCCTTCGCGGCCGTGGAGAAGCGCCGCGCCGACGGCCTGCCCGGCCTCCTGGTCTGCAGCGGCTCCGCGGAAGTCCCCGAACTCTCCGCCCGCGCGGACCTCACCCTGGCCGGCCCCGGCAAGGTCGCCGCCTTCCTCGCCACCCTGGCCCGGGCCATCGACTCCGACACCCCCTAGGAGCCCCGCAGGTCCGTCAGCTGGGCAGTGAACCAGGCCGCCGGGGGCAGGGCCGTGGCCGCCGTGGCCAGGCGCTTCGTGCGTTCCGTGCGCTCCTCCGGCGGCATCGACAGGGCCTGGTGCAGGGCCTCGGCGGTCTCCGACACGTCGTACGGGTTCACCGTCAGCGCGTCCCTGCGGAGCTCGTCGTACGCCCCCGCCCCGGTCGACAGGACCAGCGCGCAGCCCGCCTCCGACACCACCGGGATCTCCTTCGCGACCAGGTTCATGCCGTCCCGCACCGGGTTGACCAACGCCACGTCCGCCAGCCGGTACGCGGCCAGCGAGCGCACGAAGTCGTCCTTCACGGACACGTGCACCGGCTGCCAGTCCGCCGTGCCGAACTCGGCGTTGATCTCCTCCGCCAGTTCCGCCACCGCCGCCGTGTACGTGCGGTAGACCGCGAGGTCCTGCCGGGACGGGTAGGCGGAGGCCAGGTGGACCACCCGGCCGCGCCACTCGGGGCGGCCGGCCAGCAGCTCCCGGTAGGCGAGCAGGCCGCGCACGATGTTCTTCGACAGCTCGGTGCGGTCCACCCGCACGATCGTGCGGCAGTCGCCGACCTCCGCGCGCAGCGAAGCCAGCCGGTCGTTCACCTCGGGCCGGTGGGCCAGCGCGCGCAGCTCGTCCGCGTCCACGCCCAGCGGGTACACCGCCACCTCGGGCCGGCGGGCGGACTCGACGGCCTGCGCGCACTCGGTGAACGCCGCCGCCCAGGCGGCGGTGTGGAAGCCGAGCCGGTCGGCGCCGAGCATCCCGCGCAGCAGTTCCTCGCGGACGTCGGACGGCAGCATCCGCAGGTACTCGGGCGTCGCCCACGGGGTGTGGGTGAAGTGGGCGATCCGCAGGTCGGGGCGGAGCTCCCGGAGCATGCCCGGGGCCAGGGAGAGGTGGTAGTCCTGGATCAGGACGGCGGCGCCGTCGGCGGCCTCGGCCGCCAGTGCCTGCGCGAAGGTCCGGTTGTAGGTCCGGTACGAGTCCCACTGGCGCCGGAACTCCGCGTCGAAGACCGGCGCGCGCGGCACCTCGTACAGCCCGTGGTGCAGGAACCACAGCACCGAGTTCGCGATGCCGTTGTACGCGTCGTCGTAGACCGTCCCGTCGATCTCCAGCATCCGCACGCCCGGCTCGGACAGCCCCCGCCGGACCGCCTCGCGGTCGGCCTCGCCGAGCGCCGCGCAGATCCACAGCGTGTCCGGCTGTTCGGCGAGGGCCGCGGAGAGGCCGGAGACGAGACCGCCCCCGCCGCGCCGGGCACCGAGGGTGCCGTCGGCGGCGAGGGCGTACGAGAGGGGGCCACGGTTGGCTGCGACGAGTACCTGGGAAGCCATGCGGCCAACCTAGCCCGGCCCGCCCCCACTCAAACGTGAGTTCTTCCGCTTCCGCGTGTGCTTAGGCCACGCGGCGGACGGCGTACTCCCGGATGCCGCGCATCGGCGGCCGCTCCTCGGTGTCCACCGGGTAGGTGTGCGGGACGAAGCCGTCCGGGCCGCGTTCGAACTGGGTGAGGGCGGGGCGGACGAGGTGGCCGCGGGAGAGCCGGACCTGGGCGGTCCGGTAGATCGCGGCGGCCATCCGGCCCAGCGCCTGCCCGTCCTGGTGGCGGTGCAGCCGGACCCCGACGTCGACCTGCGCGAGGGCGTCCAGGCCGACCGTGTGCAGGGCGTCGACCAGCAGGCCCAGCTCCACGCCGTAGCCGACCGGGAAGGGGAGCCGCTCCAGCAGGGAGCGGCGTACGGCGTACTCGCCGCCCAGCGGCTGCACGAAGCCGGCCAGCCGGGGCCAGTGCAGGTTGAGCAGCGGCCGGGCCACCAATTCCGTCACCCGGCCGCCCTGGCCGGGGGTCTTGCCGGAGGCGAGCCCGTCGAATTCCGTGCCGAGGGGGCGGTCGTACATGGCCTTGACGAACTGGATGTCCGGGTCGGTCAGCAGCGGGCCGACGATGCCGGAGACGAAGGCGGAGGAGAAGTCGCGCAGGTCGGCGTCGACGAAGCAGACGATGTCCCCGGTGGTGGCCAGCAGGGAGCGCCACAGCACCTCGCCCTTGCCGGGCACGGCCGGGATGCGGGGGAGGATCTCGTCGCGGTGCACCACCCGGGCGCCGGCCTTGGCCGCGACCTCCGCGGTCCGGTCGGCCGACCCGGAGTCGATTACTACGAGTTCGTCAACAAGAGGAACCGGAAGGCCGTCTATCAGTTCCCGCCGGATCACCTCGACTATCTCCCCGACGGTCGCCTCCTCGTCGAGCGCGGGAAGCACGACACTGACCGTCGTCCCAGCCGCCCGCTTCGCGGAAAGCAGCTGGTCGAGCGGCCTGTCGGCGGCAGTCCAGGACCGCCGGCCCAGCCAGCGCTCCACCTCTTCCAGCACCTGCGGCACTCCCTGAATCCGTCCGTCATGAGATCCATCTCGCCGTTCGGACAGCTGTCTCATCCGCCCGATCCGTCGGTTACAGTCTTGAACAACGCGCAGGACCCCCGCATGCCGGGGGTGCTCGCACACAAATGCCCGGGTGCGCCATAGAGCGCGCGGCCCGGCGCCATACCGCTCATCCAGAGGGGCAGAGGGACACGGCCCGTTGAAGCCCCGGCAACCCTCCAGTCGGTTCTCGCGTCTGCGCTCAGCAGCGAGGTCCCCGGCTAGGGAAGGTGCCAAATCCGTCTCGTGGCGAAGTGCGCCACGGGGAAGATGAGGAGAAAGGGCCTCGCCATCATGGCTGCACAGACTGTCGCCACCTCTGTCGATCTCGGACCTGCCGTTGCGCTCTCCTGTCGTGAATGCGGCACCCGCTTCGACCTCGGTCCCATTTTCGCCTGTAACGAGTGTTTCGGACCGCTGGAAGTCGCGTACGAGCTCCCCACCGGTGACCCCGAAGCCCTGCGCGCCGCCATCGAGGCCGGCCCGAACAACATCTGGCGTTACGCCCCGCTGCTGCCCGTCCCGGCCGACGTCGCCGCCAAGCCCAACCTGAACCCGGGCTTCACCAAGCTCGTGGACGCCGAGAACCTGGCCAAGGAGCTGGGCATCACCGGCAAGCTCTACGTCAAGGACGACTCCGGCAACCCGACGCACTCCTTCAAGGACCGCGTCGTGGCCATCGCCGTCGAGGCCGCCCGCGCCTTCGGCTTCACCACGCTCTCCTGCTCCTCCACCGGCAACCTGGCCGGCGCCGTCGGCGCCGCGGCCGCCCGCGCCGGCTTCCGGTCCTGCGTGTTCATCCCGCACGACCTGGAGCAGGGCAAGGTTGTCATGGCCGGTGTCTACGGTGGCGACCTGGTCGGCATCGAGGGCAACTACGACGACGTCAACCGCTTCTGCTCCGAGCTCATCGGCGACCCGCTGGGCGAGGGCTGGGGCTTCGTCAACGTCAACCTGCGCCCGTACTACGGCGAGGGTTCCAAGACCCTGGCGTACGAGATCTGCGAGCAGCTCGGCTGGCAGCTGCCCGACCAGATCGTGATCCCGATCGCCTCCGGCTCGCAGCTGACGAAGATCGACAAGGGCCTGCAGGAGCTGATCAAGCTCGGCCTGGTCGAGGACAAGCCCTACAAGATCTTCGGCGCCCAGGCCGAGGGCTGCTCCCCGGTGTCCACCGCCTTCAAGGCGGGCCACGACGTGGTCCGCCCGCAGAAGCCGAACACCATCGCCAAGTCCCTCGCCATCGGCAACCCGGCCGACGGCCCGTACGTGCTCGACATCGCCCGCCGCACCGGCGGCTACGTCGAGGACGTCGACGACACCCAGGTCGTCGAGGCCATCAAGCTGCTCGCCCAGACCGAGGGCATCTTCGCCGAGACCGCGGGCGGCGTGACCGTCGGCGTGACGAAGAAGCTCATCGAGAACGGGCAGCTCGACCCGGCGCTGACCACCGTCGTCCTCAACACCGGCGACGGCCTCAAGACCCTGGAGGCGGTGGCCGCGGACAGCGGCCAGACCGCCACCATCCGCCCCAGCCTGGACGCGTTCCGCGCCGCCGGCCTGGCCTGACCATCTCCCCGTACTACCGGAAAGGCAGTAGCGCCATGAGCGTCAACGTCCGCATCCCCACCATCCTGCGCACCTACACCGGTGGTGCTGCCGAGGTCCCGGCCGAGGGCGCGACCCTGGCCGAGGTCATCGAGTCGCTGGAGAAGAACCACCCGGGCATCGCCGCGCGCGTCCTGGACGACCAGGGCAAGCTCCGCCGCTTCGTCAACGTCTACGTCAACGACGACGACGTGCGCTTCGAGGGCGGCCTGGAGGCTGCGACTCCGGACGGTGCGGGCGTCTCCATCATTCCGGCCGTCGCGGGCGGCTGACCGGACCGGCACCGTGCCGGCGGGCGGCTGCCGACCCGTCGGTAGCTGACACGCGCAAACCCTGAATTGCCCCCTCCGCAAAAGCGGAGGGGGCAATTCTGCTTGATTGGGCGCGGTAGAGTTGGGGAAGTCCCCTCCGCCGTTCTTGCCCGCCGCATATGAGCGGGCCTCCCCATGGTCGACATCGGGCCAATGTGCGTGTGCGATATGAGGCTTTGGCGTGTTTCGCCAGGTCCAACTTGCCCTGGGATATGGCAAATTTTCACTCTATTTCAAGCTATTCGCATGTCCAGAATTCTCGTCGGAATGACCTGTTGCAGACAGCTCCGGTCCAGATACATTCAGCCGCGGTCGACGCGTTCCGACGCAAGTTCTGACCCGGGACCGCGAAGTGCGGTCCTGCGCAAGGGCCAGTAATAGGGGAGTTAGGCATGGCTCAGGGCACCGTCAAGTGGTTCAACGCGGAGAAGGGCTACGGCTTCATCGCGGTCGACGGTGGTGCGGATGTGTTCGTCCACTACAGCGCCATCCAGATGGACGGGTACCGCACCCTCGAAGAGGGTCAGCGGGTCGAGTTCGAGATCTCGCAGGGCCAGAAGGGTCCGCAGGCGGACATGGTCAAGCTCGCGGTCTGACCAGGACGTCGACCACCGACACGCACACGCGAGGGGCCCACATTCCGGACAGGGATGCGGGCCCCTCGCGCGTTGACCTGCATCGCAGCCGGAGGATGTCCGGTCCTTGCCCGAAGCCGCTTGCACTCGTGGGGGTCGAGTGCTAATCATTGGCGTTAGCACTCTCCAGGTGAGAGTGCTACATAGACGAGGACCGGGTCGGTGAGGCCCGCAGTGTCCGGCGGGAAGGAACCGCCTGGCACGCAGGCCGTCCGTCGCGGGCGCC
This sequence comes from Streptomyces sp. NPDC051211, assembly GCF_040689505.1. Classification (NCBI taxonomy): domain Bacteria; kingdom Bacillati; phylum Actinomycetota; class Actinomycetes; order Kitasatosporales; family Streptomycetaceae; genus Streptomyces; species Streptomyces sp. NPDC051211. The sequence goes on from NZ_JBFBAV010000049.1 coordinate 16,335, forward strand.
AGCGCGGTCCGGAGCAATCCACCCCGTCCGGGAGGACCACTTCACATGGCCAAGATCATCGCGTTCGACGAGGAGGCCCGGCGCGGTCTCGAGCGCGGCATGAACCAGCTCGCCGACGCCGTCAAGGTCACCCTTGGCCCCAAGGGTCGCAACGTCGTCCTCGAGAAGAAGTGGGGCGCGCCCACGATCACCAACGATGGTGTTTCCATCGCCAAGGAGATCGAGCTCGAGGACCCGTACGAGAAGATCGGCGCCGAGCTGGTCAAGGAAGTCGCCAAGAAGACCGACGACGTCGCCGGTGACGGTACGACCACCGCGACCGTCCTCGCCCAGGCGCTCGTCCGCGAGGGCCTGCGCAACGTGGCCGCCGGCGCCAACCCGATGGCCCTCAAGCGCGGCATCGAGAAGGCCGTCGAGGCCGTCTCCGGCGCCCTGCTGGAGCAGGCCAAGGACGTCGAGACCAAGGAGCAGATCGCTTCCACGGCCTCCATCTCCGCCGCCGACACCCAGATCGGCGAGCTCATCGCCGAGGCCATGGACAAGGTCGGCAAGGAAGGCGTCATCACCGTCGAGGAGTCCCAGACCTTCGGTCTGGAGCTGGAGCTCACCGAGGGTATGCGCTTCGACAAGGGCTACATCTCGGCGTACTTCGCCACCGACATGGAGCGTATGGAGGCGTCGCTCGACGACCCGTACATCCTGATCGTCAACTCCAAGGTCAGCAACGTGAAGGACCTCCTTCCGCTGCTGGAGAAGGTCATGCAGTCCGGCAAGCCGCTGCTGATCATCGCCGAGGACGTCGAGGGCGAGGCCCTGTCGACCCTGGTCGTCAACAAGATCCGCGGCACCTTCAAGTCCGTCGCGGTCAAGGCTCCGGGCTTCGGCGACCGCCGCAAGGCCATGCTGGGCGACATCGCCATCCTCACCGGTGGCACGGTCATCTCCGAGGAGGTCGGCCTCAAGCTCGAGAACGCCGGCCTGGACCTGCTGGGCCGCGCCCGCAAGGTCGTCATCACCAAGGACGAGACCACCATCGTCGACGGTGCCGGTGACAGCGACCAGGTTCAGGGCCGCGTCAACCAGATCCGCGCCGAGATCGACAACTCGGACAGCGACTACGACCGCGAGAAGCTGCAGGAGCGCCTGGCGAAGCTCGCCGGCGGTGTTGCGGTCATCAAGGCCGGTGCCGCGACCGAGGTCGAGCTCAAGGAGCGCAAGCACCGCATCGAGGACGCCGTTCGCAACGCGAAGGCGGCCGTCGAGGAGGGCATCGTCGCCGGTGGCGGCGTGGCCCTGCTCCAGGCCTCCTCGGTCTTCGAGAAGCTCGAGGCCGACCTCACGGGCGACGAGGCCACGGGCGCGAACATCGTGAAGCTGGCCCTCGAGGCCCCGCTGAAGCAGATCGCGATCAACGCCGGCCTCGAGGGCGGCGTCGTGGCGGAGAAGGTCCGCAACCTGCCCGTCGGCCACGGCCTGAACGCCGCGACCAACGAGTACGTCGACCTCATCGCCGCGGGCATCATCGACCCGGCGAAGGTGACCCGCTCTGCCCTGCAGAACGCGGCCTCCATCGCGGCGCTGTTCCTCACCACCGAGGCCGTCATCGCCGACAAGCCGGAGAAGGCTGCCGCCGCTCCGGGCGGCATGCCGGGCGGTGACATGGACTTCTGATCCCCCGCGGATCGGTAGCTCCAGAAGCTGTAAGCCGAGGGCGGTATCCCCAGCGGGGGATACCGCCCTCGGGCGTTCAGGCGGCCGACCGTGCCACGAAGCGGACCTCCTCGTGGTCCGCGTCGAGCGCGATGTTCAAAGCCGCGTCCAGAGCGGTTGCGAGGCGACGCAGCAGCGGGAGGGTCGGCACGGCGTCGGCGCCCTCGATACGGGAGATCTTCGCCTGGGTGAGACCGGCCCGCTCGGCCAGCTGGGCCTGGGACAGCCCCAGCGCCTTGCGCCGGTCGTAGACGGCCTTGGCGAAGGCCATCGCCAGCCGGACCTCCGAGCGTTCCGCGGCTGCTTCGGGGGACTCGGCGTAATCTCCGGAGGCCTTCTTCTCGCGGGCCAGTTTCCAACGCGCGTGGTTCATGATGCGTCGCCTTCCTCGCCGCGGCTGTACACCGTGTGGGCCGGGCCGTGCTTCATCTCGCACACCATACGGGCTGCCACCGCGCGGGCGATCTGGTCCGCCTCGTGCATACGCGTCTTCCGGAAGACGGTGAGCAGCACGATCCGGCGGCCCGGCGCAAACCAGTACGTGATCCGCGTCGCGACACCGTCGAGCGTGGGCCGCAGCTCGTACACCCCGCCCCTGAGGGGGCGGGCAAACGGCATGGGAGTCCGGGCTCCGTGGACGGCCAGCAGCTCCGCGTACTCCTCTACCTTGCGGTGCTGCTTGTCCGGCAGAGGTTCCAGCCAGGTGCGCACTTCGGGTTCCACCTCGATCACGTGCAGATCGTCGTCCATGCGGCGGAAGGTATGATGTCGTGGACGACATCATACGGCTGTTCCGTCCGCAGCGCCTCACCGGATGAGGAACTCCTGGGTGTTGACGCGGGGTGACCTGGTTGACTGGCCGTATGACTGACGTGTTCATCAAGATCTGTGGCCTGAAGGCCGAGGCGGACGTCGACGTGGCCGTGGCCGCCGGGGCCGACGCCGTCGGGTTCGTGTTCGCGCCCGGGAGCCCGCGGACCGTCGACGCCACCACCGCCCGGCGGCTGGCCGGGCGGGTGCCGGCCGGGGTGCTCACCGTGGGGGTGTTCCGGTGCCAGTCGGTCGAGGAGGTGCGCCGGTTCGCCGAGGAGAGCGGGGTGCGGGGCATCCAGCTGCACGGCGAGGAGGGGCCCGAGGACTTCGCGGCCCTGCGCGCCGAGGGTCGGACCCTGCTGCGGGCCACCGCCGAGCACGCCGAGCGCTGCGGGGAGTACGGCGAGGACCTGCTGCTCATCGACGCCCCCGACCCCGGCTCCGGCAAGCCGTGGAACTGGGGCTCGGCGGACTTCACCGCACCCGAAGGCCGCTGGCTGCTGGCCGGCGGGCTGACCCCGGCCACGGTGCGGGAGGCCGTCGAGGTGACCGGGGCGTGGGGAGTGGACGTGTCCAGCGGGGTGGAGAGCTCGCGCGGCGTGAAGTCCCCGGACCTGATCCGCGCCTTCATCGAGGCGGCCCGCGGCTAGTCGCTGCGTGCGCCCCTCGATCGTGGGACGCTGATGAAAGGCGGCCCGTGCCGCCAAACCGTCGATCTACGCTCGCCCCCATGGGCCACAGGAGAGGGGACCCGCGATGACCGCTGCCATGGTCGAGCCCGGCCGGAGTGCCGGTGGCCGTGCGTGGGAGTACCTGCTGCAGAGCTGGCGTGAGTTGGATGTGCCAGAGGGCTGGCGCGCCGAGATCGACGGAGGACAGATCCACTTGGTACCGCCGCCCCACCGCCACCACAACGGGATTGCCGAGCGTGTGCAGCATGCCTTGTACCCGGTGCTGTCCCCGGAATGGGGGATCTACCAGACCCTCGGCATCCACATCGCCCCGCTGGGCAAGCTGTACGTGCCGGACCTGGTGGTTGCACCGCGGGAACCGGTCGAAGGCATCGACGCGGACGTCAACGACCCCGTCGACGCGGCCGAGGCGCTGCTCGTCGTGGAGATCACCTCGAAGGGCAACGCCGAGGACGACCGGAAGAAGAAGCTCTGGGCGTACGCCCACGCCCCGGTGCCGGCCTACCTGCTCATCGACCGCTTCGACGAGCACGGCCCCACTGCCACGCTGTTCACCGAACCGCAGAACGGCGCGTACAAGCACGCAGACCGTGTGGCGTTCGGCGATGCTCTGGAGCTCCCCAAGCCCTTCGGGCTGAAGCTGGACACCAGGGCCTTCCCCCACTGAGCCCTGCCGCCCCGGCCGATAGGCTGCGCCGGGGGGGATCATGGACAAGGAACTGCCGCCGGCCGAGCGGCTCATCGGGGCTGCCTGGCTCGGCCTGGCCGCGGCGCTCGCCGCCGTCACCGCGCTGTACTTCGTGCTCTTCTGGAAGCTCGCGTTCGTCGACATGCCCTACAACGAGTGCGGCTCCGACGACTGCCCGCGCGGCATGGGCTGGCTGATCATCTTCACCCCGCTCCTCTGGGTGGCCGCCTGGTTCGTGTGGTCCCGGGTCAAGGACGAGAAGGGCATCCGCACCTCCCGCCCGGCCCGCGCGCTCGCCCTCGTCGCCGCCCTGGCCGTGCTCTGGCCCGGCTGGCTGGCCTTCGAGTGGATGCGGGGCCCGCAGATGGACCTCTCGGGCTGGCAGGAGCCCGTCCGCCCGACGTCGGCGAAGCCGCTCGGCGTCTGGCCGTCGGAGCGCTCCGGTCTGCTCGTACGGGCCCGGACGGACGGCCTGATCGCCTACAACGGGGAGGGCCGCAAGGGCTGGCGGCTGCCCGCCCCGGACGGGACCCTCGTCTGCGCGCTGAGCCGCACCGCCCCCTCGGACATCGGTGCCCTCGCGTACGGAGGACCGGGCTCGGCCTGCGGAACGAAGCTCGTGGCGGTCGACCTCGCCGAGGGCCGGACCCTGTGGACCAAGTCCGCCCCGACCGCCGAACGGGTCCCGCCCGCCGTCGTGGCCGGCACGGCCGTCATCGTCCAGGAGGACGCGCTGGTCGGGCTCGACGTGCGCGAGGGCACGGAGCGCTGGCGGGTGAAGAGAGCACCGAGGTGCTCGATCGAAGCCCTGGACGGCGCGCGGGAGCGGGTCCTGTACGTGGAGCAGTGCGAGCGCGCCATGCGGCTCACGGCCGTCGACGCGCGCACCGGCGCGCAGGCTTGGCAGAGCCCGCTGCCCCCGACGGCCGGGCTGGAGGTGGTCCGGGTGCTCTCCGCTGACCCGATCGCGATCCGGAACACGGAATCGGTGCTGCTGTTCGACGAGACCGGGCGGCAGCGCGGTTCCGTGCCGGTGTCCGGCCCGGAGGAGGACCTGCTGCCGGCCCCAGCACCGTGGGTGCGGGGCGATCTGCTGATCACCCCGGTCCAGCGGGGGAAGAAGAAGCAGTCGGTGTCCGCATACTCCCTCACGGACGGCCGCCGCCTCTGGAACCGCTCACTGGACGGCGGGAACGTCCTCGGCCTGGGGCCGGGGCGGGGGAACGAGGTCACGGTCGTGACCTCGAAGTACCCCTGGACGCACCTGTGGCGCCTGGACGCGGGCACGGGCAGGCCCCGGCAGGAGTCCGCCATCCTGCGCGAAGTGCCGCTCGGGCAGCGGTTCGAGGTGTTCCCGGGGCCGCCCGGCAGCTACGTCTTCGTGAACATGGACGAGGACGGCGGCGAACTGCCACCGACGTTCGACGTGGACCCGGTCAGAGGGTGGTGACGAAGGCGGACCAGGCTGCCGCCTGGAAGGTCAGGTGGGGGCCGTCGGGGCGCTTGGAGTCCCGGACGGGGACGAGGTGGGGTTGGCCGTCGGCGACTTCGACGCAGTCGCCGCCGCTGTGGGTGGACTTGCGCCAGGTGGCCATCTCCAGGCAGTTTCCGCCGTCGCCGGCGCTGTAGCTGGACTTGTGCCAGGTGGCCGCCGACAGGTCGTACTCAGGCGTGCTCGTCATGCTCGTAATCCTCCGCCACCGACTCGATCAAGGCCAGCGACTTGCGCGGTGAGAGCGCGTTGGCCGTGAGGAGATCGTAGGTCAGCGTGTGGTGGGTGACGGTGGCCGGATCGTCCAACAGCAGTCCCGTTCCCAGGCCTTCGACGTAGGCAAGTGGGGGTGCGTCGTCGAAGGACATCAGCCTGAGGGGGCCACCCAAGGCTGAGTGAGCGCCCGCGTGGAACGGGATCACCTGGGCGATGATTCGGTGTGTTTGCATCAGGGCAGCGAGGTGGCGCAGAGCCTCCGCCATCACCACGGCGCTGCCGACCACCCGTCGTAGGACTGCCTCGTCAAGAACGGTCCACAACAGCGGCGTTGTTGGATCTGCGAGAAGAGCTGCGCGAGCGAGCCGGTTGGTGACCAGTTCGTCGATGGTCTCCTCCGTCGCCGTCGGCTGGTACGCCCTGAACACCTCCCGCGCATACGCCTCCGTCTGGAGCAGCCCCGGGATGATCAGCGGCGCATACTCGCGGATGGCCTTTGCCAAGGCTTCCGCCTCGGCCGCCGCCGCGAAGTGGTCCGGGTACTTGGATTTGGCGGCCGCCCCGCAGTTGCGGGCGAAGAAGCCGCCCGTGTCGAGGATGTCGTCTATCTGGCGGGCGAGTTCGAGGTGCATCCGGCGGGTGCCCGCTTCGAGCTGGCCGATGAACGAGCCGCTGACGAAGAGCGGTTCGCCGAGTTCGGCCTGGCTCTTGCCGGCGCGTTCGCGGGCGACCCGCAGTTCGGAGCCGAGCAGGGCGCGTGGTGAGGAGGAGGGGTCGAGGTTCTTTCCTGGCATGGCAACTCCCTGACCAACAGGTGCGGTTGTTGCGGTGTCCGCTCTTGAAGGCTAGCGAGCCCGTCGCCACTCTGTGTGCAGAAGCCGGATACGCAGAGTGGAAAGGTGGCATGTAGTGGTGCTCACGCCGAAGGAGCGGGTCCAGGCGGCCGAGGAAGCCGTGGCGCAGCTGAAGACCGCGCTGGACGGGGTGGGGGTGTTGTTTCCGTCGCTCGGGGTCGACCAGGTTTCGGCCGCCGGTACGTACGGCCTGCCCCTGGTCGACCTCGGCCGCTGCAACCTGGACACCGCGCTCAGGCTGGCCGCCGTACTGCACGAGCGGGTGGGACAGCAGCCCCGTCAGGGGGCCAGCAGGTAGGCGTTCGTGAGGGTTTCGGTGGTGGTGTTGCCGGCCTTGTCCTTCAGGTCGATCCGGAAGGACGCGGCCTTCGCCGTTGCCGGGTGGGCGGGGCTGACCGAGCGGGCGCCCTGGGCGTCCGTGGTGACCGGCAGCGTGGTCCAGGTGGTGCCGTTGTCGTACGAGACCTTGACCGTCAGGGAGGCGAGCGCGCCGGGCTTGGCCGCGGCGCCGGCGAGGACCAGGGGCACCTTCAGGGTGGTGCCCGCCTTGGCGGTGTTCGACGGGGACAGGACCGGGGAGAGGCGGACGGTGGACAGCGGGAGTTCCGTCGACCGGTCCTCGGGGGTGCGTGCCGAGGTGAAGGTCCAGGCCACGGCCACCTTCGTGCTGGTGGCGGTGTCCTTGGCGGAGCGGTTGGCGGTCATGCTCAGCCGGTACGTCGCCGAGGCCGCCGGCACGTCGGCGTTGAGCCAGCCCGCCGAACCCTCGCCGATCTTGACGCCGTTGCGGTCCAGGCGGCTGGAGCCGCTGGTGATCGCGGAGTCGCCGGGGTGCCCCCAGCCGTCGCTGAACAGCCTCACCGAGGCGGAGATGGTGTCTCCGGAGCGGCTTGCTCCCTGCTCGGGGTCGGCCAGGTCGGGGCCGACCACGCCGGTGTTGAACCGCAGGGTGCGTGCCTTGCCTGCGGTGTACGCCTGCGGGGTGGTGCCGTAGCTGATGCGGGGTTCGCCCGCGGCGTTCAGCTGCTGCACGTTCCAGATCCAGCGCAGGCCGGCCTCCGCGTTGACGTACTGCGTGGTGGTCCGGGGCAGGCTGAGCGGGGTCGGCTCCGGTGCGCCGACGGAGTTGCCGCTCGGGTCGATGGGGGTGGCGGTGAGCGTGCCCTTGGCGCCGGTGACCGAGGCCGCCACGGAGACCTTGACCTCGGCGGTCTCGGCCTTGGTGATGCGGTGGGCCAGGCCGGTGAACCAGCTGCCCTTGCGGTTGAAGGCGAGGCGGTACTCGGCGCCCTTGGGGGCCTGCCACACGCCGCTGAACTGGGCCTTCAGGTCCGGGGCCGGGGGGCCGAGGTGGGCGGTGCGCAGGACCGTCTGCGCGGTTCCGTACCAGGCGCCGGTGAGTGCGGAGTTCAGGACCCCGTACCCGATGGTGTAGCCGGTGAGACGGGCGGCCGGGTCGGGTGTGGTGACGGCGACCGGCTTGGCCGCGCGGGCGTCGAGGGCGACGGTGGTGTTCTTGGTGAGGTTCAGGACGGGCTGGACGAAGGCGGCGATGTCGCCGGCATTGCCGTGGACCGAACTCTCCACCGCGTACGTGCCCTTGGGCAGGCGCAGGGTGTGGGTGCCGTCGGCGCTCAGCACGGATTCGTGGCGCTCGTGGGTGGCCGGGTCGAACACGGCCGTCGTGTAGTACGGGGCGGCCTCGCCCTTGGTGTCCAGGTGCTTGAGGGTGAGGTCGTACGACTCGACCTCGCGGACCACGACGAGTCCGGTGCGTACGGCCTGGCCGTCGCCGGAGGCGAGGACCGTGCCGCCGAAGGTGCCGTCGGCCGTTCCGGCCTTGGTGTTCGCGGTGACGCTGGTCTTCGCGGTGCCGCCGGCCGGGACGGTCAGCTTGGTGTCCTTCAGCGTGAACATGCCGGCAGGGGCGGGGCGGCCCGCGCCGGTGGCCGTGGCGATGGACAGGCTGAGGGCGACCGGCTTGGTGCCGAGGTTCCGGTAGGTGAGGGTCTTGGTCACCGGCTTGTCGTCGCCGTGCGGCCACGCCTGGGTGCCGAAGCCGAGGGAGCCCGGCTCCGAGATCACGTTCGCCGTGATGGCGCGGGCGGCGTCGACGCGGCCGGAACCCTGCTCGTAGGCGTGGAGCGCCGGGCTGGGCTTGGCGGAGGCGGTCAGTGCCTGCTTGACCTGCTGTCCGGTCCAGGCCGGGTGCTGCTGCATGAGCATCGCCGCGACGCCCGCCGCGTGCGGGGCGGCCATCGAGGTGCCGGAGTAGGACATGTAGCCGTTGCCCGGCCCGTCCGACAGGCTGGTGCTGCGGGCTGCTGTGATGTCCGTGCCGGGGGCGGTGAGGTCGGGCTTGACGTTGCCTGCGACGGACGGGCCGCGGCTGGAGTCCTCCGAGAGCACGTCCTGCTTGTCGACGTTGCCGACGGTCAGGGCCTGGGGGGCGCCGGCCGGGGAGGTGAGGGTCCTGGCCTTCGGGCCGTGGTTGCCCGCGCTCACCACGAAGAGCGCCTTGCCGGACAGCCGGGCCACGGCCTCGTCCATCGGCCGGTAGTCGGGCTCCGGGGCTCCGAGGCTCATGTTGACGATGTCGGCGCCCTGGTCGACGGCCCACTGCATGCCCTCGAGGATCCACGACTCCTCGCCCGGTCCGTCGTCGCCGAGCACCTTGGCGTCGATGATCCGGGCATCGGGGGCCACGCCCTTGTACCGGCCCGCGGACTTGGCGCCGGAGCCGGCGGCTATGGAGGCGACGTGCGTGCCGTGGCCGTAGCGGTCCTTGGCGTCGGGGTAGGAGGTGAAGTTCTTCTCCGCGATCTCGACGCCCTTGAGGTCCGGGTGCGCCTGGTCGACGCCGGTGTCGAGGACCGCGATCTTGACGCCCTTGCCGGTGTGGCCGGCCTTCACGGCGGTCGGCGCGCCGATCTGGGCGGTGCTCTTGTCGAGCGTCGGGTACACCTTGCCGTCGAGCCAGATGTGCGCGACGGCCGGGGCGGCGGCCGCGAACGGGCGGGCGCCGGGGGTGGCCGGGGCGGCGGTGCCGGTGGTGGTGACCGCCGACCACAGGTCCGCCGTACCGGACTTGGCGGCGTGGAAGGCTTCGCCGCCGATGGCGGGGAGGGCGCGGCGCTCCCGGGCGATGCCGCCCAGGCCGTCGATGATGTCGTCGCCCGCGGCCGAGCCGGAGCCGGAGCCGGACGGGTCGGGTGAACCGCTGCCCGGCTGCTGCCGGTAGCCGATGATCAGGGGCAGCGAGCTGCGGTGCGCGTCGTCGTACTTGTCCTTGACCAGCTGGGTGACGTCGAAGAGGCGCCGGTCCAGGGTGCCGTCGGCGATCATCCGCAGGGCGTCCTGCGGCACCACGTGCGTGTGGCCGGCCCGTCGTTGTACCGAGATGGGTACGGACTCCCGGCCCTTGGCGCGGATCAGCCGTACGACGGTTCCGTCGGGGCCGGTGACGACGCGGTCGCCGGTGATGAGGGTGACGGTCGCGGACGGTCCGCCCGCGCTGAGGGCGCCGGCCGTGGCCGGCGCCGTGCGTATTCCTGCGGCCGGACCGCCGGCCGCGCCTGCGGTCTGCGGTCCGGTGGCGGCCATGAGCGCCGCTATACCCGTGGTGACTAAGGCCCTTGATGTGGCTCGCAACTGAACTTGTTCCTGTCTGTGGGCAGATGGCCAACGGGACAGTGTGTCAGCGAGCCGGCGGAAATGATCAGGGTGTGAAGGCCGGCGTGTCGGCCGGCTGCGGACGGGCCGGTTCCGGGCCGGTGGCCACGACCGTATCCGGGTCCGCGTTCAGCTCCGCGAGCATCGGCCCGGTGAAGCCGAAGAAGTAGGTGGCGGCGAAGCCCACCAGGTAGCCGACCAGCAGCCCGCCCGCGTAGATGGCGACGGTCGCGCCCATGCCCGAGCGGCCGTCCAGGAGGGGGAAGAGGGCCCAGCCGGAGGGGCCGATGGCGGTGGAGCCGAAGGCGGTGCCGAGCTGGTTGAAGAGGCCGACGAACGCGCCGCCGGCCGCGCCGCCGACGCAGGCGGTGACGAACGGGCGGCCCAGGGGGAGGGAGACGCCGTAGATGAGGGGTTCGCCGATGCCCAGGAAGCCCGCCGGGAGGGCCGACTTGATGGTGGCGCGGATCGATCCGTTGCGGGGGAGGCGGTAGTAGACGGCGATGGCCGCGCCCACCTGGCCGGCGCCCGCCATCGCGAGGATGGGCAGCAGGACGGTGTAGCCGGACTGCTCGATCAGGGTGGTGTGGATGGGGATGAGCGCCTGGTGCAGGCCGAGCATCACCAGGGGCAGGAACAGCCCGCCGAGGACCAGGCCGGCGAAGGCGCCGCCGGTGGCGAGGAGCCGGTCGGCGAAGGTGCCGATGGCCTGCGAGACCTCGCCCGCCAGGAACATCAGGCCGAAGAGGGTGACCAGGCCGGAGAGGAGCACGGTGAGGGTGGGGGTCACCAGGACGTCGACGGCCTCGGGCACCCAGCGGTGGCACCACTTCTCGACCTGGACGGCGAGGAAGGCCGCGCCGAGGGCGCCGAGGACGCCGCCCTGGCCGGGGGCGAGGGTCATGCCGAAGGCGGTGATCTTCGCGACGCCGGGGAAGACGATGATCGCGGCGACCGCGCCGCCGAGGATCGGGGTGCCGCCGAACTCCTTCGCCGTGTTGTAGCCGACGAACACGGCGATCAGGGACATGAAGCCGGAGGCCATCGCGGCGAGCGCGGGGACGACGGTGGGCAGCCAGCCCATGTTGGTCATGAACCCGTTGAGGCCGGCGATGATGCCGCAGCCGATCAGGGCGGGGATCAGCGGGACGAAGATGTTCGCGATCCGGCGGAGGAACAGCTTGAAGGGGGTGGCGTTCCGCTCCTTACGGGCCGCCTTCAACGCGGCGCCCTGGGCGGCCAGTTCGTCCGCGGTCACCGGGTGGGACGGGGGCGGGGCTGTCGCTCCTGCCGGTGACGCCGGGGGCGCGGGGTTCGGCGGGGCGGGGGCGGTCGCGCGTGCCTCGGCGACGAGGGCCTCGAACTCGGGGGTGACCCGGGCGACGGCGCCCGGCCCCAGGACGATCTGGTACGTGTCGTCGTCGACCACGCCCAGGACCGCGGGCAGCGCCTTCAGGGCCTCGTCCTGGACCAAGGTGCGGTCGTGCAGGCCGATGCGCAGGCGGGTCATGCAGTGCGCGATCGAGGAGATGTTGTCCGGGCCGCCGACGAGAGGGAGGATCGCGGCGGCGGTGGCGCGGTTCTTGTCTGTAGCCATGGTGTGGGTGCCTTGGGGTCGGCGGGTGGGGTGCTGATGCGGTCGACGGGTGGGTCGACGGGTGGGTCGGCGGGTGCGGTCAGCGGGTGCGGGCGAGGGCGGCGCGGAGGTGGCCCTGGGAGGAGGAGAGCAGTCCGGCGGCGGTGGGGGCGTCCACCTCGCCGAGGATGACGAGGATGGCGTCCTTGACTTCGCCGCCGGTGGCGGTCAGTGCGGCCTCGATCTCCTCGTCCGGTGCGCCCGTCGCGAGCGCGACGATGCGGCGGGAGCGGGCGCGCAGCTTCTCGTTGGAGGCGCGGACGTCGACCATCAGGTTCCCGTAGGTCTTGCCGAGCCGGATCATCGTGATCGTCGAGAGCATGTTGAGGACGAGCTTCTGGGCGGTGCCGGCCTTCAACCTGGTGGATCCGGTGAGGAGTTCGGGGCCGACGACCACCTCGATGCCGTGCTCGGCGGCCGCGGCCAGCGCCGAACCGGCATTGCAGGACAGGCCGACGGTCAGCGCCCCGCGGGCGCGGGCGGACTCGACGGCGCCGATCGCGTACGGGGTGCGGCCGGAGGCGGAGACGCCGACCACGGTGTCGAGTTCGGTGATCCCCAGTGCGGCGAGGTCGGCCTCTGCCAGCTCCTTGGAGTCCTCGGCGCCCTCGACGGCGGTGACCATGGCGGAGGGGCCGCCCGCGATCAGACCGACCACCTCGGCGGGGTCGGTGTTGAAGGTGGGCGGGCACTCGCTCGCGTCGAGCACGCCGAGCCGGCCGGCCGTACCGGCGCCCGCGTAGACGAGCCGGCCGCCGCGGGCCATCCGGGCGGCGATGGCGTCGATGGCGGCGGCGATCTGCGGCAGCTGCGCGGCCACGGCGGCCGGGACGGCGGCGTCCTCGGCGTTCATGGTGCGGGCGATGTCGAGGGTGGGGAGCCGGTCGATCTCGGCGAGTTCGGGGCGGAAGGCCTCGGTGGTGAGGGCGTCGAGCTGGGCGCGGAGGTCCGCGTACGCGGTCATGGGGACTCCTGGCGGGGGGTGCGTTTGCCGGACGGCGCGGTGGCGCGGTGGCGGGGGGCGAGGGCCTCGTACGAGGCGGCGAGGGCGGGGGCGGCCGTCTCGTACGTCTGCTGCGCGATGCCGACGAACAGGCAGTCCACGACGAGGAGCTGGCTGGTTCGGCTGGACATGGCGGCGGGCCGCAGCTCGGTCTCGCGGGGTGCGGAGGTGGCGAGGACCAGGTCGGCGTAGTGGGTGACCGGGCTGCCGGGGCGGCCGGTGAGCGCGACGGTGGTGGCGCCGTGCTCGAAGGCGGTGCGGAGCGGGTCGACGACGTCCCCGGTGGAGCCGGAGTGGGTGATCGCGACGGCCGCGTCGCCGGGGCGGAGCAGCACGGCGTTGGTGACGGCGAGGTGGGGGTCGCCGTGCGCGTGCGCGATCAGGCCGATCCGGAGGAGTTTCTGGGCGAGGTCCTGGGCGACGAGGTGGGAGGCGCCCACCCCGTAGATGTCGATCCGGCGGGCGGTGGCCAGGGCGGAGACGGCGGCGGCCAGTTGGGCGTGGTCGAGGCCGGCGGCGGTGTCGGCGAGGGTCTGGCGCTCCTCGGCGGCGAGCTTGGCGACCACCTCGGCGATGGGGTCGTCGACGGCTATGTCGGCGGTGACGGCGGGGGCGGCGCCGGACTCCTGCTGGGCGGCGAGTGCGGCGAGGGCCAGGCGGAGGTCCTTGTAGCCGGGGTAGCCGAGGAGGCGGGCGGTGCGGACGACGGTGGCCTCGCTGGTGCCGGTTCGCTCGGCGAGCGCGGTGACGGTGAGCTTGGCGCAGGCCGCCGGGTCGGAGGCGACGGCTTGGGCGACGGCGTGCACGGACCGGGTCATGGTGGGCGCGAGGCTGCGCACCTTGGCCCGCAGCGCGGCGGGCGCGGGGGCCGGTGCAGCTGGTGTCGTCGGTGCTGCCGCCGAATGGCTGAAAGTTTCCTTCTGAGATGCGCTCACGCTTCGAAAGGTATTTTCAGCGGATGGGGGCGTCAAGGAGCCATGAGGCTCTGTTCGAAAGGGACCTTCTGCACATGGGGGACCCGGGGCCACAATGGGCCCATGGACCACGCGACCCCTCTGGAACAGGCGCTGCACGCCGCCCGCGCTCTTGTACTCGCCGATCTCGTCGCGGGCGAGGTCGCCGAGGCCGATGTCGTCTCCCTCGTCGAGGACTCGGTCACGCACCGCCGCTGGTGGGTGGAGCAGTGGCCCGAGGGGGTCGACTACCTTGCCGGACTCGTCGCCCAGGACGTGCAGGACGCCCTGCTGGAGAAGTACGGACGCTGGCCGCTGTGCCCGGTGTGCTCGCACGGCGACCCGCACGCGCTCGACGTGGAACCCGAGTTGGGGCCGGACCCGCACTGGGTGTGCGGGAAGGCGGGCGTGAAGGTGGCGTCCGTCGGCGGTCTCGGCCCCGTCCTGGGCATCCGGTGATCCGCCCTTGACCGTCTACATCGACCCGCCCACCTGGCCCGGCCACGGCCGCATGTGGTCGCACCTGGTGAGCGATGTGTCGTACGAGGAACTGCACGTCTTCGCGGCGGGTATCGGCTGTCCGCCGCGGGCGTTCGAACGGGACCACTACGACGTGCCCTCGGAGCGGTACGCGGATGCGGTGGCGGCGGGCGCGATCGAGGTCGGCAGCAAGGAGCTGGTCCGGCGCCTGACCGGGGCCGGCCTGCGCCGCCCCAAGGGCCGCCCGGCCTGACCCGCCTCCCACCGCGCCCTCCGGCCCCGCCGTCCCCTTGCGCTGGATTGCCGCGCAGCGGCATTTCCAGCCCCGCCGGTGCTTGAGCCACCCCAGCCTCGCCGGCGTTTGAGGCGCGGGGGTCCGGGGGCCGGCCCCCGGCAACGGCGCCGCACCCGAACCCGGACCCGCTGCGAAGCCGGGGTGGGGTGGAGGCCGCTGCGCGGAGCTGTTCCCCTCCCCGCCCCTTCCCGAACTGGGGCTCCGCCCCAGACCCCGCTCCTCAAACGCCGGAGGGGCTGGGGGTACCGCCCGGCGGGGCGGGGAGGGCTGCGCACAGCCGGCCCGAGTGCCGCCGGGCCGGGCCGGGTGTTGGCAAGGGGCCGGCGGGCGGAACGGCGGGTTAGGAAAGGGCCGTGCGCCACTCCGCGACGGCGGCCGCGCTCACCGGTCGGCCCCAGCCCTCTGGCCTGGCCGCGCCGCCGATGTGGAACGCGTCGATGCCGCCCGCGCGCAGCGCCGGGAGGTGGCCGAGCGACAGCCCGCCGCCGACCAGGATCTGCGCCCCGTACCCCGGCTCGCCGCGCCGTGCGGCCTCCGCCAGCAGCACCGGCAGGCCGGCGTCCACACCCTCGGCCGAACCGGCCGTCAGGTAGGTGTCCAGGCCGGGCAGGTCCGCCAGGGTCTTCCGCAGCTGGTCGCGGTCGGCGGCCCGGTCGATGGCCCGGTGGAAGGTCCAGCGGCAGCCCGCCAGCTCGGCGACGACCGCCTCGACCGCGGCAAGGTCGACGGTGCCGTCCGGCGTCAGGAAGCCGAGGACGAATTCCTCCGCGCCCTCCGCGCGCAACGCCCGCGCCTCCGCGAGCAAGACGGACGGGTCACCGGCGGCGAAGCCGTCCGTCTTCCGGAGCATGACGCGCAGCGGGATGTCCACGGCCGCACGGATCGCCGCGAAGGTCTCCCGCGGCGGCGTGAGCCCGTCCGCAGCCATGTCGGTGACCAGTTCCAGGCGGTCCGCCCCACCGGCCTGGGCGGCGACCGCGTCCTCGACGTTGAGGGCGATCACCTCCAGGACTGCACGGTTGCTCATCTGACCTCATCCTTCGGAAAGCTGTCGGTATGGTCGGTATTCGAAAATAGGTCTAGTCCAATATCCAGGGTACGGGTCCCCGGCCGCGGTTCACCAGCACAATCACGCCACCCGCACATCCGCCCCGCATGCGACCCACACCGCCACAGCACAATGACCGCATGCACACCGACATCGCGCAGCTCGAGCAGAGACTGGCGGCCGCCTGGAACGAGACCGCCGCCGAAGCGGGCGCGGCGCGCGACCCCGCCCCCTACGGCGCCCGCCTGCTCGCCGCCTGGGCGGAACCGCAGCGCAGGTACCACACCACCGCACACCTCGACGCCGTCCTCCGGCACGTCGACACCCTCGCGGGCCACGCCGCCGACCCGGCCGCCGTCCGGCTCGCCGCCTGGTTCCACGACGCCGTCTACCGGCCCGACCGGTCCGAGAACGAGGAGCGCAGTGCGGCCCTCGCCGAGCGCGCCCTGGCCGAGCTCGGCATCGACGCCGCCCGCACCGCCGAGGTGGCCCGGCTGGTCCGGCTCACCGTCACCCACGACCCCGCACCCGGCGACACCAACGGCGAGGTGCTGTGCGACGCCGACCTCGCCGTCCTGGCCGGCGCGGTCGACGCGTACGCGGCGTACGTCGCGGCCGTCCGCGAGGAGTACCGCTTCGTACCGGAGGATGCCTTCCGGTCCGGCCGGGCCGCCGTGCTCCGGCAGCTGCTCGACCTGCCCCGGCTCTTCCGTACGCCCTACGGAACCGCCCACTGGGAAGGCACTGCCCGCCGCAATCTGGCCGCCGAGCTGGCCACCCTCACCGAGCCGCCCGGGGCCACCGTCTGAGACGGCCGCAAGGCGGGCGGGAAGACGGCGGGGAATGAGATCGCGTTCGGCGGGGTTGATCCCATTCATGCCCGCTGCCGCCGAACGACCCCGTATGCCCGTGGCCGTCTACATCCTCGGCCTGTCCGTCTTCGCACTCGGCACCAGCGAGTTCATGCTCTCCGGGCTGCTCCCGCCGATCGCCGAGGACATGGACGTCACCATCCCGCAGGCCGGCCTGCTGATATCCGCCTTCGCGATCGGCATGGTGGTCGGCGCCCCGCTGCTGGCCGTGGCCACCCTCCGGCTGCCCCGCCGCACCACCCTGATCTCCCTGATCACCCTCTTCGGGCTCGGCCAGGTCGCGGGCGCGCTCGCCCCCTCGTACGAGCTGCTCTTCGCCTCCCGGGTGGTCTCCGCCCTCGCCTGCGCCGGCTTCTGGGCGGTCGGCGCGGCCGTCGCCATCGCGATGGTCCCCGCCGATGCCCGGGCCCGCGCCATGGCCGTGATGATCGGCGGCCTGTCGATCGCCAACGTCCTCGGGGTGCCGCTCGGCGCCTTCCTCGGCGAGCACCTCGGCTGGCGGTCGGCGTTCTGGGCGGTCGGAGCCGCCTCCGCCGTCGCCCTGGCCGGAATCCTCGCCCGGGTACCGCGCATTCCGCTGCCCGCCGAGCGGCCGACCCTCGCCCGTGAGCTGCGCATCTACCGCGACCGCCAGGTCTGGCTGTCCATCGGCGTCACCGCGCTCGCGGCCGGCGGCGTCTTCTGCGCGTTCAGCTACCTCGCCCCGCTGCTCACGGACGTTGCGGGCCTGGAGTCCGGCTGGGTGCCGTGGATCCTCGGGCTCTTCGGGGTCGGCGCGCTGATCGGCACCACCATCGGCGGGCGTGTCGCCGACGCCCACCTCTTCGGCGTGATGATCTGGGGCATCGTCGGCTCGACCGTCTTCCTGGTCGCCCTCGCCCTGCTGGCCTCCGCCGCGGTGGCGGCGGTCGGCCTGTCCTTCCTCATCGGTGTCTCGGCCTTCTTCACCGCCCCGGCGCTCAACGCCCGCATGTTCAACGTGGCGGGCGCCGCCCCGACCCTGGCCGGGGCGACCACCACGGCCGCGTTCAACCTGGGCAACACCGGCGGGCCCTGGCTGGGCGGCACCGTCATCGACGCCGGCCACGGCTTCGCCGCCACCGCCTGGGCGGGGGCGGCGATGACGGTCACCGCGATCGGCCTGGCCGTCATCGCGCTGCGGCTGGACCGGCGTACGCGGACGGCGGCCCGGGTGGTCGCCTCCTCGGGCACCCCGGGCGCGCGGACCGAGTCCGAGGGCGCCCGCGCCTGAGCGTCGAGGCCGCCGGGACGGAGCGGGGCGCGGCCGAGGGGGCGCGGGCCCAGGGGGCGCCTGCCCCGGCGGGGGTGCGGGCGTTTCGGCGGCTGCACGCCGGTGGTCCCGGTGTGCCCACCCGTCCCGCCCTGCGGGACGAATGCCCACACCGGGGCGGGTGTCGCGGTGGGGCGATTGCCCGGGCCGTCAGGCCAGGGCCTCCGGCAGCGGGGCCGCGTGCAGGGCCGTCAGGCCGGACACGGCCCGGGTCAGGCAGACGTACAGGCGGCGCAGGCCGGTGCGCTCGTCGGGTTCGCCGTCGACGATGGCGGCCGGCTCGTCCAGGACCACGTAGTCGTACTCCAGGCCCTTGGCGAGCGAGGCCGGCACCAGCGTCAGCCGGGACTCGGCGGTGGTCTCCTCGCCCGGCGACAGGTAGGGCAGACCGGCCGCGAGGAGCGCCTCGGCCAGCACCGGGATGCGGGCATCGGCGGCGATCAGGCCGATGGAGCCCTCGTGGCGGAGCGCGTCGCGGCAGGCTGCGAGCACCGACGGGGTGAGCTCCGTACCCTCCGCGACGGCCTCCACCAGCAGCGATCCGGGGGTCTCACGGACCGAGGAGACCGGTGCCAGGCCCGGCGAGATCGCCGGGAGCAGCCGGGAGGCGTACGCGATGACCTCGCGCGGCACCCGGAAGCCGGCGGTGAGCTCCTCCAGTACGGCCTCCGGCTTGCCCAGGTGGGCCAGGGCCTCGGCCCAGCTGCGGGTGGCCCACGGGGTGGTGCCCTGGGCCAGGTCGCCCAGGACGGTCGCCGAGCCGGTGGTGCAGCGGCGGCCGACCGCGCGGTACTGCATCGGGGACAGGTCCTGGGCCTCGTCGAGGACCACATGCCCGAGGGAGTGGGTGCGTTCCACGAGGTCGGCGGCCTCGTCGATCAGGACCAGGTCGGCCGGGGACCACTTGGCCGCCTTGACGCTGCGGAAGGGCTTCGGCCACAGCAGCAGCTTCTGCTCGTCGGCGGTGAGGATCCCGTCGGCGTGCTCGGCGAGGAAGCCGGGGTCGGCGAGCAGCCGCAGCACCAGCTTGGCCGGATCCACCGCCGGCCAGACCGCCTTGACCGCCGCCTTCACGGCCGCGTTGCGGGCCACCGCGTCCTGGACCCGGTCGTCGGGTGCCTCGCCGGCCTGCTCCATCCGGACCAGCACGGCGTGCGCGATGCGCTGCGGGAGCGCGTCCCGGGCGGCGCCGTAGCGGATGTCGCGGTTCTGCAGCTCCTCCACGATCTCGGTGAGCTCGTACGCGGGGATCCGCCAGCGGCGGGAGCCGCGCACCACCATCAGGGGTTCGGTCGGGAGGGTGACGTGCGAGCGGACGGCGCGGCGCAGCACCTCGGCCATCCGGGCATCGCCCTTGACCACGGCGGTCTCGGCGGCGTCGGCGGCCCGCACCTCCAGGCCTTCGCGGGCGACGAGGTCGTCGACGGTGGCCTGCTTGACCTCCAGCTCGCCCAGGGCCGGCAGCACCTGCTCGATGTAGTGCAGGAAGGAACGGTTCGGCCCGATGACCAGGGTGCCGGTGCGGGCCAGCCGGTCCCGGTGGGCGTACAGCAGGTAGGCGACCCGGTGCAGGCCGACGGCGGTCTTCCCGGTGCCGGGGCCGCCCTGCACGCAGACCGAGCCGGCCAGGCCGGAGCGGACGATCTCGTCCTGCTCGGGCTGGATCGTCGCGACGATGTCGCGCATGGGGCCCACGCGGGGGCGCTCGATCTCCTGCTGGAGGAGCTTGGAGACGGCGGCCGCCTCTGCGGGGTCGGAGAGGTGCTCGTCCTCGTAGGCGGTGAGTTCGCCGCCGGTGTAGCCGAAGCGGCGGCGCAGCGCGACGTCCTGCGGGTCGGCCTTGGAGGCGCGGTAGAAGGGCTGGGAGACCGGCGCCCGCCAGTCGATCACCATGGGGTCGCCGTCGGCGTCGTGGACGTGGCGGCGGCCGATGTAGAACTGCTCGCCCTCGGCGCCTTCGGCGAGCTCGGCGCCGGGCGCGTGCAGGTAGTCGAGGCGGCCGAAGAACAGCGGGGTGTGGGCGAGGTCGGCGAGGGCCTTGATCCGGTCGTCGATCTGGGCCTGCAGGACGATCGCGTTGACCCAGTTCGCGGTGACGTCGCGGATGTCGAGGGACTCGACGTCCTCGCGCATCGCGCGGAGCGCGGCGCGGGACGCGGCGAGATGGGCGCGTTCCCGGCCGAGCGGATCGGCGGCGGGGGCGGCGGTATCGGCTCCGTCGATGGTGTCGGCGGTGTCGGCGGTGTCGGCGGTGTCGGCGGTGTCGGGGACGTGCGCGGGCACGGAACTGCCTCCTGCTCATGGACCGGAAACTGAACCAGCTGGGTCCGTCCGGTTCCGACCGGACGGTGGCACTCCCCGGTGATGGCGGCGGAGGCGGCAAGAGCGGGAATTGTAGTCACGGCGCCGGTGCGGCGCGACCGGTTTTTCCGGCGCCCCCTAGGGGTCCGTGCGGGTGTCATACCCGGGAGTGTCAGACCTTGGGCAGAGGCGGCGGGTCTCCGCATGGGTCGGGAGTAGTAGAAGGAGAGCCCTGGGATTCGCTCCCGGGAGCGATGTGCGGAGCGGGCCGGATCGGGACCATGGATCCATGAGCACCGCAACCTTCACCCCGATCCAGGGCGGCCGCCCGAGCGGCGCCACCGCCACCACCTCCGACATCCACCCCCGGCACCGCGTCGGCGGCATGCTGCGCGCCGCCAGGGTGTTCGCCGCGACCGCCTTCAGCGTGGTCCTCCTCGGCGAATACGCGGAAGACGCGGGCGTCATACGTCGCTGACCCCCGCGCCTCCCCGGCACGCGCTGCGATCCGCCGGTCAGCTCTCCTTGAGCAGCTCGTCGGCGTCCATGATCCGGTAGGCGTAGCCCTGTTCCGCCAGGAAGCGCTGGCGGTGGGCCGCGAAGTCCTGGTCGATCGTGTCGCGGGCCACCACCGAGTAGAAGCGGGCCTCGTGGCCGTCCGCCTTCGGGCGGAGCACCCGGCCCAGGCGCTGGGCCTCCTCCTGGCGGGAGCCGAAGGTGCCGGACACCTGGATGGCGACCGTGGCCTCCGGGAGGTCGATCGAGAAGTTCGCGACCTTGGACACGACCAGCACGCTGATGTCGCCCTGGCGGAACGCGTCGAAGAGCTTCTCGCGCTGCGCGTTCGAGGTCTCGCCCTTGATCACGGGCGCGTCCAAGTGCTCGCCGAGCTCGTCGAGCTGGTCGATGTACTGGCCGATGACCAGCGTCTGCTCGCCCCGGTGCTTCCTGACCAGTGCTTCCGTCACCTTCCGCTTGGTCGCGGTGGTCGCGCAGAAGCGGTACTTCTCCTCCGTCTCGGCGGTCGCGTACGCCAGCCGCTCGCCCTCCGTCAGGTTCACCCGCACCTCGACGCAGTCCGCCGGCGCGATGTAGCCCTGCGCCTCGATCTCCTTCCAGGGCGCGTCGAACCGCTTCGGCCCGATGAGGGAGAACACGTCGGACTCGCGTCCGTCCTCCCGCACGAGGGTGGCGGTGAGCCCGAGCCGCCGCCGGGCCTGCAGGTCCGCGGTGAACTTGAAGACCGGCGCGGGCAGCAGGTGCACCTCGTCGTAGACGATCAGCCCCCAGTCCCGGGAGTCGAACAGCTCCAGGTGCGGATAGACGCCCTTCCGCTTGGTCGTCAGCACCTGGTACGTCGCGATCGTGACCGGCCGGATCTCCTTGCGCGTCCCGGAGTACTCGCCGATCTCCTCCTCCGTCAGCGAGGTCCGCCGGACCAGCTCGTGCTTCCACTGCCGGGCCGAGACCGTGTTGGTCACCAGGATCAGCGTGGTCGCCTTCGCCTCGGCCATGGCGCCGGCGCCGACCAGGGTCTTGCCCGCACCGCAGGGCAGGACCACCACCCCGGACCCGCCGTGCCAGAACCCGTCGACGGCCTGCCGCTGGTACGGGCGGAGCTTCCAGCCGTCCTCGGCCAGCTCGATGGGGTGCGCCTCGCCGTCCACGTACCCGGCAAGGTCCTCGGCCGGCCAGCCCAGCTTGAGCAGGGTCTGCTTGATCTGCCCGCGCTCCGAGGGGTGTACGGCCACGGTGTCGGCGTCGATCCGCGCCCCGACCAGCGGCATGATCCGCTTGGACCGCAGGATCTCCTCCAGCACCGGCCGGTCGGTGCTGGTCAGCAC
Organism: Streptomyces sp. NPDC051211; assembly: GCF_040689505.1. NCBI lineage: Bacteria > Bacillati > Actinomycetota > Actinomycetes > Kitasatosporales > Streptomycetaceae > Streptomyces > Streptomyces sp. NPDC051211. Next base: position 38,195 of record NZ_JBFBAV010000049.1, read on the forward strand.
CAGCCCGTGCACGGGGTGCTTGGAGAGCGTGAGCCGCCCGTACCGGGCCATGGTCTCGGCGACGTCGACGAGCAGCGCGTGCGGGACGGGGTACCGGGAGTACTCGACCAGCGCGTCCACGACCTGCTCGGCATCGTGCCCGGCGGCCCGGGCGTTCCACAGGCCGAGCGGGGTGATCCGGTAGGTGTGGATGTGCTCGGGGGCACGCTCCAGCTCGGCGAAGGGCGCGATGGCCCGGCGCGCCGCTTCGGCGAGTTCGTGATCGACTTCGAGGAGCAGCGTCTTGTCGCTTTGAACGATGAGCGGACCGTTCACCTGTCGTGCATCCCTTCCGGCAGGGGTGGCCCCCCGGGTGCGGGTGGCCAAACCTCCAGTCTGCCGTATCACTCGGGGCGGCGGCGGGTTCCCGGGCTGCGGAGTCGGCGGCGCTGCCTTCGCAGGCGCGTCCGCTCGGTCTCGTCACGGCACCTCATGGCCTCGGAGAACAACTCCTCGTCCCCGGTCTCCCGGAATGCGGCGGCGGAATCGCCGTACGCTTCGATCGCGGCATCCCAGGCGTGAGTCCGGTTGAAGGCCAGGCCGAGATTCAGCAGGGCCCGACCCTCGAGGTGGCGGTTGCCGAGCCGCCGGTAGAGGGCGACGGCCCGTGTCTGGGCCCGTACGGCGTCGTCGAACCGGCCCGACATCTCCTGGGCGAGGCCGAGATTGCTCAGGGCCATCGCCTCCGTGTCCGGGTCGTCGGCCGCGCGGCTCGTCCCTACCACGGCCGACAGGACAGAGAGCGCCTCCTCGGAGCGGCCGGCGTGGATCAGCACCAGCCCGAGCTGGTGGCGTGCGTGGGTGGCCATGTGCTCGTCGCTCAGCGAGTCGAGCAGCTCGATGGACCGGGAGAGCAGGTCGATCGCCTCCGCCGGACCCCGGTCGTCGCGGGCCAGGGCCAGCGCCAGGCCGAGGTTCGACTGGGCCAGGCCCTCGCTGCGCCGGTCCTTGGTCTCCCGGGCGGCCGCCAGGGCTTGCTCGTGGGCGTCCACGGCCTCGGCGTACCGTCCCATGTCCCGCAGGACCATCCCCAGGTTGTTGAGGGCGACGCCTTCGCCGATCCGGTCGTGGGTCTCCCGGCAGACGGCGATGTCCTCGCCGAAGGCGTCCGCGGCCTCCTCCAGCCTGCGCAGGGAGTGCAGGGCCTTGCCCAGGTTGGTGAAGGCCATGCCGAGGACGCGTCGGTCGGTGTCCGGGGGATACAGCGCGAGAGCCCTCAAGAGTGCCTCGACGGCCTCTTCCGGCCGGTTCATGTGCCAGTAGGTCAGGCCCAGGTTGCTCAGGGTGATCGCGGCGGAAGGGGCGTTCCCGCGCCGTTCGTAGAGGCGCAGCGACTCCAGGTACGAGGCGACCGAGTCGTCGAACCGGCGCAGCTCACGCTGGACCGTACCCAGATTGTTGAGGACGGCCGCCTCGAAATCGTGCAGCTCCGGATGGCCGGGCGAACGGACCGCGCGCAGCGCGTTCAGGGCCAGTTCGGCCGCGTCGTCGAAGTGGTGGCGCCAGGAGTGGAAGTCGTGGAGCAGGTAGTGGAGTTCGACCAGCGCCCGTGGTCGTCCCATTGCCGGTGCGGCGAGCGCGGCGGCGAGCAGGTTGTGCCGCTCCTCGTCCAGCCAGGCGAGGGCGTGTTCCCGGTCGGCGAACCGGGGGTCGGGATGCGTCAGGGGGTTCATGTGGGTGCTGGCCGTCCGCGCGGCGTCGAGGTAGTGGCCGAACAGCCGGTCGAGGGCAGCCTCCTGCTCGTCCGGCTCGTCCTGCATCCGGCACAGCTCGGCGGCGTACAGGCGCATGAGGTCGTGCATGCGCCAGCGTCCGTACGATGCGCCCGGTTCGACGAAGTGCCCGCGCGCGAGGGGCAGAAGCAGTTCCTCCGCCGTCTCGGGCGGGAGGCCGGCCAGGTGTGCCGCCGCCTCGGTGGACAGGTCGGGCCCCGGGTTCAGCGGCAACAGCCGGAACAGCCGGGCTTGGTCGGGCCGCAGCTGGCGGAACGACAGCTCGAAGGCGGCGCGTACGGCCAGGTCGTCGCGGCTGAGCCGGGCCAGCCGTCCGCGCGCGTCGCGCAGCGCGCCGGCCATGGAGTGCAGCGGTCGGGCCGGAAGGTCCGCGAGCAGGGCACTGACGATCCGCAGGGCGAGCGGGAGCCGGCCGCACAGGGCGGAGATCTCTTCGGCCGACGCCGGTTCGTCGGCCACCCGGGTGTCCTCCGGGCCCACGGTCATGTGCAGGTTCCGGCCCAGCAGTTCGACCGCGGACGGCTCGTCGAGGACGGAGAGGTCGTGCACGCGGGCGCCGAGGTCGCTGAGGGTGTGCCGGGAGGTGATCAATACCGGTGACCGGGGATCGCCGGGCAGCAGGGGCCGTATCTGGGCGCTGTTCATGGCGTTGTCGAGCACGAGGAGTACCCGCCGGCCATCCGCCGCGTAGACGTCGAGGACGGAGCGGTACAACCGGGCCCGGTCCTCCAGGTCCTCCGGGACGTACTCGTCCGGCACCGCCAGGGCGCGCAGCAGCGAGCCGAGGGCCCGGTGCGGCTCGAGGCGACGCTGATCGTCATAGCCGAAGAGGTCGATGAAGAGAACTCCGCCCGGCAGCAGGCCGGGTGTTTTCAGGGCCCGGTCGGCGACCTGGAGGACGAGTTCGGTCTTGCCGACCCCGGGCAGCCCTGCCACCACCTGCCGACCGGTGGCCCCCGGGGGTGGCCGGAGCCCGGCGAGCAGGGTGCCGGCGTCGGCGTCCCGGCCGGTGAAGGTCAGGGAGGGCGCGGGCATGCCGGTGAGCGCCGGGTGGAGCGTGGGCGGGAGTTGGAGGGTCACGGTGCCGCCCTGCACCACGACGTTGTGGAAGAGGCCGCCGCTGATCTCGTTGTGTATGTCCTGGCCGCCGCCCGCCGAGCCGGTCATGTCCCCCCGCCCTCCTGGATGCCCGATGCCAAACGATAGGAGGGCGGGCCGTGCCTGTCAGGCGAAGCTGCCCGAGCGGGGCCAGCGGGTGGAGGAGATCGAGGTCGCCGGGGCATTCCACGTCGACGACCGGTGGCGATGGCGGTGGCGGTGGCGGTGGCGGTGGCCGGTCGGCGAGCTCCCGGAGCCGGCGGATAGGGTCGGGGTGCATGAGTGATCAACAGGCTTTCGTACCCGCCGACTTCGAGGTGCCGCGCAGTCTCGTCGCGGACGGATTCCGGCTGGAACCGCTCGGCGAGGAGCACAACGAGCGGGACCACGCCGCGTGGAGCGGCAGCATCGCCCACGTGCGGGCCACGCCCGGGTTCGGGCGGAAGTGGCCGCCGGTGGAGGGCATGTCCCTGGAGGCCAACCGGGAGGACCTTGCCCGCCACGCCCGGGACTTCGAAGCCCGGACCGGGTTCACGTACAGCGTCCTGGACGGCGACGAGGTCATCGGCTGCCTCTACATCTACCCGGCCCGCGAGGAGCCGGACCGGGTGCACGTCGCCTCGTGGGTGCGGGCCGACCGGGCCGAGCTCGATGTGAGCGTGTACGAGACGGTGTCGCGCTGGCTCGCGGAGCGGTGGCCGTTCGAGCCGGGCCGGATCGACTACGCGCCCAGGTGAGGCAGCGGGCCCGAGGGGTACGGGGTTTCGACGGGCAGGAGGGCGCGGGCCGCGTCGTCCTCCCCGGCCCGGACCAGGGCGTGGATCTCCCGGGCCAGCGGGGTGACATCGCGGATCGCGACGGTCCACTCGTCGGCGTACGCCCGGGAGGCCGGGCCGGACAGGCCCAGCTGGAGGGAGCGGTGGGGCAGCGGGTTGAGGTGAAGGTCCCGCTCCGGGTCCCACTGGACCCGGGCCGGGGCCTGGCGCAGGGCGGCCTGCCAGGCGGCCCGGTCCGTGTGGGTGCCGGGCTCGTAGTGCGACAGGCAGGCCCGGGACAGGGCGTGGTCGAAGCCCTCGCGGGTGATCTCGACGGCCAGCACCGTCTCCTGGTCGGGCTTCGTGGCCCAGCCGCAGCGGTACATCATCCACAGGAAGGACGGCTTGATCCAGGTCATCCGCTCCCGCTTCCAGGCGGCGGGGAAGCGCTGGTCGCGGGCGGCCGGCCGGCCGAGGGCGGGCGCGTAGGCCTGGTAGACGGTGACCGTGGTGTCGGTGTGGGCGGCGCGGATCAGGCGGCTGTTCGGGTCGGACATGAGGCCAGCCTGCGGCAGCACGGGCGCGCCCCGCACACCATTTACCGCATTTGCCGCCCGCGGCCGGATCGGGCTAGACCTGGTCCTCGGCCAGTTCGGCGACCCCGGTGATCCGGTGCAGGGCGTACGTGCGGACCTCGTCGGCCGTGTGGTCGTAGCCCGTCACGAAGCCGCCCTCCACCCGGACCGGGGCGATCACCCGCTGGCTGGCCGCGCCGTCCGCGTTCACGTAGCCGATCCACACCGCCGAACCGGTCAGGGCCGCCGCCTGCACGGTGGCCAGGGTCTCCGCCGCGGTGGTGCGCGGCAGTTCACCCGGGGCGGGAGTGGCGGCGCCGGCAAGGGCCGGCTCCTTGCGGACCGCCGTCGCCGCCACGTCGCCCGCGCGGATCGCCCGTACCGCCGCCCCCAGCAGGGTGGCGTCGGGGACCGGCGGGCCGTCCGGGACGGGCACGGGGGCGGTGCGCGGCGGCGTGCGGTGGGCGTCCGCGCGGGCGACCACCACGTCCCCGGTCTGCGACTCGGCCGCCGGGGCGTACCCCATGGCGCGCAGCCCGTCGAGCAGGGCCGCCGGGTCGGCCTGGGCGGCCAGCACGGTCGGGGCGAGCCGGCGCAGGGCCAGGCCCGCCGACCGCTTGTCGGCGAGGATCTCGCCGAGGACGGAGTCGTCGTCGCAGCGGACGTACGCGGAGGCTGCCCCCACCCGCAGGTGGCCGTGCCGCCGCGCCACGTCGTCGATCAGGTACGAGAGCGGCTGCGGCACCGGGGTACGGCTGTGCTCGGCGAGGAACGCGTGCAGGTCGGCGGCGGTCCGGCCGGCGTCCAGGGCGCGCCGTACCGAGCCCGGGGTGAACCGGTACACGGTCGCCCCGCCCTTCGACTCCACCACCGCCAGCACCGCGAGGGTCTCGGCGAGAGGCCGGCGCAGCGGGCCCGGAGCCACGGCCGTCAGGTCGGCCTGCAGCAGGACGTGGTCCACGGGTTCGGGCAGCAGCGGCGCCAGCAGCGGAGCCGGGTCCTCGCCCGCGAGGAGGGCCCGGCCGGGCCCGGACAGCGCACCGCGGCCGGTGACCCCGAGCAGCTCAGCCTCGGTGAGGGTGAACCGGGCCAGCCGGGCCCGGAGTTCGCTCGTACCGCGCACCGGCCGCTCCCAGGCCAGCCGGTCCAGGAGGGCTTCGGGGGCGGGCGAACCGCCTTCGGGCAGTGCGGCGAGCAGCTCCAGGACCCGGTGGCGGACCTCGGCGGCGGCGGACCGATCCAGGTCGGGGCCGAGCGCGGACAGCGTCCGGCCCTTCGTGTCGAGCTCGCCGACCAGCCCGGCGGTACGGGTGGCCGGCAGCCAGGCAAGGGCGAGCGCGGACCAGCGCTCCTGGGGCGGGAGTTCGGCCCAGTCGTCGTAGGCGGGGGTCGGCGCGTAGCGCTCGTCGGCCTCGCCGTCGCCGGCCAGCAGTCCGGCCGCGTAGGCGAGTTCGATCCAGAACGCGGCGACGGACTCGCCGACGTCGAGGGTGGCGGCGGTCCGCTTCAGATCGCGTACGGACAACCCGCCGGCCCGCAGCACGGCCGGTCCCGCCCCGTGCTCCCAGGACTTCAGCAGCTCCTCGACGGCCGACAGAGCGGCGAGGGCCTGGCCGGCGGCGTTCGCGTCCACAAGCTGTGGACGGTGCTCGGCCGCCGCGGGCACGGCCGGCGGCACGGGTTCCGGCGTACGGTGCGCCCGCCCGCCGCGCAGGTGCAGCGCGACCTCGCGGGGCAGTACGACGGTCCGCGCCGTGGCGGGCAGCAGCAGCCCGCGGTCGCGCAGCCAGCGGACCGGCGGGGTCGGGTTCGGGGTGACCTCCCCGTACGGCGGCCCCCACACCAGCCGGTCCAGCACGTGGTGCGCCTCGGCCGGGGCCTCGTCGAGCAGCGCGGACATCCGGACCGGATCGGTGAACAGCGCGGTCAGCGCGGCGACGGCGGACACCGGATCGTGGGTGGCCGGCAGCCCGGCCGCCGCCACGATCTCCTGGATCCGGGTGGGCGACATCCCGGCCGTCGCCTCGGTGACGGTCGGCCCCAGACCGGTGGGAGAGGGCCGGGCGGGCCCGGGCGCGAGCAGCTCGCGGGCGGTACGGACGAGGCGGAGCCGGTCGTTGTCGCCCCAGACGATGGCTTGGGTGCGGAGGGTGTGGAGGGCGTGGGGGAGGGCGGCGCGAATGCTTTCGGCGGTGCTGGTGCTGGTGCTGGTGTGGGTTGCGGGGGTGGGGCCGGGGCTGGTGCCCATGCCCGTGCCGGCTCCGGGGCCGGTGCCGATGGTGGCGCTCGTGCCGATGCCCGTGCCGGTGGTGGCGTCCGTGCCGGTCCCGGTGCCGGGGCCGTCGGCGGCGGCGCCCGTGCCGGTGTCCGCGTCCGTGCCGCTGGCGGTGTCCGCGCCCGTGCCCGTGCCGGTGGTGGCACTCGTGCCGGTTCCGGTGCCAGTGGTGGCGTCCGTGCCCGTGCCGGTGGCGGCGCTCGTGGCGGTTCCGGTGGTGGGGCTCGGCTCGGCGGTGTCCGGGCCGGCGTGGTCCGCGGTGCCGCCGGGGAAGGCGGCTTCGCCCTGGTGGCCGGTCAGCAGGGCTTCCAGCGTGGCGTAGTCGCAGGGGTCCGGGGCCACCGCCAGGGCTTCCGCCGTCTGGAGGGCGAAGCGGTCCAGGCGGTCCAGCGCGCGGACCACCGAGGCTCGGGTGCCGGCCCGGGTGGCGAGCTGGGTCAGGTCGTTCGGGACCGGGCTGAGCAGGTCGGGGCGGGCGGACAGCAGCGCAGCGAGGCCCGCGTCGTCGCGGGCGCGCAGCGCCTCGGCGAGGGAGCGCGGCGCATTCCCTCCGGTGCTTGCCTCGGGCACGGTCGCCTCCTGGTCCCATCGGCCGGTCCCGCCGGCCGCCATCCGGCCAACGTTATCCGCTGCGCCCCGGGCTGCTCCACGCACGCACGCGCTACCTTCGGGGAAGGTGGGACGGGAGGAGCCGGGGCGTGGGGATCGAGAGCGACCATCTGGTCTACGAATATCTGAGCAGGGTCGGGGATCTGGCACAGCGCCGGCAACTGTCCTCGGGGGACCGGATGCGGCTCGTCGCCGGGCTGCGGGACGAGATCGACCGCCGCCGCGCCAAGTACGACCCCGACACCCCCGCCGCCGTACGCCGCATCCTGGAGCGGATCGGCACCCCCGAGGAGGTGCTCGACGCGGCCTCCGGGCGAACGTCCACGACGGTCACCGAACCCGACTCCTCCCCGGGCGTGCCCACCCAGCGCGGGCCGGGGCGGCTGCGCCGCAAGACCGTGCCGCCGGCCCCGCCCGCGGACACCGCGGCCGCGCCGCCGCACCTGGCCGGGCTGGACGAGCTCGGCCCCTCCGGCGACAGCGGCGGGCCGGAGCCGGACTGGTGGCGGGTGGCGCCGAGCGCGTACGGCGCGGGTCCGCAGGTCGAGGGGTTCGTGGGGGGCATCGAGATCCCGGACCTGTTCAAGGAGCGGGTGGACGAGGAACCGGAGCCGGAGCCGGGGCCGGAGGCGGAGCCAGGGCCGGGGTCGGAGCCGGGGGCCGGGGGGCGGGGTCGGAGGCTCGTACGGGCGCTCCGGGAGCGGCGGAAGCAGCCCGCCGCCGCTCAGGTCGCGGCCGCCGAGACCGCGGCCCGGCCCAAACCGCACGCCTTCCTGCTGCTGGCCGCCGCCGTGCTGGTGGCCGGGGTGGCCACCGGGCACTGGCTGTTGCTCGCCGTCGGGTGGCTCTTCGCGTACGGGTCGAGGGTGCTCGGGCCTGCCGAGAAGAAGTGGGTGGTCTTCGGGCTGCCGGGCGTGGTGTGCAGCGGGGCGCTGCTGTGGGTGTGGGGGCGGGCGGACGGGCGGTGGGGGGCTGCTCTGGCCGAGGGGGAGGCGGGGGATGTGTTGACGGGGATGGTGCCGTGGGTTGTGCGGGGGGCGGGGGTTGCCTCGGCGGCGTACCTGATCTGGCGAGCCCGCAGACGCTGACCCGCCCCTGCGAGGCCCCGCCTGGCGGGACTCCGCCCCGCCCCGGTTCCTGTCGGGCCGACTTCAGCTCTGCGCCGGGCCGCCTCCGGACCCTCCGGTCCTTTGCGGCTGGGTTGCCGCAGGCACCTCCAGCCCCGCCGGGCATCCTCCCCCGCCGGGCGACGCTCCCAGCTGGGTTGCCGCGCAGCGGCACTTCCAGCCTCGCCGGCGTTTGAGGCGCGGGGCACCGGGGGCTGGCCCCCGGCAACGGCGCCGCACCCGGGCAGGCGGCCGCTGCGCGGAGCTGTTCCCCACCCCGCCCCTTCCCGAACTGGGGCTCCGCCCCAGACCCCGCTCCTCAAACGCCGGAGGGGCTGGGGGGACCGCCCGGAGGGGCTGGGGTGTGCGCTCGGCGGAGCCCAGACCCCGCTCCTCGAACGCCGGAGGGGCTGGGAAGGGATCGCCCGGCGGGGCTGGGGTGGTACCCCCGGCGGAGCCCAGCCCCCGCGCCTCGAACGCCGGAGGGGCTGGGGGGACCGCCCGGCGGGTGGGGTGTGCGCTCGGCGGAACCCGGACCCCGCGCTGGGACGGGACGGGCGTCGACGGCGAGGCTGAGGAGTATCGGGCACAGGAGTGCGGCGAGCGCGGGCGCCGTCCGGGCGGCGCGACGGGTGGTCAGGGTGCGCCGGGGACGGGCAGCCCCGAGGCCACCGGGACCGTGGAGACGGGCAGCCCCGAGGCCACCGGGACCGTGGAGACGGGCGCTGACATGTCGCCAAATTTCACTGTCTGGTAAGGCGAGGCTAAGTCCACGTTCCCGTTTCCGGGCGCGGTCTCGGCACAATGGCCGCTATGACCCTCCACGCCCTCACCGTCGGCTTCGACCTCGACATGACCCTCATCGACTCGCGGCCGGGCATCAAGGCCGCATACCTGGCCCTGTCGGCCGAGACGGGGACCTTCATCGACGCCGACCAGGCGGTCACCCGGCTCGGTCCGCCGCTCGACGAGGAGCTCGCGTACTGGTTCCCGGAGGAGGAAATCCCGGCGATGGCGGACCGCTACCGGGAGATCTACCCCACCCACGCCATCGTGCCGACCCCGGCCATGCCGGGCGCCCGCGAGGCGATCGAGGCGGTCCAGGCGCTGGGCGGTCGCGCGATCGTGGTCACCGCCAAGCACGAGCCGAACGCCCGGCTGCACCTCTCCCACCTCGGCATCGAGCCGGACGCGGTGATCGGCTGGCTGTGGGCGGAGGCCAAGGCGGGCGCGCTGCGCGAGTACGGGGCACAGGTGTACGTCGGGGACCACGTGGGCGACGTACGGGGCGCGCGCACGGCCGGCGCGCTGTCGGTGGCGGTGCCCACCGGGCCCTGCCCGGAGCCGGACCTGCGGGCGGCGGGCGCGGACGTGGTGCTGCCCGACCTCACCGCGCTGCCGGCCTGGCTGAAGCAGTACGTCGCGGCTCAGGGGGTCTGAGCGGAAGCCGGCTGGGCGGTGCCGCCCTGCCCCTGGGTCGTGGCCTGCACGGCGCGGGCGGCGCGGCGCTGGAAGGCGATCCCGCGCAGCACCCCGGCGGCGGAGATGATGAAGCCGACGCCCATCAGCATGCACACCGCCCACGCGTAGGACGGGAACGGGTCGACGTCCAGGAACAGCGGAGCCATGGTCGCGAGGGTGGCGAGCGCGCCGAGGATGAATACGATGCCCCCGGCCTTGACCAATGCGTCGCCGGGCCGTGCTTCGTCGGGCTGAGGAGTAGCAGTCACCCCACCAGGGTAGTTCCCTGGCCGAAGCGGCCGACAGGTTCCGACCGGGCGACGTCTTGTCAGCGCCCCCGGGACCATTAGCCTGGAGGTGGCGGGTCACAGATGACCCGCTGCACTGCTATCCGGAGCCATTTTTTACCGTGCATTCCGGACGGCATTTCCGACCCGACGAGCAAGGACAGAGGACAGACGTGCCTACCGGCAAGGTCAAGTGGTTCAACAGTGAGAAGGGCTTCGGCTTTCTCTCCCGGGACGACGGCGGCGACGTCTTCGTCCACTCGTCGGTGCTCCCTGCCGGGGTCGATTCCCTCAAGCCCGGCCAGCGCGTCGAGTTCGGTGTGGTCGCCGGCCAGCGCGGTGACCAGGCCCTTTCGGTGACGGTGCTGGAGCCGGCGCCCTCGGTCGCGGCCGCGCAGCGGCGCAAGCCGGACGAGCTCGCCTCGATCGTCCAGGACCTGACCACCCTCCTGGAGAACATCACGCCGAGCCTGGAGCGCGGCCGCTACCCCGACAAGGTGCACGGCGCGAAGATCGCCGGCCTGCTCCGCGCGGTGGCCGACCAGCTCGACGTCTGAGCCGCGGGCCGCTCACGGTCAAACAGCTGTGCCCCGCCACCCGAACGAGTGGCGGGGCACAGCTGTTCGTGCAGGCGTGCTCGCGATGTGCCCTCTACGGGAAGTACAGGGCGTCCGGGGCGATGGGCGGCACCAGGCCCTCGGCCGCCGCCCGGGTGAGCAGCCCGCGCACCGCCGCGTACCCGTCGTCCCCGAGGCCCGCGGTGAACTCGTTCACGTACAGCCCGATGTGCTGGTCGGCGACCGCCGGATCGAGCTCCTGCGCGTGCGCCCGCACGTACGGCCGCGAGGCCTCCGGGTCGTCCCAGGCCATCAGGACCGAGGCCCGGGCCGCCTCGGCCAGCTCGCGCAGCCTCTCCGCACCCAGCGAACGCTTCGCGATGATGGCGCCCAGCGGGATCGGCAGCCCGGTGGTGGTCTCCCAGTGCTCGCCCATGTCGGCCAGGCAGTGCAGCCCGTAGTTCCGGTAGGTGAACCGGGCCTCGTGGATCACCAGTCCGGCGTCCACCCGGCCGTCGCGGACCGCCGGCATGATCTCGTGGAAGGGCATCACCTCCACCTTGCCGACGCCGTCCGGCAGCACGTCGGCCGCCCACAGCCGGAACAGCAGATAGGCGGTGGACCGCTCGCTCGGCACGGCGACGGTCCGCCCGGCCAGATCCAGCCCCGCCTCCCGGGTCAGCACGAGCGGTCCGCAGCCGCGGCCCAGGGCGCCGCCGCACGGCAGCAGCGCGTACTCCCCGAGCACCCACGGCAGTACGGCGTACGACACCTTCAGCACGTCGAGCTCGCCGCGCTCGGCCATGCCGTTGGTGACGTCGATGTCGGCGAAGGTCACGTCGAGCGCGGGCGCGCCCGGGATCCGGCCGTGCGCCCACGCGTCGAAGACGAAGGTGTCGTTGGGGCAGGGCGAGTAGGCGATCCGCACGGCACCTGCCGCGGCGTCACCGGTCGCGCCGGTCGCGCCGGTCGGTTCGATCGGGCCAGTCGGGCCAGTCGGGTCGATCGGGTCAGTCGGGTCGATCGGGTCGGTCGGGCCGGTCCTGCCGGTCATGGCGTTCTCCCCAGTTCGCGAGTACGGGTCCCAGCACGCGGAAGGCTTCGGTCAGCGCGGCCAGCGCATCGCCGATCGCCCAGGCGGCCCGGTCGCGCGGACCGACCGCATTGGACACGGCGCGGATCTCCAGCACGGGCAGCCCGTGCGCGGCGGCGGCCTCGGCGACCCCGAAGCCCTCCATGGCCTCGGCTCCGGCCAACGGGTGGCGGGCGGCGAGTTCGGCGGCGCGGGCGGCGGTGCCGGTGACGGTGGAGACGGTCAGCACCGGCGCGAGGAGCGCACCGGTGGCCTCGGCGGCGCGGGCGGCCAGCTCGGCGGGCGGCAGATGGACGCTCCGGCCGAAGCCGAGCGCGTCGACGGCGAGGAAGCCGTCGGGGGTTTCGGCGCCCAGGTCGGCGCCGACGATGGCGTCGGCGACCACGAGCGAGCCGAGCGGGGCGGCGGGCGCGAACCCGCCGCCGATGCCGGCGGACACGACGACCTGATACGGCGCCAGGGCCAGGGCGGTCGCGGTGCCGGCGGCTGCGGCGGCCGGCCCCACGCCGGCGACGAGCACGTCGAGGGCCAGGCCCGGGAGGTCCCGGCGGGTGATGAGGTAACCGCCGGGCAGGGTGCGCGGCCCGGGGGTGTCCGGGTCCGGGTGAGGGGTGAGCCCGGCGGCGACGGAGTCGGCCTCCGCCGCCACCGCGGTCACGATGAGCGCGCGCACCGCGTGTCCTGATCCTCGGCCGTTTTGGTTACTTCAGCTTCAGCTTGAACGACCAGACGGCGAGCGGCTTGCCGTCCTTGGAGAACTGGACGATGTTCAGCGCCTTGGAGGCCGGGGCCTCGCCCTGGCCGCCGGTGGCGAAGATGTCGGCGTTCGGGAAGCTGCGGTAGGTCTTCTCGGACAGGTCGTTGATGGGCTGGCCGTCCAGGACCGCCTGCCACTGCTTGCCGCCCTCGACGATTTCCGGCTCGACGCCGAGGCGGAGGGTTTCGCCGCGGTCGTAGCTGATGGTCTTGGCGTCCTTGGGGGTCAGGCAGCCCTGGACCTCCTCGACGGTCAGCTCCTTCTTGTCCTCGCAGCGGGCCTCCGTGGACACCGACGAGCTGCCGACCGTCACGGTCGCCAGGGGGGTCGGCTTGTCGCAGGCGGACAGGAGGAGGAGGCCGGCGGACACGGCCCCGAGGGCCGCGACGCTGCGGCGGGCCCTACCCGAGATAAGCGGTGCGGTCATGAGCCGAAGGCTATCGGGCCACCCCCCTCCCCCGCCGCACGGGGTTCCCCCCACCCCACCCGGGCGCGCCGCACCCCCCGACCGGCCCCCACCGCCCCCATCGCCGCGACCGCCTCCACCGCCGCAGTCGGCACCCCCACCGTCGGGGCGGCACCCACCCCGCCCCGCTGGCGGTACCCATCCCGCCTCGCCGGGCGGTACCGCCCCAGCCCCGCCGGGGTTTGGCCTTTCCAGCCCCTCCGGCGTTTGAGGAGCGGGGTCTGGGGCGGAGCCCCAGTTCGGGAAGGGGCGGGGTGGG
>NZ_JBFBAV010000050.1:0-48835 GCF_040689505.1 Streptomyces sp. NPDC051211
GGGCCTCGGTGACGGTCGGGGAGTTCGCCGGACCCGCGGAGCGCAAGGCCTCCATGCCGCCCTCGCGCCAGGCACGGCGCCACCGCTCCACCGACCGCACACTCACCCGTAGATCCTTCGCGATCACCGCGGTTTCCTCACCCGCCGCGAACCTGCCGCCAGTCTGAAGCCGGATCCCCTCACGAAACGCCCGACGCTCAGCGGTCAGGCCCCCATCCTCCGGATACCTCACCTCACCGGCATACCGCAGGGATCATCAACCGTCACTACCCGACGACAACCCGAAAAGCCCAGTAGCTTGTCATCCCGGGTGGCCACCGCCCGGCCCTTCTCGAGGCGATTGACGCCGCATCGACTGCGTGGCGCTCGCGGTGGTCGGCGTGACGGAGGCGCGCCATGGCCGTGGTGTCGTGCCTTTGGCGCTCCGGTCACGGCGTGGTGCGGCGCTCCGGCCCAGGGGCGCGCCGGTCTGCATGGCATGGGCCTCGGTGGTGCGCCCGAAAGCGGGTGTCGCGGCGGCAGTTGGCGCGCGAAACGGCGCGTGGCGCGGGCGCGCCGCACCCCGCGGCCCTCCGCTGACTCGTAGTTCCACCGCCACGCCAACCAGGTTGGCGTGCTTGTGACTTGCGGGATGTGCCGATCCGCGCCGGTGACACTGATCGGCCACCGCGCGGGGTCCGGATCCGGTAGAACGCGCTGCCGCAGCGAGTTCCCCGACTGGAGAGGACCCCCATGCACCTGAGTCGTAGACACCACCGCCGGCGGAGCCCCGGCCGCGCCGCGGTGCGCGCCGCCGTGTGCGGACTGCTGCTGGCGCTCGCCGGTGTGCCCGGCCAGAGTCCGGCCGCGGCCGCGCCCGGCGGCGCCGCCGGATGCCGGCCGGCCGCGCAGACGTACGCGGACCGCACCGACGAGCGCGGCCACTGCCTGGCCGTCACGCTGCACCTGTCCGAGGCCCCCGTCCTCGGCGGTTCGGCGCGGCTCGACATCGAGGTGGGCACCGTCGGCGGCGACACGGACGTACGCCTGGACGTCCAGCTCCCCGCCGGTCTGGAATGGGTGACCGCGCCCGCCGGGCTCAGCACCTCCACGGCCGCTTCGCTCGTCCCCGTCCAGGGCGGCCTCGTGCACCGGGCCGAGGGCGCCGGCCGGGCGGGGCAGCAGCGCCCGTGGCGGCTCAGCGGCACCGTACGCGCGGTCGCCCAGGGGCCGGCCGGTATCCGCGCCACCGCCACCTCGGCAGCGGACCCGGCGGACACCGACGCGGGCAGCGTCTTCCTCACGGTCGGCGCACGCCAGTCGGTCTTCGGCATCCCGGTCGGGAGCGTCGGCGCCACGGCCCCGGCGGCCGCCGGCGCGAGCCGCGCCCGTCCGGGCCTCGTCCACCGCCCCGCCGAGCCGGCCCCCGGCCCGGCGGCGCCGGCGGCCGCGGCGGGTACGGCCTGTGCGACGGGCTCGTGGAACTACGTCGACCACGGTGGCGTCACCCGGGTCTCCGCCAACGCCCGGGTGGCCGTCTACGACGACGACGCCCGCGGCGCGGACGATCTCCTCGTCACCGGTGTCACGGGCGCCGACGGCGGCTTCACGCTCTGTTTCGGCAACGCGGACGAGGAGGGCGGCGGCCAGGACGTCTACGTCCAGTTCGCCACCGAGAACCAGCACTGGGTGATACGCAACGGCAAGTCCCGCCAGCCGTATCGTTTCGCCTCCCCGGTCCGGGCCAACGTACCCACCGGCTCCAACACCGGCATCGGTGCCTTCCAGCCGGCCGACGCGGCGCTGATGCGCGGGGTAGAGGCCTTCGACACGGTCAACACCGGCTGGGACTGGAAGCCCGGCAGCTGCTGGGACGCCCGGGACACCACCTGCCGCCGCGGCCTGGTCAACTGGGCGCCGGACTCCACCGACGGCACGTACTACTCGCTCCAGGGCAACGCCGTGCACCTCGCCGCCGAGGACCCCGACGCCCCCGTGCTCGTACTGCACGAGTTCGGCCACGCGATGATGGACGACGTCTACGAGGACGCCTTCCCCTCCTCCCCCAACTGCAGCCCGCACTACATCACCAAGACCAGCTCGGCGGGCTGCGCCTGGACCGAGGGCTTCGCCTCCTGGTTCGGCGTCGTGGCGCTCGGCGATCCCACCTTCCGCTGGCCCGGCGGGCGCACCCAGGACCTGGAGGGGCCGACCTGGGGCACCTCCGGCTGGGACAACGGCGATACGGTCGAGGGCCGGGTCCTCGGCGCGATGATCGACCTGTCCGATGCCGCGAACGAGCCCGGTGACACGTGCGCGGAGAACCCGGCGGGGCCGCTGTGGAGCACCTTCCTCGGCCATGTCTCCGGTACCTTCGGCCAGTTCTGGAGCCACCGCGCCGCCGACGGCCACGACGTGGGTGCGGGCGCCCTGTCCTGCCTGTACCACAACACGATCGACTACTGACCCGGGTCCGGGTCCTGGTCCGGGTCCTGGTCCTGGTCCTGGTCCTGGCCGATCCGGGCCCGGACCCGCGCCGAAACGGTCCCGCGCGGCCGCACCGCCCGGCCTTTTCTTCGGCCGGGGTGGTGCGGCCGCCCGCACCGCGTTGGTACCTTGCCGCCCATGGCGACGGGGGAAGTCGGCGAGGCGCTGCGAAGACTGGGCATCGGCGCCGGGGCGGTCCGGCTCTATCTGGCCCTGCTGGAGCTGGCGCCCGTACGACTGCCCGAGCTCGGCGCCGCCACCGGCCTGGACGAGTCCGAACTGGTCGCCTCGTACGAGGAGTTGGTCGAGGCGGGGCTGGGCAGCGCCGCAACCGGCGACGACGAGCCGGTCGCCCCGCTGCCGCCAGCCGCCGGCCTGCAGTTCCTCGGCCGCCTCCGGGCCGCCGAACTCGACGCCTCGTGCATCACCGTCGCCGGGGCCTTCGACACCTTCCGCCGCCGTCGGCCGCCCGCGTTCAAGAACGACCTGGTCGAGGTGGTCACGGGAGAGGACATCGGCCCGCGCCTGCGCCAGGCCTGGGCGGGTGCCTGCGGCCAGATCCGCCAGTTCGACTCCCCGCCGTACTTCCCGATCCCCACCGCCACCGACGAGGCCCTCGCCACCCTCGCCCGGGGCGTGACCCAGCGGGTGGTGTACTCCCGGGAGTCACTGGAGTACCCGGGCAACTTCAGCCGCAGCATCGAGCCGTGCATCGCCGCCGGCGAGCAGGCCAAGGTCGTGCACGCGGTCCCGGTGAAGCTGATCATCATCGACGACGCGTGCGCGCTGGTCTCCCTGTCGATCCACGAGGTCGACGTGCACCACACCCTGCTCATCGTCCGCCCCTGCGGGCTGTTCTCGGCGCTGGTGGCACTGTTCGAGCAGACCTGGCAGAGCGCGCTGCCGCTGTACGCCTCCCGCACACCGCCCCCGCGGGGTGCCGCCGTCCCACCGCAGCGCCCGCTGCCCGCCGACCGCCGCATGCTCACCCTCCTCGCGGGCGGGGTCTCGGACGAGGACATCGCACGCGAACTCGGCATCAGCCGCCGCACCCTGTTCCGCCGTGTGGAGGTCCTGATGGCCCGCCTGGGCGCCACGACCCGCTTCCAGCTCGCCCTCCAGGCCCAGCGCCGCGGCTGGCTGTGATCCCCGTACCTACCGCGGTGCGCGCCGGATGGGCAGCAGCGTCGGGACGGGCTCCCCGCCGAGGAAGTCGAGGATGATCCGGTTGACCCGCTCCGGCTTCTCCATGATGAGCGCGTGCGACGTTCCGGGTACGACGGCCAGCTCGGAGCCGGGGATCGCGCGGTACAGGGCGATCGTGTGCTCCAGCGTGACCAGGTCGTCGTCCCCGACGAGGACGAGTGCGGGCGCGCCGATACGGGCCAGGTCCTGCGGGGGGATGTCCGGCTGCGTACGGAACATGTCGGCACTCTTGCCCACGATGACGGGCCAGTGGTCGGCGCCGTCGGGTGACACGGCCTCGTACATCGCGCGGAACACCGCCAGTTCGCCTGCGGCAACTGTTCCCCTGGACCGGGATGGGCGGACTGCACTTCAGCCGCTGCACCGAACATCGGTGGACCTGGGACATCCCCTACATCCAGCCCGCCGCCGGAGGCACCTACTGGGTCTCGGGTCCTCTTCGAACCCAGTCGGTAGGCCCGGCAGCTACAGCTCAGGAGGCCTCAGGTTGCTGCGGAGTGCTTGCCGGTGGGGAAATTGCGGTGCGTGCCGGCACCACGCTAGGCAGACTCGCGGACATGACTGAGAAGATCACCCGCATCAACCCCGAGCAGCTACATGAGACGCCCGGCTACCACCACATCACGGTGGTAGAGGCAGGGCGTACGGCCTACCTGGCGGGACAGTGCCCGCTTGATCGGAACGGTGACCTCGTCGGTGCCGGTTCCCTCGAGATGCAGGTCGACCAGTTGGTCGCGAACGCGCTCACTGCCCTGGCCGCGGCGAGTGCCCAGCCGCAACACGTGGTGCGGTCAGTGATCTACGTGCGGAGCGACGAGAGGGACATGCTCGGAGCCGCATGGCGTCGGCTCACCGAGTCTGCCCTGGGGCCGGCGTTCACCACCGCCAGCACGCTCTTGGGCGTTGCCCAGCTGGGCTTTCCCGGACAGCTCGTCGAGGTGGATCTCACCGTGGCGCTGCCTGACTGACTCGAACGGCGTATCAACTGGGTAGCCCAGCTGGGCATTCGCCGGACGCGGGGCGGCTTCGTCTGATCAGGTGCTCCGACCGAGCTGCATGTGACCACGACGGCCGTGAGGGTGAGTCTGCTGCCTGATGCTGCTGTACGGGAAGCGTTCGCGGAAGCGTCACGCTTCCGGGACGAGTCGTACGCGTGTCTGACCGTGCGGGGTGATGATCTGTTCGAGCTGGCGGACGCGGTGCTGTGTGCTCCGGGTGCGGTGCACTCGGCGGTGGAGCTGACGTTGCTGCCCGAGCACCGGCGCGGGCATGGCGCTATGTACGACGGACTCCACCAGGGCCGGATCGACAGCGGCCGGCTGCGGTCGCTGCTGGCCGGCCTGCCGCTGCCCCGCTTCCCGGACGGGCGCCTGGTGCTGGCGGTAGACGTCTCGCCGTGGCTGCGGTCAGACGCGCCGTGTCCGCCGGACCGGCTGTTCTGCCACGTCTACGGCCGGGCCAAGACGGCTTCGCAGTTCATTCCGGGCTGGCCGTACTCGTTCGTCGCGGTGCTGGAGATGGGTGCCACGTCCTGGACACAGATTCTGGACGCGGTCAGGCTTGGCCCAGCCGACGATGCCACCGCGGTCACCGCCGCCCAGCTCCGCGAGGCCTGGGCAGCAGGGGGCCGTCCGGTGTCGTGCGGCGGCTACCTGACGGTGGTATCCATTCGGTGGGTCGTCCGTGGCCGCCGCCAACGGCTCCACCGGAGATCCGTCCTCGCGGTCGGGGCGGGCTCAGCGCTGCACGGATGCCGTGTCCGCCCCGCGCTCCCCGCAGTGCGGGCAGCGCTCGCGGCCGTCCCAAGCGGACCAGCCGAAGTCGGTCGGGGTGAGGGCGTGGCCCTCCAGCTCGTCGCGTACGGCCTCGCGGTAGGCCCAGACGGCGTCCAGGTAGGGGTGGTAGATGTCGTGGAAAGCGGGGGTCGAGATGCCGGCGCCCGCGGCGACCGCGTTTCGCAGGGCGCGGAGGCGTTCGAACATGGTCTGGCCCGTGCCCGCGATCCGAGCGCTCGCGTCGAGGAAGAGGCGCTCGCGCACCTCGTAGATGCGGGCGTCCGTCAGCGCTACGCGGCTTGCTTCCTCCAGGTCGGTCGCCCCGGCGCCGTTCTGCGCGAGGCGGCGCAGTTCGGTGTGGGCCGTGCCCGCCGCCGCGATGAACTCCGTGTAGACGTCCCGGCGGCGCGCCTGCAGGGCGCGGCGGTGTTCCTGACGTGTGCGCAGGCGGTCGGCCAGCACCGTGCCCGCTATCGCGATCAGACCGCCACCCAGCGTGGCGACCAGCGTTCCCCACTCCACCCCGTGTCCCCCAGTCCGTGTTCCGGGCAGACGCGCGCTCCGCGCCGCCCCATGCCGCAGATCATGCCCGACGGCCAGAGCCCGACCGTGCACACGCTCGGCGATCCCGTTCCCCGGCACGATCCCGCGTTCCCGTGTGGAGCGCGCCGAAGATCTCCTGAACGGGGCCCTGCCTGCCGTGAGCGGGGTCATCACTGCGGCCTGCAGCCGGCAGCCGGGCGTCTGCCTGAGGCTTGGAGCGCCGCCGTTGGCCGGGCGCCACCCTGCCCCCGGCACGGCTGCGGCCCACGTCCCCCGTGGCACCCGCCCCGGCCCGGTACCTGCCTCCCGCCGGGCACGCGCGCGAGCCCGGGACGGCGTCGGGCGCCCTGTCCGCGGCGCCGGTGCGTACGGGTCATGCTCGGCAATTCGTGGGAGCGGCCGGCGTCGACTCCAGGCCGCCGTCGGCGCTGCCTCCTTGCCCCGAACGGGAATAGGAGGTGACCAGCATGACCTTCGTCATCTTGGATTTCCGTGCCTGGTGCGGCTGTTGACTCTTCGTCGGATCCTTGCCCCGGTTCACCCCTCGGCGCTCCCGTTCTCCGCACGTGCGGACTGATGGCCCCTGAACCACGACCACGCCGCGCCCGCATCAGCCGTGTACGACGCATCCGGAACGGAGAAGAACGCGCCGCCGGCCACCCCCGAGGGCCGGCCGGCTACAGGGTGTGAACGCACTCCTGGAATTCCGGGAGGGATACCAAGCCGTCGCCGTCGACATCTGCCGCGCGGAAGAGTCGAAGGAGTTCTTCTGGGCTTGGACTCCGTCCCGTCAAGCGGGCGAGGGCGCCTCCGAACTCGTCCGCATTGAGGAGCCAGTCGTCGTCGGTGTCCCATTCGCTGAACTCGGCACGTAGTACTTCCGTGGAGATACGCATGCGGCGAGCGCCCCCTTGCTCTTTGATATTTCCGCTGCCCGCTGCAGCCGGCCACAAACGCCCTCGTCGCCCCTCGGGTGCGTGACCGGCCCGCGGCCGCACCGTCGTAGGGCAGTCCCGCCGTCTCGGCCGGCTCGGGTCTGGCTCAGCGCCCCGTCGCCCCCCAGCAGTGGTACCGGCTTCGAACTCGCCTGCTCAGGTGGCTCATGCGACGAGCAGAGCCCGGCACCGGCCGCAGACGGCGCCTTCGCCGAGGGGCGGCCTGCCGATTCCTGTGGGCGGTGAGCTGCTGCTCCTCCTGCACGTGGCATCGGCCTCGGGCGCGTACGGACCGCCGGGGTGGTAGAGCGGGCCGGTGATGCGCCGCCATTCCTCCCTTTCGGCGCGGCTGCCGGCGTCCGCAGCGGTGAGGTCGCCTGCGGCCTCCTCGGCAGTCCGCAGGGCACGCCGGCCGTCGACCCCTTCGGTGTCGGGCGGGGAACGAGCCTGCCCCCGGGCCACCCGCCTGAGGATGGGCGCCGCCCTCGACGACGCCGATACCGCAGGAGGCCTGACCAGCGGGGCCACGCCTGACCCACGGAAGCGTGCCGCCGCCCAGCAGAGCGGAGGATGCCCGATCCCGTGCGCTTCAGTGCGGGCGCCCTCGCCTTTCGGAACCGCCTACTGGCCGCCGGCCTGTGGTCGCCGGCCTGTGGTCGCCGACTCGCTCCCCCGGGTGGAGAAGGCATTCGCGGACACCGGCACCGTCGGGCTGCGCCGGCCACCACGCGCGAGGTTCAGGACACGAGCAGGGCCCTCTCGCTCCGGCCCCGGGTGTTCACGCACTCCAGGTGCGGGTTGGGGTCGCCTTCTCGTTCCGCGCACTTCCATGCCGTACCCGCGGCACGGACCGTGACGGGCAGGTCGCGGCCCGCGTCGAGGGCGCGGCCCAGTGCGGCGGTCACCGCGGTGGCGGTGGGGCAGGCGTCCGCGCCGTGCCGGCTCACCGCTACGACCTGGAGGCCGTGCCAACCCTGGCCGCAGCCCACTGGCCGGGGCGAGGCCGGGCGGTGGCCGGTGGGGTGGGCGGTGCTCGTGACGGCGGTGAGGGGTCCGACGTGGTTGCCCGGGTGCGTGGCGGCTTCCTGCCGGGTTACGGGTCCCCACCGCCAGGGGAGGGTGGCTTCGGCGCCGGTGCCCGGCAGGCGGACGCTCATCCGTACGGGGGTGATGGCCTGGGCCGGCTCCGCGGTCTCGCTGAGGAACACCACCTCGAAGGACGCGGCGCGGCCGGGCCCGAGGGTGAGGGGTGCCTCGGCGCGGCCGTCGGCGCGCAGGCTCTCGGTGTCCCGGCCCGCCGCGCGCAGGGTGACCTCGGGGTGCCCGGTCAGGACGCAGGGCCGGTTTCCCTGGTTGGTGACCCGCACCACCGCGGTTTCCTGTTGGCCGGACGGCCGGCCTTCCTTGGCGGCCCCGGAGGTGTCCCAGCTCATGTCGAGGTCCCTGCCCGGGCACACGGGTTGCGCGGTGGGGGCGGGCACGGGAGCTGCGGTGGCCTCCCCGACGGCCCCGGCCGACGCCGGGGCGGCCGACGCGAGGAGCGCGGCCAGGGCCACGGTGGTGCCGCAGAGGGCATGGGGGCGGCTGAGGCTAGCGCTGAAGCCACGACGGAGGCTGGTCTCACGCATGGATCTGACGCTCCTTCTCTGCGAGATGGGGAGGGAGGTCCGGGCCTCCGGCCTGTCCGCTCGGCCCGAACTCCTTCCACGCTACGGGCGGCTCGGTGAGGGGTCACATCGGCCGAACGGCCAGTCCAGGGGCTCCCGCTGCCCCCCGTTCAGGCCGACCGCGGACGAAGCCGACGGCACGGGGCGGGCAACCGTTCAGGGTTCCGGAGCGCCGGGGCCGCGAGGGGTTCGGCTGAGGACCTCGGCTGAGGACCTCGGCTGAGGGAAGTCGAAGCGGGGGCCGGCCCCGGCCAGACCCGGTCGCTCAGGGGCCTTCGTCCGGGGTTCGCCAGGAGTCGCGCCGGTGGCTGCCCGGTCCGGGCGGTGTGGCGGAGGACGAGCGGCGGCGGGCAACGCGGCGGCTGCCCCACCAGACGGCGCCCAGCAGTACCGCGACGACGGCAACGCCGACCAGGATCAGCAGCAGCGAGGGTGTGGCCTGGGCGGAGAGGGGGATGGAGAGAATCATTCCCCTCGCCTGCCCTCCTATCGGACGCGCATGCAGCTGCTGCCCCGCAGCAGATCGGTCGGTCCCCGCCGCACCTCACCGCGGGGGCGAACGGCGCGATCGGGGCAGTCGCCGGCCATGAGCTCTGTCGCACTCAGGCACCCGGAGCCGTCAAGCGGCTGATCAGCGGCGAGGTGACGTTCCATGGCACTCCCCCGCGTTTCCCAGGCTCCACCGTCGGTGCTCTTTCATCGAGGGGGTGTGCCCGTCGCGGCGCGGGGCAGGCGAATCTTCGAACGCCGTCCATCTCGATGATCAGGAGACGACCTCATGACCCGGTCCGAGCAGGCCGCCGCCCCGTACACCGTCCCCGGCATGCACCGGCAGGATGCCGAGCGCGTGACGGACATCCTCCAGGCCCGGCTGCACGCCCTGAACGACCTCGCCCTGACCCTCAAGCACGTCCATTGGAACGTGGTGGGCCCGCACTTCATCGCCCTCCACGAGATGCTGGACCCGCAGGTGGACGCGGTACGCGAGATGACCGACACCACCGCCGAGCGCATAGCGACCCTGGGCGGCGTACCGATCGGCACGCCGGGCGCGATCGCCGCCGGACGCAGCTGGGACGACTACGGCGTGGGCCGCGCGGACGCGGTCGCGCACCTGGGCGCACTCGACCTGGTCTACAGCGGGGTGATCGAGGACCACCGGGCCGCCATGAAAGCCACCGACGAGCTCGACCTGGTCACCCAGGACATGCTCGTCGGGCAGCTGGCCCGGCTGGAGCAGTTCCAATGGTTCGTCCGAGCCCACCTGGAGAGCGGCGGCGGCCGGTTGAGCACCGAGGGAGCCCACACGCTGGCGGAGGCGGCCGAGCAGGCCGCCCGCGGCGCCGAGGGCCGGCGGTGATCCGCCCGATCCCAGCGGTGGCAGCGCTTTGAATCCACCGGTCGGGGCGGGATCCGGCGACCACCCGAAGGTGTGACCCGCGTCACACCTTCGGGATTGCGGGTCGAAAGCCCGTGTACGGACGCGATTCATGGGCAGGCGATGGTTCGATCATCCGTCTCTGTGAGGAAGGGTCTCCATGTCTCGCTCAGCCGCAGCCGCCGGTCTCATCCGCCGGAGCAGTCGGGGCGTGGTCCCCGCCGCCGGCGCACCCGCCGAGCCGTCCGGGGACCTGCCGCACATCACCGACGCCCGGGACGTGGCTCCCTCCGACGCACGGGAACTGTCCAGACTGTTCCTCGTGCGGTTGCGGTCCCTGGAGGAAGGGACGCGCGAGTACCAGTACGTCCGCGGCACGCTGATCGAGATGAACGTGTCCCTGGTGCGATTCGCCGCCGGCCGCTTCAGGGCCCACGCAGGTGCTTCAGGGGTCGAGATGGAGGACATCGTCCAGGTCGGCACCATCGGGCTCATCAAGGCCATCGACCGTTTCGACCCCGACCGCGAGGTCGAGTTCGCGACCCTCGCGGTCCCCTACATCACTGGGGAGATCAAGCGGTACTTCCGTGACACCACCTGGGCGGTACATGTTCCGCGGCGCCTCCAGGAGCTCCGGACCGAGCTCGGCAGGAGCCGGGAGGTGTTGACGGACGCACTGGGTCGGGCGCCGACCGTGAAGGAACTCGCGAAGCACCTCGGACTCACCGAGGACGAGGTCGTCGAGGGCCTGCTGGCGGCCAACGGCCACACCAGCGACTCGCTGGACGTCCCGAAGGACGGCGAAGAGCAGTCCTCTCCCACCACCCGGAGCCGATCGCTGGCCGACGTCGTCGGCGATGTCGACCCGGCCATGGAACTGTTCGAGGAGTTCCACACCCTCGCGCCCCTGCTGGCCGAACTCGACGAACGCGACCGGCTGATCCTGCGTATGCGCTTCGGGGAGGAGAAGACCCAGTCCGAGATCGGCGCAGCGCTCGGCATCTCCCAGATGCAGGTGTCCCGCCTGCTGTCGCGGATCCTCGCCCAACTGCGCGCGGGAATGCTGGGCCGGCAGTAGCAGGGCCGTGCCACGGTTCGGGTGCCGCTCCTGGGTCGGATGCCTGTCAGGAACGGCACCGGACGAGGAGGGGCGTCAGGGCGTCAGGGCGTCAGCTACGTGGCTGACGCGTTCAAGGCGACGTCCCGTCTCCTTCACTCCGCCGGGTGCCGGCCTCCGGTGTCGGGCTCGGCCGCCGCGATGGCCGCGAGGGCAGACCCGGGATCCCGTTCGACCTCGAGGTCGCCCAAGGTGACGACGCCGACGAGTTCGCCGTCCTCGGTTTGCACGGGCAGGCGCCGCAGGGCGTGTCTGCGCATGAGAGTGATGGCCTGATCAACGTCGTCGCCCAGCTTGACGGTTATCGGTTCGGTGCTGCAAATCGCCTGCACCGTCGTGTCGGCAGGATCCCTCCCCTCCGCCATGGCGCGTATGACGAGGTCCCGGTCGGTGAGGATGCCGCACAGCCGCCCCTCGTCGACGACCAGGACATCCCCGATGTCGGCGTCCCGCATCACCCGTGCGGCCTTCGCCAGCGAGGTCAGCTTTTCGACGGTCACAGGGTTCCCGGTCATTACCTCGTGGACTCTTCGGGTCATGACTCCTCCCACTGCTGGAAGCGGTCCCGCCGGGCGCCTGCCCGCCACGGCGTGGGGTAAGCCCGTGGCCCCGAAGGCAGCGGCAGAATCCGGTCACCCTGAATGGCCGTTCGATGAACCGCGCTCGACCGACAGCAGCTCAACGGCCCCATGCGGCCGTCACGCGGGGTGCCGATCCCCCGTCGGGGCGTGATCGCGTACGGCCTAACCCCCGCCTGAGCTGCCGGAACGGCCATCCGGCCCCCGGTAATCGAACGTGCTGTCCGTAATTCGGTCATCGATGTGCGCACGGCCTTCACATCCGACAGACTCAGCCCGTGTCCTGCCGACATAGCGCAGGCAACTGCCGCTTTCATCCTTCGAATTGAAAGAGAGTTCTGTCGTGCGTCACCGCATCGCTGCCGTCTCCGCCGCCGCCCTCCTGGCCCTGGCCGGCGCCACCGGCCTCGCGCAGGCCCAGCCGACCAGCCTGTACGCCCCCTCCGCGGTGGTCCTCGCCGTGGCCCAGGGCGAGGACGAGGCCACCGTCGTACGGGCGTCCACCCTCAGCTGCGCACCGACCGCGCAGGGAACGCACCCCGACCCCGACGCCGCCTGTGCCGCCCTTGCCGCCACCGCCGGCACGCTCGACGCGCTCCTGGCCGCTCCGGACCCGAACCGGGCCTGTCCGATGCACTACGACCCGGTCACCGTCACCGTGGACGGCGTTTGGCAGGGCAGCCGCATCTCCTGGAAGCACACCTTCTCCAACGCATGTGCCATGTCCGCGACGCTCAACGGAAACGCCGCCTTCGCGTTCTGATCGCCCCGGCCGGGCCCTCATGCCTCCGCCCGCACCGGGCGGAGGCGGACGCTCGCGGACACGGGCGCGGCGCGAACGCGACTTCCGCCATGATCTCGGAGACCGCGGAATTCCCGCACCCCTAAGGGAGTTGGCGATGTCATGACACAAAAACCTGCCCCTCGCGCCCTGTCCGACCAAGCCCTCTCGACCCTGCTGGCCAATCAGCAGTTCGGCACCCTAGCCACCAACAAGCGCAGCGGTCATCCGCATCTGACCACGATGCTCTACCAGTGGTCCCCTGACACGCGTGTCCTTCGATTCTCCACGACCGCTGACCGCATCAAGGTCAAGCACCTGCGCCGCGACCCCCGCGCGGCCTTGCACGTGTCAGGGGGTGACGTGTGGTCGTTCGCCGTCGCCGAGGGCGAGGCGGAGGTATCCGAGGTGACGACCGTCCCGGGTGACGCCGTCGGGCGAGAACTGCTTGCGATGATCCCGCAGGCTGCGAGGCCGAGCGAACCGAGCGACGAAGACGCCTTTCTGAAGGAGTTGGTTGCCGAGCGCCGGGTCGTCATACGATTGAAGGTGCAACGGTTGTACGGCACGGCGCTCGACATCACCGGCTGACGCCGGTCGCCTCAGCGCCGGCCTCGGGAACCGCACCGGCAACAGCAGGGCGGGCCCATGGTGCACACGCGGCCCCGGGGGGCCATGGCATCATCGGCCGGTCCGGGCCGCGTAGTGGGGCCAGGGCGCCATCTCCTCTTCCTCATCTCCCGCATTGCAGTACCACGCCGAACCGTCCAGCCATGCGCGCAACCACCCGGCGAAGCCGGGGGCATCGACGTACCAGGCGAACTCCGGTATTGCGGCATTGGGTTCGAAGAGCAGCACGGCCGCATCGCCGTCGCGGCAATCGACGCACGCGAGCATGTAGCAGCCCCAGTCGACGATGGGCAGCACACCCTCCGGCCAGTCCCAGCCGTCCTCCGCCTGGCCGTCCGACCGCCGGGCCAGGTAGCTGGAGACGGCAGACGGGCCTCGGCCGGTGTCGTCGAGCAGCGGGAACAGGCCGCCCTCGGGGCCGAATCCGCCGTCGGCGACACGGGTGTACAGACTGACCAGCAGAGGGGGCAGCGTGAACCCCAGGGCTGCCTCGGCCCGTGCGACCTCTTCGGCAGTCGCGGGAGCGCGCAGGGAGGAGCCTTCAAAGGGCAGGGCCAGGGGCGCCTTCGCGGCCACGTCGTGCAGCAGCTGTTCGATGTCGGTCATGGGCAGAGTATCGACGACGCCACTGACACGGCCCGGGCTCCGCTCCCTGCCCCAACAAGCGACGTGGGCGTCGGTGGGCTCGGCTACTGACGCAGTCGACGGTCTTGTGTACGGTGCCGATCGCGACACCGACTCCGGCGGCGATCTCGCGGATCAAGCGCCTGGGCTTGGGCTGGCTGCCCGCCGGTCGAGAAGGCTACGCAACGAACCTCCGGACGTGATCAAACTGGTGATCGATTTCCGGCCGCCGGGTGGGTATGATCCTCGGCAGCAAGGCCGTAGCGCAGAGGTCGTCGCGCCCACGCATCGAGCTGGAGGACGTCGGTTCGAATCCGACCGGTCTTGCGTCTACTTCTGCAGTTCTCGTCTCAAGTCGTGATGGACGCCGGGCACCGGCGAAGAAACCGGTGGAGTGGTGATGACACAGCCGACAGCCGTACGGTGCCCCGCGATCGAGCACCCCGACCTGCCGCCGGCCGACCCGGCCGGCCTCGACCCGCTGCTCGCCCGGCTCGCCGCGGACCGGCCCGTCGAAACCGACGAGACCTTCCCGCTCGGCACCCTGCGCGCCGACGGCCGCGTCGACCTCTGCAAGCAGGGACTCGGCCCGGCCGGCGCGGCCCGGCTGCTGCCGGCCGCGGCCGCCTCCGCCCACGCCGACCACCTGCTCCTCGGCACCAACGCCATCGGCGACGCGGGCGCCCGCACCCTGGCCGAGGTCCTCACCGGCGGCCACGGGCTGCACACCCTCTACCTCGGCTGCAACCGGATCGGCCCCGACGGGGTGAGCGCCCTCGCCGACGCCCTCGCCGACGACACCACCGTCCGCGCCCTCTGGCTCAAGCGCAACCCGCTCTTCGGGGACGGCGCCCGCACCCTGGCCGCACTGCTGCGCCGCAACACCGCCCTGCGCACCCTCGACCTGGTCAACACCGGGATCGGCGCCGACGGCGTACGCCTCCTGCTCGACGCCCTGCTGGACCGCGGACAGCCCCTGGAACGGCTCTTCCTCGGCGGCAACGGCCTCGGCCCCGACGCCGCCCCGCTGCTCGCCGCCCTGATCCGGGAGGCCGGGGTGCGCGAGCTGTACGTCCCGGCCAACCACCTCGGCGACCAGGGCGCCGCAACCCTCGCCTCCGCCGCGGCCGCCTCCGCGCACCCGGTCCGCCTCGGGCTCGGCGGCAACGGCATCGGTGCCGCCGGCGCCCGTTCCCTGGCCGCGTCCCTTGGCGGCATCGAAGCCCTGGACCTCGGCCGGACCATGTCCGAGCGCAGCCTCGGAGCCCCCGGCAACGACTGCGGCGACGAAGGGGCGTACGCCCTGGCCGCCGCCCTCCCCGGGAGCCCCCTGCGCCGCCTGGAGCTGCGGCACACCGGCCTCACCGGACGCGGCGCGAAGAGCCTGCTCGCCGCCATGCCCGCCGGCAGCCCTCTGGAGTACGTGGGCCTGGGCCCCGGCCTGCCCCGCCGCGTGAAGCGCTCCTTCACCGAACGGCTCCGCCCCGCCCGGGCCGCCCACCCGGACCTGCGCGCCATCGGCAGCGTGTACCGGTGAGCGTGGAGAACGCCGAACTGTCCGGCGGCTTCCGGCCGGAGGACGGCCCGGCATGGCAGCGGATCCGCCGCTACGCCGTGCCCGGCTGGATGATCGAGCAGGCCACCGCGCACCGGCTGGCCGGTGACTGGCGGGCGGCCTGCGCGGCCGCCGCCGTGGACGTCGGCTTCGAGCTGTCCGAGCTCGAGGCCCGCTACGGCGCCGCCGTCGCGGAGGCCGTGGCGGAGGACTTGCGGCACCTCGCCCCGGACCTGGTGCGCTGGCACCTGCCGCGGCTCCTGGGCGGCCGCACCACCATCTCCCCCGAACTGCGGATCCTGCTCGCCTCGTACGGCGGCCACGGCGGTCCGACCCTGTCGGTCACCACGCCCCTCATGACCGAAGGCTCGCAGCGGCTGCGCCTGCACTGCGCGCCGGTCGTCACCAAGAAGAGGAACCTGTACGCGGGGCGCGGCTTCGTCTCGGAGGACTGGACCGCGGTCCGGCCGTTCTGGGACGCCCGGTGCGCGTCCGAGCTGGGCTCCCGCTTCGCCGACCCGGACGGCCTCGCCGAGCGGATCGCCCGGCTGCGGGCCCGAGAGGACGTGGTCGGGGCGTACCAGGCTGCGGGCATCGCGTGTGACCTGACCGCCCCCACCCCGCAGCGCTACCAGCGCCCGGTGGACCCGAAGGCCCTGCTCGAACGGATACCGATCGACCTCACCCGGCTCGCGCCGGAGGTGGGGCGGCTCGTGGCGGCCGGAGCGGGCGACCGGTACCGGATCGCGGCCGACTGGCGCTCCCACCTCCTGCTGGAACACGCCGGTCCCGACGGGCTCCGGGCCCGGATCATCGAGCAGGACGAGGCACGCGCCGTCCCGCTGCTACCGCGGTACGCCTGGCAGCGCCTCCCCGATCCCGAACTGGTACGGACCGGCCGGATCACCCCGCGCGAGCTGCACCCGCTGGTGGCCGCCGCGCTGTTCCCCGGTGTCGGACCCGTCGTGGGTCCGCCCGGCCCCGACACGGGCAGGCCGGTACGGGTGCGCTGCCGCGGCGGGTGGCACGAGGTGCGCTCGCGAGGCGGTGCACTCGACGTGCCGCACACCCCCGAGGAGCAGCAACGGGAGCGCGCCATGCGGGCGTTCGGCGGCGCGGTCTCGGGGTGCTTCGCCGTGCAGCAGGCCTGGACCACGGGCGAGGGGCGGCTGCCGCGTGCCCTCCAGGCCCAGCGGCACGAGCTCTTCCTGCGCGTCCAGCACGGCGACACCCCCGGTGTGGTGGCGCTGCTTGACGCGGGCGTTGACCCCCGGATCCGGGACGCCCGCGGCCGCGGCCTGCTGCACGCACTCCACCTGCTCGACCACGAGGTGCTGCTGCCCCGGCTGTTGGCGGCCGGACTCGACCTGGAGGCGCGGGACAAGGCCGAGCGGACCCCGCTGCTGTCCGCGGTGCACTGGGGCGGTTCGGCGGACCTGGTCAGGGCCCTGCTGGCAGCCGGCTCCCGGATCGACGTCATCGACGAGATGGAACTGTCGCTGTCCCAGGAGATCCGCCGCTACCAGCGCACCGACCTCGCCTTCCTGCGGGACCGCGTGGACGAGGAGTTCCCCGACATCGGCGCCGACTGGTTCGACGAGCACATGGAGGACCGCGAGGACGACGAAGACCACGAGGACGACGAGGACGAGGGCGACGACGCATGAGTGCAACCCAGCCGCAGCCCGCCCGGGCGCTGGCCGCCGCCGACGCCCTGGGTGCGCGGCTGAGCGCCACCCGCACCGAGCCCGCCACCAACCCCCAACTGGAGGCGCTGGCCCTGGCCGTGACGGCCAATCAGCCGGTCCTCCTGTGGGGTGAGCCGGGCATCGGCAAGTCCGCCGGCATGGAGCAGCTCGCCACCGCGCTCGGCGTACGGCTGGAGACCGTCATCGCCAGCGTCCACGAGCCCTCCGACTTCGCCGGGCTGCCCATCGTCGGCGAGGACCCGGCCACCACGGGTGTCCCGATGGCCCCGCCGGACTGGGCGGTACGCCTCGCCCGCACCGGCCACGGTCTGCTGTTCTTCGACGAGCTGTCCTCCGCCCCGCCGGCCGTGCAGGCGGCCCTGCTGCGCGTGGTCCTGGAACGCCGGGTCGGCAGCCTCGAACTCCCGGCGGCGGTAAGGATCGTCGCCGCGGCCAATCCGCCCGCCAGCGCCGCGGACGGCTGGCACCTCAGCCCGCCGCTGGCCAACCGCTTCGTCCACCTCGACTGGACGCACAACCCGCGCACCGTGGCCCGCGGCATGGCCGGCACCTGGCCCGAGGTGGCGATCCCGGCCGTCGATCCCGCCAAGGCCTCCGGGTCGGTCGCCCGGGCCCGCGGCGCCGTCTCCGGTTTCCTCACCGCCCGGCCGGGCCTGGTCCACCACATGCCGGCCGAGGCGGCCGGACGGGGCCGCGGCTGGCCCTCCCCTCGTACCTGGGAGATGGCCCTGCGGCTGCTGGCCACCGGGTACGCGGCCTCGACGGGCCGGGAGGCCCTGGCCGCCGCACTCACCGGCGCCGTGGGCGAAGCCGCCGGGATCGAACTGCTCTCGTACCTCGAACACCTCGACCTGCCCGACCCGGACCGGGTGCTGGCCGACCCGGACGCCTTCGCCCTGCCCGAGCGCGGCGACCGGCAGCTCGCCTTCCTCATCGCCGTGGTCGCGGCCGTGCAGAGCGAACTCACCCGACCCCGCTGGGAGGCCGGCTGGGCGGTCCTCGCCAAAGCCGTGGACGCGGGCGTGCCCGATGTCGCCGCCCGCGCCGCCGCGGACCTCGCCGCGATGCGCGACCTCGACTGGCCGGTGCCCGCCGGCATCGACGCCTTCGTGGAACTGCTCCAGCTGTCCGGCTCCCTGCCGGGCGGCCACTGAGCCCGGCCCCGCCGTACGCCCGGACCTGGACCTGGACCTGGACCTGGACCTACACCTGGTGGATTGGACTTGGACTTGGACCGCGCGAAGCTGCTGGCAGCCCGCTACAAGGCCGCCGAGGCCCGCCCGTACCTCGCCTCCGCGCTGTACGCCCTGACCGTGGTCCCCTCGGCCGGGGTGCGCACCATGGGCGTCGACCGGCACTGGCGCTGCTACGTCTCGCCCGCCTTCGTCGAGGCGACCCCGGTCGTCGAGCTGGCCGGGGTGTGGATCCACGAGGTGGCGCACCTGCTGCGCGACCACCACGGCCGGGCCGAGCGCCTGCCCGCCGCCGACCAGCGCGATCCGGTCCGGGTCAACATCGCCCAGGACTGCGAGATCAACGACGACCTGCTCGCCGACGGGCTGGCGCTGCCCGAGGGACGGATGGAGCCCAGGCTCTACGGGCTGCCCACGGGCGGCCTGTTCGAGACCTACCTGCCGGCGATACCCCGCTCTCCCCACGGGCCGGACTGCGGCTCCGGCGCGCACGGCACCCCCGCACCCTGGGAGCTGGGCGAGGACGGCGGCCCCGCCCGGGTCGGCCCGGTGGAGGCGGAGGCGCTGCGCCGGCAGACCGCCCAGGCCGTACGGGCCCACCAGCGCACCCGGGGCCGGGTCCCCGAGGGCTGGGCCCGGTGGGCCGAGGGGCTGCTGGAGCCCTCCGTCGACTGGCGCCAAGCCCTGTCGGGAGCGGTCCGCGAGGCCGCCGCGTGGGCGGCCGGCGCGGTGGACTACACGTACCGCCGCCCCTCGCGCCGCACTCCCGCGCTCGGCGGCCGCGTGGTGCTGCCCAGCCTGCGCAGGCCGCTGCCGCGGGTCGCCGTCGTCATCGACACCTCGGGATCGATGGGGCCCGACGACCTCGCGGCCGCGCTGGCCGAAGTCACCGGCGTCCTGCGGGAGGTGGGCGTCGGCGGCAACCGGGTCGCCGTCCTCGCCTGCGATGCCGACGTACACGCCGTGACCCGGGTGCGCAGCGCCGGCGAGGTGACCCTGGCCGGCGGCGGGGGCACGGACATGCGGGTCGGCATCAGCGCAGCCCTGGCCCTGCCCGACCGGCCGAACGTCGTGATCGTGCTGACCGACGGGTACACGCCGTGGCCGGACGAGACACCGTCCTGCCGGCTGATCGCCGCGCTGGTCGGGGAGGACCCGCCCGCGCCCCCGGCCTGGGTGGAGACCGTACGCGTCGACCTCGCCACGTGAGCGGCGTTCTGGCCGGGACCGTGCGTCGTGGCTCGCCGGCCAATTCGATCGGTGTGGCGGGAGCGGAGGCGAGGGCGCCGGGCTCAAAGCGGCGCGGAAATCCGTACAACCGTTCCAGTGCGCGAGCGGTCTTGGGGGCGTATATCCGAACGAATTTCCAGGGGGAAACGAACGTGCGACGCCACGTCCGTCACGCCATCGCGCTCGTCGCGACGGCCACTACACTCACCGGAGGCCTGTTGGCCTCCACCGGCACCCCGGCCGAGGCGGCCACCGCAGGTCCCGCGCCCAGCCGGTACTCCGACGACTTCAACGGCGACGGCTACCACGACCTGGCCATCGGCTCCCCGGACGCCGGGGTGAAGGTCACGGGCGCGGACGGGGCCACCACGACGCTGGGGAGCGCGGGCTACGTCACCGTCTCGTACGGCGGCAAGTACGGTGCCCAGAAGACCGGCCTGAAGGTTGTTACCCAGAACAGCCCCGGAGTGCCGGGCGACGCGGCGCAGGGCCGGCGGTTCGGGGAGGTCCTCACCAGCGGCGACTTCAACGCCGATGGCTACGCGGACCTCGCCGTGGGCACGGGGGACGAGCAGGTCGCTCTGATCTGGGGCAGCGCCACCGGGCTGAAGGGCGGCACCGCGGTGGCCGACCCGTTGGACAGGCCCGGCTACGGCGTGGTCCTGAAGGCCGGTGACTTCACCGGTGACGGGAAGACCGACCTCGTCGTCGGCTACTCCACCTCTCTCCGGCTTTTCCGGGGCCCCTTCAAGGCGGACGGTTCGCCCGTCTCGACGCAGCAGTTGGACCTCGGCCGCGACTACCCCGTCTTCGGTCCGCAGGAGGCGCAGAACCGGATCGCGGTGGGCCGGATCAACAAGGGTGCCATCGACGACCTCGTCGTCCTCGGTGAGAAGACCCAGTTGGGCGAACGGATGCGGGGCCGGGTGCTCCTCGGCGGTGCCTCCGGACTGCGCTTCACCCCGGTCACCATCCGCGGCGGCAACAGCATCGCCATCGCGGACTTCGACAAGGACGGTTACGGAGACATCGCGGTGGGCGACGCGGAGAACCAGATCGACACCGAGTATGCCGCGGGCCTGGTGCGGGTCAACTACGGCTCCTCCACCGGCGTGGACGAGAACCGCAGCGTGCGGACGTTCACCGAGGACTCCGCCGGCATCCCCGGCAGCGTGGAACGGACCGACCGCTTCGGCTCCTCCGTCGCCGCGGCCGACCTCAACCTGGACGGCTACCCCGAGCTGATCGTCGGCGCCCCCGGTGAGCGGAAGGCCACGTGCGAGCACTGCTACATCAGCGGTGGCGGCTTCTACGTGCTGAAGAGCTCGTCCAAGGGGGTCACCGGCATCGGCTCCGCGTTCTACGCCTACAACGCGCCCGGCCTGCCCCGCCCCGCCGGCACGTACCGCATCCCGTGGCATCTCAAGACCACGGACCTCAACAACGACAAGCAGCCCGAGATCACCATCCCGGTCCGGGCAGGCGCGGGGGAGGTCTGGTCGGTCGGCACGAAGGACGGCAAGGTTGCCGGGACCTCGCCCACCGTCGTCGTCAAGCCGCCGGTCGACCCCCAGGTCGGCACCGGCTACGAGTTCGGCGTACTCGCCCGCTGACAGGTCACCGACTGCTGAACCAAACCCCTGGGCCGGCGCCCCGCTGCGCCGGGCCGCCGGCCACACGGGGCACGACAACCGCTGCGCCCCCGGCTCCGTCGCGTGGGTACGAGCTGGCAGCAGCCTGACCGGTTGCGATCCCGAGATGTCCGATCTCCTGCCCGAGTGAGTCTCCGTCAAGGGGCAGGAGTTGGACCAGCCCCACCGAGGTGTCGTCGTTTGGGGAAGCGTGGACGGCGCGGACTGTCCAGCGGCCTGGTCGAATCGGGACGGGGGCCTGCTCCGGCAGTCCTCCCCCGTCGGGGTACTCGACGGCCAATTCTGCTCCGTCGGTGACGGAGTCCATGAGCACCGCCGGGCCGTCCGTCTCCCAGACACCGCACTTCTCCCACTGGGTGGTGGGGTCGGCGAGTACAGCCTTGGCTGCGGCGATCAGGTCGGCCTCGGAGTCGGCGCCGAGCCACCGGACGAAGGCTTGGTGTTCCGGCAGGTAGCAGGTGGTGGCGGGTTCGTCTGCCAGGACAAGTCCCTGAACCTGCACCGGCAGGTTCAGAAGCAAGCAGTCGACGGCCCGCCACCCTCTGGGTGGCGGGCCGTCCTCATGCACCGGCTTCATTTCTCGTGGACATTCCCCGCCCAGAGATCAGCAACTGCCGCCCAACGGAGGCCAAGGAGCCGTGACAGGGGCTGCCCGGCTCCGGCCGATGCGGCCGGTGCGGCCGCCGGGGCCGTCAGGAGCCGACGTCCGTCAGAAGTCCCTGTTCAGCCGCGGCGGACGCGCACGAGCCGGAAGGCGGCGTAGAGAACAGCGGCGGTCAGGGCCAGGACGAGGGACGTTTCGATGAGCTGCGTCGGCCAGTAGTGCGAGGCCGGGTGGAACTCCGCGTACTGGGCGGTGACGTTCATGTCGGCGGGGCAGACGCTCAGGTTCTGGCTCCGCTCGAAGCAGGCGTACTCGGGCAGGCGCTCACCGGAGGCGGTAAGGAGTCCCGAGTCCCTCATCAAGGCTGAGTGGGGAATGAGTTTCGCCGGGTTTCCGGGGAAGGGCATGGTGTTGGTCACCGTGGAAAGGAACGACCACCGCACGGCGCCGAGGGCCAGCATCGTGAGGCCGGTGAGGAGGGCGGTGACCGCCATGGCTGCGAGGGTGCGCCGGACCAGCTGGCCGACGAGGGCTCCGAGGGCCACGCCGAGCAGGCAGTATCCGATGAGCACCGGGCCGG
Organism: Streptomyces sp. NPDC051211; assembly: GCF_040689505.1. Classification (NCBI taxonomy): domain Bacteria; kingdom Bacillati; phylum Actinomycetota; class Actinomycetes; order Kitasatosporales; family Streptomycetaceae; genus Streptomyces; species Streptomyces sp. NPDC051211. The sequence continues at coordinate 22,224 of NZ_JBFBAV010000050.1, forward strand.
TGGCCTCATACGATCCGCGGTCGGCCCAGTGGAGCTGGTAGGTGCCGGACACCCGGACCCAGCCGAGGCGGTACACCCCGGCCAGCGCCGCCGAGCCGAGTGCCGACACCATCGCGGCCACGAGGACCTTCGCGCCGAGCCAGGCCTTCGGGGTGGACGACTGGGTGAGGGCGAGCTGCCAGGTGCCGCTCTCCAGCTCGCGGGCGGTCATCGGGCCGGCTACGAAAGCCCCCACCAGCAACGGCAGGAACAGCAGGCCCGTGCCCGCGTACTCCATGAAGAGCCTCAGCAGGTCGTACCCGTCGCTCGCGGACGGGGTGGGCACCCGCTCGGAGTAGGGGTCGGCGGCCCACGAGCGCAGGGCGACCACCGCGACCAGGCCGGCAGCCACCAGGGCAGGCACCGCCCACAGGGCGCGCCGGTGCTGGCGGACCGTGACCCAGTACGGGCCCTTCAGCGTCAGCGCGCTCATGCCTGCACCCCCGCGGTGGCGAGGGAGCCTTCGGCGGCGAACGGCGGGGCGTCGGGGGAACGCAGATGGGCGAGCAAGAGCTCCTCCAGGGACGGGTGCGTCGTCTGCCAGGTGCGACTGTCGACGGAGCCCCGCAGCCGCACGAGTGCGGTGAGCTGGCGGCCCGTCGTACGGGTCTCGACGACGGTGTGCGGAGCGAGTTCGGCGGAGGCGGCGACGGGGCCGGTGAGCAACCGGTGGGCCGCATTGACCTCGTCGATGGGGCCGGAGAGGCGGATCCGGCCGCCGTCGGCGAGGAGGAGGTAATCGCAGGCGCTCTCCAGCTCGGTGAGGATGTGTGAGGACATCACCACCGAGGTGCCGTTCTCGGCGGCGTCGGCCATCAGCGTGCCCATGAGCTGGTGCCGGGCGAGCGGATCGAGGTCGGCCATCGGTTCATCCAGGAGGAGCAGGCCGGGGCGCTTGCCGAGGGCCAGGGCCAGGGCAACCCGGGTGCGCTGGCCGCCGGAGAGGCTACGGACCTTGGCGTGCGGGTCGAGTCCCCCGGCCTCGACGATCCGCAGCGCCGTCTTCGCGTCCCAGCGGCCCGGGTTGAGCTCGTGGCCCATGCGCAGGGTCTCGCCGATGGTGAGTTGCGGGTAGAGGGGTTTGTCCTGGCCCACGTATGCCAGCGTCTCGCGCGGCACCGTGCGAAGGGTGCCCTCCGTGGGATGCGCGAGTCCTGCCGCAAGGGTCAACAGGGATGATTTCCCTGCCCCATTGGGACCGACCAGCGCACACACCCGGCCCCTGGACAGCCGGAAGGAGCAGTCGCGCAGCGCCCAGCCTCCCCGGCGTCCGTAGCGCAGGCCGAGGCCTTCCGCCTCGATCGCGGTTTCCGTCATGCGTCGCCGTCCCTCTCGAAATATTGTTCCAGTACGGATGTGAAGAGCGCGGCCACGTCGTCCCGTTCCAGCCCGGCGCCCCGGGCCCGTTGAGCCCAGTCGGCGAGTTCGTCGCGCAGCGGAGAGTCAGCCGGGGCGCTGCCCAGGGACTTCCGGATGAAGGTGCCCAGGCCCCGCTTCGCCTCGACGAGCCCATCGCGTTCCAGCTCGCGATATGCCTTGAGGACGGTGTTCGGGTTGATGGCGGTGGCCTCCACGACCTCGCGCGCGGTCGGCAATTTGTCACCGGGCTCCAACAAGCCCAGGCGGAGAGCCTGTTTGGTCTGCTGGACGATCTGCAGGTACGTGGCGATGCCGCTGCGCCGGTCGATGCGGTATTCCAGCACGACAACACCACCCTTTCACTAGGTAAGTAGTGAAAGGGTGGTGCAGAGGTGGGGCTCCTGTCAACCGATGAGGGCGTGTAGCTTCCCCCTCCGAACAACGTCCCGGCGCTGGTGAACGCCTACACCAGCCCGCCGAAGGGGCTACTCGCGACCTGCAGTTGGCATTCGCCGAGGCGGCCCTGCACGCCCCGGACGTCACCCACCGCCACCGCCACCGCCACCGCCACCGCCACCCAGCGTGACGGATTCGCCTCGGCTACGCCTTTCAGCAGGCCGCACAACCGGCCTCGCGCACCCCGCCGGAACGCTCCGGCCCGCAATGCGGAACGATGATCACATGATCGAACAACAGGGCAACATCGAAGAGGAATCCATCGCGGATCTCGCCCGGCGACTCGTCGCGGCGGACCCTGGCGGCTGGACGCCGGACGGAGTGCGGGCCCTGGTGGCCGAGCTCGGCTGGGCCTGGAACGGGACGGCACACGATCCCGTCCTGACGGGCCGTTCCTCGGGTGACGCCCGCCTGCGCCCGGTCGGCGAGTTCGAAGAGCGTTACGTCGACGGCGAGTCGTACGTGGAGCTCGCGGTCCCACTGGCGACCGCCCCAGCGGACGCCGCGGCGCAGGCCGCCGCCTTCCACGCCGCCCGGCAGGAAGTGACCGCGGCGCTGGGCAAACCGTCCGTCATGGGTTCGCACGGCGACATGGGCCCCTTCTACGACAGCGGGCCGATCTGGGGCGCGCCGTTCATGCGCTGGCGTAACAGGCCGAACATGCTGGAACTGCGTGCGGGGAAGACGGGCCCGGAGCTGGTTCTGCAGCCCACCGACCCGGCGGAGAACTGGTTCTGGCGCCAGGGCATCGGCGAGGAGCACTCGATCAGCGGCTTCTTCGGCAGCAATCGCGACCGGGCCAACGCCGGCCTCGGCTTCCCCGGCGGCTGGACTGCCCGTAGCTGGGAGACCGTCACCCGGTCGCTGGGCGACTTCCTGGGAGCGCTGCCCGCCGAGACCACCGCTCTCGGCATCAGCATCGGGATGCCGTTCTACGGGCGCACGGACCGCGGCGAACCCATCTTGTTCGACGTGACGTGCGGCGAACGGCTGTCGATCGGCTGCTTCGCCCCGGATGACATCGATCCGGCCGCACTCGGCTGGGGCACGGTTGCCGAGCACCCGGGCACTGCATCGGTCTTCAGCGACGACGATCCTGTGTGGCGCGTGGACGGGGGCGGTCCCGGCGAACCGAAGGGCAGTGCCCTCGCAGAGCTGCTCGTGGCTACGGCCAAGGCGGTGGGGGTGAGCGAGCCGACCGACCTGATCGTCGGCGGCGAGGCCGAGTACGTGGACGGCTACTACGTCACCTACTACGGACTGGGCCTGCGGACCGGCTGACCGTCCCCCCGGCCCCTGTCCGGGGCGCAGCAGGACCGTGCGGCCGACCGCACGCAGCCGGCCTGCGGTGTCGGGCGGGCGAGGGCGAGAGTCGGGGTGGCCAAGGGCGCCGGTAATCGCGCCGAGCCGGCGCCGGCGCCGGCGCAGCACGGCTACCAGGTCACCGGCTAGGCCACGGTCGACGGAAGCGCGGTCACACGAGCACGGGCGGCGTTTTCAGGACCTGTCGGAAGGCGTGGCAGAACCCGGCCGGGTGATTACGGGCCCCGGCCGGGCTCTGCGTGCGTGGGCGAGCGGCGCGCGAGTCAGAGCTCCTCGTCGTGCAGGTCCTCTTCGCGCAACAGGTCGTCATCGCGGCGGCGCGAGGTCTCTTTCTGTCCCTTCTTCTGCCCCTGTTCACGGGACTTGCCCGGCTGGGGGTGCGCGGGGTCTCCGGGGCGGTGATGTTCCTGCTGCTCACGGCCCTTGCCCGGCTCCTGGCGCTTGTCCTGCATACCGCCCATGACGGCGACTCCTTTGACGCGGGGTACAGAATCCTCGCCCTCACGCTCACACGAACAGTCACAATCTGCACCATTTCGACCTCGGATCGTGGCACAAGGGTGAAGGCTGTGTGCCCCAGGGTGGCTGTCATCGCACGACGCGTTCTGCGGCTGGTGCGGAGTATGGGCGCCACCCAGCCGACTTCCGCCGCCGGGAGCCCTCCCCCACGCTGGAACGCGCGCCGCACGAGAACCGCACCGACCTAACGGCCGCTCCAGGCGAACTTCCCCGGGCGAACCTCCATGCGGTACTGAACTTCCTGCACAGCGGCTCGGGCTTCCTGCCAGCAGCTGTACAGGGTGGCCTCGCGCTGGCTGGCTCGCCCGTTCATGATCCGGCCCCGCGTCTCATGCATCCGGTCGGTGCTCAGGTTCGCGGCCCACTCGACGTACTCCTCCAGGGTCTGGCCCTCCTCGCGGGCCGCGGCCTGCAAGGCTTCCTTGTACTGGGGGAGGATGTTGTCTATGCGCTCCATGCGCACCCGCCACCGGAAGAGCTCCCCGGTGCTCATTCGCTCGACGGTCCAGCCGTCACCATCGTCGTCCCTGCGCTTGAACAGTGGCATGTGTGCCCCCTCCTCGGCGGCAGCACCCTGCTGCCGCCCACTCCGCCGGCCTGAGCCTCCGACCACCAGGTACTACCCCGTACACGGTGAAGGGCTCCTCCAGCCGCCGGCGGCGATCGCGGCAGGGCGGGCGAGGAGCTCTTCATGTCTGACAAATAATCACCGGGCATGGGCGCGGTGCTCGGCACAATGTTCTTGCAGTGCTGACGTCGGCCGGCGATTCTGGGCCGATGCCAGGACAGGGGAAGAGGAAGCGGCGGCAAGAGGCCGGGAGGCAGCGGCTGGCTGCTCGCACCGCGCCGGACGCGGGACAGTGGGAAGTGATCCTTGAGACAAGGGATCAGGCGGAGTTGCGCGCGCGCTTTCGCCGTCTTCGGGAGGCGCGAATCGATGAATCACTGATCCGGATCGACACGCTGTGTCGCCGTCCAGTGGAGCAGAGCACCTATCGTCTGAGCCGGTTCGTGGCAGACACCGTGCGCGAGTCGGACCGCGAGCCTTCTGATCATTGATCCTGCGGTTGGTCGAGCCGAGTTGACGGATGCGGCGGGCGAGCGGATAGAGCCCTTGTTGCCGCGGGTGGACGGGCGTGCTCGTCCATGGCAAATCGCGTCCAGGACGTCGCGGCGGCCGAGGATGAGCAGCTGCAGGTCCGCCAGCCGACCCTGTCCTGGTCCGCCTTGAGCCTTCGCGCTCCGTCGGTGGCCGCCGCTGCTCAACAGGCCGTCGCCCTGGGCGGGCAGGACGACACCCTCCGCCAGGCCCAGACTGCCCATCGCGTGGTCGCCTTCCTGGAACAGCACCGGGTGGGCGTCGAGGTCCGGCGAATCGAGCTGGGCGCAGACCTGGCCGCCCAAGAGCTCGGCCCCTTGCTGGCGATGCTGGTCGAGGAAGAGTTCGCCACCGCAGTCGCCGAAGGCGTCTACGGCCCCGGCCCCGCTCTGGAGCGGCTGGCCTCGCCCGGCGGGGTGGCTCTCCAACTGGAGCACACACTCGCCCTGGCCCGGGACACCGTCGGCGCCGCGGTCTACTTCGCCCGCTACGTCGACGGCGAAGTCCACATCACGCAGATGGCTGACGGGCCGATCACTCCCCGCGTCCACGAGTGGGTCGACTTCAAGGCCGCCGCCCACGCCAGCGCCGTCGGCAAATGCCTCCTGGCCCAGCTCCCACCCGACATGCGTGCCGACCACCTCTCCCGCCACCGGACCGCCCGTCTGACAGGCCGCACCATCACCGACCCCCGCCGGTTGATCGCCACCCTGGACGGACTGGCGCCCAACCAACCCGTCTACGACCGTCGCGAATACGCGACGAAGATCGAATGTGGTGCCGTACCAGCCAGTTTCAGCGGCGACTTCGGCACCCTCGCCCTCTCCATGCCGCTGGCCGCCTCGCACCGCCTCGGGCCCCTGGGCCAAGGAAGCCGCCCTCGCAGCCCTCGCGGCAGACGACGCGGGAGTTCGTCAGTATCTGCTCACCGACTGGAAGCAGGCCGCGAACGACGACAACCGCGCCCAGATCGAACGGATCGCCGACTCCACTGACCAACCGGAGCCGGTGAAAACGGCTGCAACTGCCGCACTGGGCCAGTCGCCGCAGCAGATGCAGGAGTTCCTCCACACCGGCCGGTACGCGGCAGCGCGCACCGACAACCGAGTGAAGATCCTCTCCCTTGTCTCCGCCGGCGGCGCCTCCGTCAAGGAGACCGGCCAGAAGGCACTCGAAACAGACACCCCGGACGCGCTCAACGCCTTCCTCAAGCGGGGGCAGCACGAAGCAAGAGCGACCGACGAGCGCGTCGTGACCATGAGCCTGCTCAGCTCCCCCGCCTCGGGGGAGGAAGTCAAGGCCGCCGCCCGGATCGCACTGGCCGGCCCGCCCGCCCTCGTGCACGACTTCGTGCAGTACGGACGTCACAGCGCCCAGGTCAAGGATGACCAGACAGCCGCCCACAGGCAGCAGATCCAAGGGTTGATTGCGGAAGCCTCCTCAGTCGCGGCGGACGCACAAAAGAACGCCTGGAAGGCAGCCCAGTCCGCAGCCACGGCCAACAACGAGGCCGGCGCCGCACAGGAAGCCGCCGCCAACGCCCAGAAGTCCGCAGACGCGGCAGCCGGCTACGCGCAGGACGCCAAGAACTCCGCAGCAGCCGCTCAGGCTTCCGCAAACAAGGCGACGGCTTCCGCTACCGCCGCACGCAGCGCAGCGGCGGTAGCCGACAGCGACGCGTTCGACGCTGCGGCTTCAGCCCGCCGGGCCGAGTCGTCCTACGCCTGGGCCCGCTCCTCGGCCTTCGTGGCCTATCAAGCCGCGGACGACGCCTACAAGTCATCCGTCGCCGCAGGCCAGGACGCGGAAGCCGCCGACAAGGCCAAGTGGCACGCCTTCGGCTCCTTCGTCGAGAAGTACCGGAAAGAAGGACTGCAGCGCCAGGCAGAAGAAGAGGAACGGATCCGCCAGGATAAGGAGAAGAAGAGCAACCCCCGGCTCGTCTGCGTTCCCTCAAGCACCAGCCGCCTCCCTGGACCGTCATGCATCGAGGTCAGCGATAACGGCGTCACCCCGATGTACCCGTACTTCGTCCCTATCTTCACGGCGGCCGTCGGCATCGACGACCTGAAGGATTGCGCAGCCAAGAAGACCCCCGAGGCCTGCGCTTGGGCAGCGGCCGCCATCGTGCCACTTCCGGGCGCTAAGCTCGGCGTCGTCGCAGGCAAGTTCGCTGCCAAGGGCGACGATATAGGTAAGGTCTTCACCGGTGTAGAGTCTCTTGCTCTCGCTGCCCGTGGCGCCCGCCCACAAGCCGTCTGGATAAATCCGAGAAACGGCGATGATGCACTACTGAAGATTAGGCGTCGCCATCGAGAAGGTGGCGATTTGCAGAAGAACGACCCCGATGCCGGCGTATTCGAAGGAAAATACGTCAAAGGCGACGCCGGAGTCTCTGCAGCCATCAATAAGACAATTGCAGAGGGGACAGTCTCCAAGAACACCGGAGACCGCCCGGGCATCGTCTATGAACTGGATCACCACAAACCGCTCGGACGCATGGGCAAAAAGGAAGGCAGACGCCCCGCAACAGCCATCAGGGTAGTCCTGGACCCTGAGACGAACTACGTGATAACCGCACACCCCATCTAGCCGAACCACAGCCGGGTGCGGCGACGACAGTCGCCGCACCCGGCCCTCAAAAGGAGGATCGCGTGATTACCCTAGAATTTTCGCCAGATGCCGAAAATGAGCTGCCTGCAAGGCTAAACGCATTTTCCGACCTGTCCACTGAACACGAAATCGACCTACGCTACGACTTCTTTAGTTGCAGAGTATCACTGTCAATCAACGAGGAAACATTCCTCGGTGATTCTTACGTGCCGCTACTCGATTTCACCATGTCTTTGAGTTACATGCTCCACACCTTGCATGACAGCGGCAAAGGGTCCATCACCTTTACAGAGAATTCAAACGAAATCAACTTCAGGAAAACAGGGAGTACAATTCACGCCGCCGATAACAGCGGATGCGCAGCCAACTGCACGTTCGACGAACTGGTACAAACTTCGCGCGACTTTTCCTTCAGGGCGCTCGACTATCTTTTCTCCAGGTACCCGACTCTGCGTAACCACCCTTCACTCACAGCCCTGCAGGAATCGATCCGCACCTTCGCCAACTAATTTAGGGGCCGTTGCGAAGCGACTTCCCCCAGGGGAGCCGCCCGAAGGGCACTCAAGGGGGAACGAGCCTCAGGGTTAGGCGCACATGAGACAGAAAAAAGGGCGGCGCTCCTTCGCCGCCCTTTTCTATTACGTGCAGGCGGTGCACGCGTCGCCGTCGGCTCGCACAAGACAAATGTCGACGTTCAAGTTTTTCGGCTCTGTCGGGGATCTTGTGATGTCGCAGGATCACGGGTCGAGCAGTGCATGTTGGTGTAGGAAATCGAGGTCTCCGCGTCCTGCAGGGCGGCCAGGCCGACGAGGACGTCGGTCCGGGATGAGAACGTTTCCCGTATGGCCGATACAGACGAAGCAGAAAACGACGTTGAGCATGCCGTCATCGCGCACTACCGCCTGGCCGACGCCGGCCTCGGCGATCCAACCCAGCGGGAGGCCGTCCGCGTGGCCCAGTCCCTCCTGACCGAGGCGATCGAGCAAGCCGACGTCGGCGAGTTCGACGGGAACGAGTACGGAGGCGGCGAGGTCGCCCTCTACGCCTACGGATCGGACGCCGATGCACTCTTCGCCGTCATGGCGCCCATCCTGAACGACCTGCCGTTCCGGCCGACGCACGTCGTCCTGCGCTACGGCTCCGTCGATGACCCATCGGCTGCGGCGCATCGCGTCGACCTCTGACGAGACGAGTCACCAGCTCCCAGCCATAAGGGCCCCTGGAAAATCGGCCTCTGCCGGGGATCTTGTGATGTCGCAGGGTCATGGGCTGAGGAGTACGCGTTGGCGTAGGAGGTCGAGGTTGGCTCGGCCGTAGCCCATGCGTTTGAGGAGTTTGACGCGGGTGACGTGGCCCTCGACCTGGCCCGAGCTCCATGGTGTGGAGAGCCCGGCGGTGACGGCGTCGAAGTCGCGTCGCAGGCCGTTGACCAGGGAGTGCAGTGCTGGGAGGTCGTCGGCCAGGACGCGGTCCATCCAGTCGGGAAGCTGGTCTCCCCGAAGGTGGTGGAGCATCTCGGCGCGGGTGGGCCAGGGTGCCGGTGATCGCGCCGGTGATCACCTCGGTGGTGTCCCGGCGGCGGATCCAACTCCTTCCCTGCATCAACTCGAAAGGCGCTGACCGTCTGCACGAGAGGTCAGGCGGGGGTGCGTAGCCCCGCGAGGAGTCGGTCGAGTGCCTGCTCCGCGCCCTGCGGGTCTCCGCCCCGTGCGATCCAGAGCGCGGCCTCGTTCATCGCCCCGGAGAGCAGCCGGGCCAGGGGTTCCACCGGCTGATCGGCGATGATTCCGGCTGCGGCGAGCGCCGTCAGGGCCTCTGCGAGGTGCCGGGCGGAGGACTCCTCGTCCAGGGTCCGCCACTCATCCCAGCCCAGCACGGTCGGCGCGTCGACCAGCAGGATCTGTCGCACCGCCGGGTCGGTCCCCGCAGCCAGGAAGGCCCGGCAACCGGCCCGGAGCTGCTCCCAGAGGTCCTCGTGCTGCTCGGCTGCGGTCGCGACCCGCTCGCCCAATTCCTGCTGGACCTCGGCTACGACGGCCCGGAAGAGCCCCGCCTTGCTGTCGAAGTGGTGGTAGGCGGCCCCCTTGGTGACCCCGGCGGCCTGCGACACCTCGGCCAGCACCACGTGGTGGTAGCCGTCGGCGGCGAACCGCCGCCGCCCTTCGGCCAGCAGCGCCTGCCGCGTCGCCGCCCGCTGCTCCGCCCGGTTGACCGCCATCGAGCGCACCGCCCTTTCCATTTCGCGTACCGGGGGTATGCTAACGCCACGACTCACATACCCTGGGTATGCGAAATGGACCTGAAGGACCTCAGCCATGACGAACGAACTCACCACCGTGCCCCCGACCAAGCTCGGCGGCTTCTACCCGGTGCTCGCCACCCGCAACGTCGCGGCCTCCCGCGACTTCTACACCCGCCACCTCGGGTTCGAGGTGACCTTCGAGGCGGACTGGTACGTCAGTTTGCGCCGCCCCGACGCCCCGCAGTACGAGCTGGCCCTCCTCGACCACGCCCACCCGACCGTGCCCGAGGGCCACCGGGTCGCACTCGAGGGCGGTTTGCTGCTGAACTTCGAGGTGGACGACGTGGATTCCGAGCACCAGCGGCTCGTGGCGGAGGCCGGCCTGCCCGAGGTTCTGCCACTGCGTACCGAGGAGTTCGGCCAGCGCCACTTCATCGTCGCCGCCCCCGACGGCGTGCTGATCGACGTCATCACCGTCGTCCCGCCCAGCGAGGAGTACGCCGCCCACTACACCGACGCCTGATTCCCGGGCCGGGCCTGGGGAGCCAGAGCAACTAGCGGACCCAGGAACCCTGCCTGGGCGGCGGTAGGGGTGGACCAGGCCTCCGGCGCCCTCGATATCGCCTTCTCGAAACCCTCCCCCGCTACACCGCCGACCTCCAGCACCTCACCCCCGCCCGGCGTCGGCGCTCCCGTCGCGTCGACCTCGAAATTCGGCGTTGATGCGCTGGGCTTCTTCGAGCTGGTCCTCGAGGATGACGATGCGGCAGGCGGCCTCGACGGGGGTGCCCTGGTCGACGAGTTCGCGGGCGCGGGCGGCGATGCGCAGCTGGTAGCGGGAGTAGCGGCGGTGTCCGCCTGCGGAGCGGAGCGGGGTGATGAGGCGGGTTTCGCCGATGGCGCGGAGGAAGCCCTGGGTGGTGCCGAGCATCTCGGCGGCCCGGCCCATGGTGTAGGCGGGATAGTCGTCGTCATCAAGACGGTCGTACGAGTCGTCTGCGGTCATTGCACCTCTCTCATGGAACGCGTGGAGGGGCCCTGGCGCCATATGGCACCAGGGCCCCGAAGGAACTGCTACACCACCTGCCGGCCCTCATACTGCGCCGGCGTTTCGTGTCCGCTGACCCGACCGGGATGCTGCCGGGAGTGCGGGGATCGCGGTTGCTCGACCGGAGACCACCTCACTATCGATGTCCTGCGGTACCCGGGCTCAAGACTTCCGCCCGGGCGATCCTGATGGCGCTCGGCTCCTCCGTCCTTCCCTCGGTGATCAACTGCTTACCAAGCGGGCACTGCGAAATGCCGGTACTGCTGGTGCTGCTGGGTACTGCTCCATTGCGTACTGCTGGTGATGCGAACTACTCCGCGGCCTGCGACAGCGCCGCTCTTCGGCAGCCAGCCCCGTCGCCCACCGTGCGTCTGCTCTGGCTTGGAACCCCGCTGCCGAACCTCCCGGTGCGCGCGCCCGCAGCCGACGCCTTCACCGAGGTACCTCTCACTGACTTCACTGCTGCGTACTACCACTGCGGTACTGCTGCCCGGCAGTTCGTCTCTGCCGAGCCCTGCTGTCTCTCTGGGCTACGAGAGAAACCATAACCAGGTCACCACCCAATGTCTACTTCAGCCAGCATAGATTTTCGCGTGTCCGATGGTGAGGTAATCGACCTCGAGCGGCGCTGAGAGGAAGGTGCGGGGGGCATGGAGGACAAGCGGGCTGCTCTGCGCCGGCTCTTCTCATCTGGCCGCCCTCCCCGGAGACGGGCTGCGCCTGCCGCTGCCCGGACTTCGACCCGATGCCGCCGAGGCGGTCCACCTCGCACGCCAGGCCGCGGAAACATGGGGCGGCGGAACGCGCGGATCGCCTCGAGGCCATCGCCTCCGGCCTCAGCGCCCGGCAGCCGGCGAGCCAGGCCGTGGTCGACCGTGGTCACTACCGGGTCGAGCACATGTCGTTGCCGCGGCCCGGGCCGACGGCAGCTTCTATGATCTCCGGCATGGCAACAAGACTCGTACAGATCAATGTGAAGGCACAGGACGACTCCGTGCTCGGCCGGTTCTGGGCGGAGGCACTCGGGTGGGGTGTCGACAGCGAGGCACCCGGCGTGACCAACCTCGAACCCGTGGGCTTCGCCTACCCCGACCCCGCGGCCGTCTGCATGGACATCATCGCCCGCCCGGAACCCAAAACGGTGAAGAACCGGGTACACCTTGATCTGGCCACCACCTCGACCGCCCATCAGGCGGAGTTGGTCGCGCGCCTGCAGGATCTGGGCGCGACGCTCGCCGACGTGGGTCAGGGCAACGTCCCTTGGACGGTCATGGCCGATCCGGAGGGCAACGAGTTCTGCGTCCTGGAACCCCGTCCCATCTACCAGGACACCGGGCCGATCGCCGCGGTGGTGGTCGACTGCACCGACCCACGAGCGATGGCCCGGTTCTGGGGCGAGGCGATGGACTGGACGCTCCACGAGGTCACCGACGACCACGCCACCATGCGTTCCGCCAAAGGCGTCGGCCCCTACCTGGAGTTCCTCCGCACCCCCGACACCAAGAGCGTGTGGAACCGCGTCCACCTCGACATCTGCCCTTACCCCGGTGACGACATGGAAGCAGAAGAAGCCCGACTGCGCGCCCTGGGCGCCACCGACCCTGGTATTGACCAGTCTGCAATCGCCTGGAGGGTTCTGGCCGACCCGGAGAGCAACGAGTTCTGCCTCCTCACCCCTCGTTGACCTTGAGCGCCGCGAGCGGGCCGTAGTCGGCGGCGGCGCCCGTACGGCCCCGGCGCCTACGGCGGCACTGCGCGCCGGCCCTCGGCCATGACGGACAATCAGCCCCGCCCCTGGAGCCGGCTGTCCACTCCACCGGGACCGTCCCGGCACACAGGGTCCTCCTCGAGCCCAAGGGAGGACCCTGCACTCCCATCTCCTCATGGCACCGGAAACCTGCCGGAGGCAGCGTCGGCTCAAGCCGCCGCCACTCCGCATTCGTCAGATCACCCCGCCCCATCCCACCGGAGTGAACCCCCTCGAGGAGGTCTACTGACCTTTGAGGGAGCCCACCTGAACGGGTACAGCACGGGCTGGCCTGCGTGGCGATGCACGGTCAAGTCGACCGGTGTTCCAGGGACAGGCGTTGGGCGGTCTCAATCCAGGAGACCTCGTGACGGTTGTCCGTGATCTCTCTGAAGTTGTGGGCGGCCAGGGCGGCGGTCGGCCGACGCCTGCTCCTCGGCGCGGTGCTCAGCAGCACGGACACGGCCGTTGACAGCGATTTGAACGCCACGTAGGGCTGGACCCCGGAGGACCACCAGTCGAGCGGTTCACCCCGCTGGATGGTCCGCCGGACGGCCTTGAACGCTTGGCGGACACCGCCGAGCACGTCGACCTCCTCCCCGGTGAGCACACGATCGGCGGCCACGTTGGCCAGGAGGGCCTCGATCGCTCCTTCGGCTGCGGTCGCCCGCTCGAGACATCCCCAGCCGACATGCTCAGGTGTGGTGACGGGTGTGTGGCCGCTCGTCAAGGCGTTCCACGTCTTCCACACAGCTACGAACTCCCCGTAGAGCCGTTGGAAGTCCTGCGCGGCGGCCAGATCCATGTCGCGGTTCTTCTTGATCTGGTCCCAGTGATCCGTTATTCGAGTGGTCACCAGCCAGCCGCCACCGAGAGTGGCCGCGACCGTGAGCAGTGGGACACCTACCGACTCGATGATCGACATGGATCTCCTGACGATGGGCCACCGGCGGCAATCCAATTGTGCTGCGATGTGAGAGAGAACTTGGTCCGTTTGCGACTTGTCCTTCGGGCTGCTGCCTTGTCGGACGCCGACGGGGTCATCTGCGGCTGTGTGAGGTCGAGGCGGCTGGGGCACCCGGCCACCAGCCGGTACCCGCATCGTGCTCATGCCCTGACCGCCGAGTAAGCTACCGGTCGTTTTGCGCCGTCGAAGCGGCGCTGTGGCACAGGGGTGGGAATGAGAAAGTCGACAATCGGAGCGATCCGCGTCTGCGCGGCCGTCGTGGCCGTGGTGGCCGTCGCTCTCGGCGCGACCGCCTGTCAGGGAGGGGAAGACGGCAAGGCCGCAGGTCAGAGCGTGAGGCCGTCCGCGAGTGCCACGGGTACCGTTGCGCCCTCGGGCACGGTGCAGGCCGTGCAGGCGGCCTGGAAGCAGACCGAGAAGGCACATTCGGCCAAGGTCCGGATGACGATCACCACTGACGGCCCGCTCGGCGCGGGCCGGGTCGAGATGAGCGGTGTTCAGGGCTGGGGTGATGTTCCGGCCATGGACGTCACCATGCGGACCACCGGAAGCCTGAAGGCGGAGTCCGCGGCAGTGAAGATGCCGGAGGACCAGCGGGTCATCATGCTGGGCACGCGCCAGTACCTCGACATCGGGCCCGAGCTCGCGAACCGGACCGGCGGCAAGCGCTGGATGCGCATGCCCGACCGTACGGCTTCCTCCGCCCAGGGTGCAGGCGGTGCTCCGACCGGGATGAGCAGCGACCCGGCCGAACAGCTCGGAGTACTACTGCACTCCCCGAGCGTGCGGCACCTGGGCACCGAGACGGTCGACGGGACGGTCGCCGAGCACTACAAGGGACTGATCACCTTCGAGGAGATGGCCGCCGTCAGCCCCAAGGCCGCCGCCATGCCGCCCGAACGTCGGCAACGCACGCTGGACGCCGCCCGCAACGCCCGGATCAAGGGCTACGACACCGACGTCTGGCTCGACCGCAACGGCTACCCGGTACGGATGAAGGTCGTCATGGACTCGCCGTTCGGCGCCGTCACACTCGACGGCCACTACTCCGGCTTCGGTACGCCCATCACCATCTCGGAACCCGACGCCGAGGACGTATTCGACCCGGAAGCCCTCTGAACCCTCAACACCCGCCCGCACGGACGGACTCCCGGCGGCGGTCAGGGTGCGACCCCGTCCTGGTGCTCCACCTGGCCGGTGGGGTGGCAGCGCGCCTTCCACCTCACCCGGCTGCAAGGAGGCGGGCCGCGGCCAGCGCCTGAGGTTCCAGCCGGGCAACGGCCCGCAGGACGTGGTCGAACTCCAGTGCGCGGGCGGGTGCCATGGCGAGGAACCGCCGACGTTCGGGTGGGTCGGCCAGGTCGGCGAGGAAGGTGAGCGAGAAGGTCTGGCGGCGCTGGTCCTCGGTGGTGAGGGCGAGCTCGCGGGCCCGTTCGAGGTCGCCCATCAGCAGCCAGGCCCGGGCCAGCGTTCCCTGCACGGCGCCCTGTTCGTCGCGGCCGGTGTTCATGCCGGGCACTGCCTGCTCGGCCTCGGCGGCGAGGGAGCGCGCCCGCTGCCCGTGGCCCGCCTCGGCGCGGGCAAGGGTCATATGGGCCAGGCCCCGGACGTGCTCGTCCCGGACGGTCAGCTAGCGCGCGGCGGCCTCGGCCTCGTCCAGGTCTCCGATGGTGAGCCAGGCCTCCATGACCGCCCACTCGGCCGTGGCCCGGTCTTCCCAGTCCATCAGTGCGGTGGCGATCTGCGCCATGCCGTGGGCGATCGCCCGGGCTCGCTCGGGCTCGCCCGCTGCCTGGGCCTCTTCCAGCAGATGCCGTTCGACTGCCATCCGCAGCCGGGGAGCGGTGGCCGACTCGGCCAGAGTCCGCGCCCGGTCCGGGCGGCCAGCGGCCTGCCAGGCCCGCATGAGGGCAGGCCTGGAGGTGTACTGGTCGAACTCGTGCAGGGCGAGGACGAGTTCCTCCGCCTCCTCCAGCTCGCCTCGGCCGATCCTCGCCTCTGCCAGCAGAGTCCGTACCCACGAGAGTGCGAGGGAGTGGGTGATGTCCGTGGCCTTCTCCAGGGCGCGGTCGAACTCGCCCGCCGTCAGCAGGGCTCCCACCAGGTGCAGCCGTGCGATGTCCTGGGAGAGCTGTCCGCGAGTTCGGGGACGGTCTCCTCGATCCGCCGGACCAGTTCGCGGGCCCGGCCCGGCTCGCCGGCTTCGGTCCAGCCCCGCGCCGCTGCCCGAAGGGCCTGGGCCCGTACCGAGGCCGGGCGTAGCGAGGACCAGGCGCTCGCCGTGCTTGCGGCACTTGTCGGCGGCTTCGCTCAGCAGCCGGCCGAACCAGCCCGGTCGGGTGGTCTCGGAGGGTGCCTGGGGCAGCGGGCGGCCGGCGACCTCGCAGAGCTGCTCGATGACGACGTCGAGGAAGGCGGTGCGGTCGCTCTGGCCGGCGTACCGGGCGGTGACGAAGAAGGAGACGATGCGCACGCCGGGCGGCGGGTGAGCGCGGACTTCCCGGCCCAGGCGGGCCCCTGCCACCACACGTAGTGCGGGCCCTCCGGGGCGGTACAGAACCGGGTGAGTTCGGCCAGTTCCTCCTCCCGCCCGATCAGCGCCCACGGGAAGATCTGCTCGACCTGGTAGAGGTAGGCGGAAGAGGCGGGCGGCGGGGCGCGGTTGCCGTTGACGTCCCCGTACACGATCCCGGTGACGGCGACGCCTCCGTCACTGGCCACCGCGTCCCCGCTCCTGCGCACTTCGGCCCGGCCACTCACACCCGGCATCCTCCTCCTGACCCCGGGTTGGGTCCAGGGCCGAGGACCGGCGACGCCGGCTTGACCGGCGAGATCCGAAAGAGACGACCCGGCCGGGCGCGCGCCGAACTGCGCCGGCCCCGGGAGCGGGATATCAAGGAGCGTGAAGGCGAGCGCGAGGCCCGGCGGTCGCCACCCCACGGCTGAGGAGTGCGTCTCGTGGAGTTCGAGGTCAATGGCGCCCAGCGCGCGGTGGACGTGGACGACGACCCGGCCGCCGTGGAGGTGGTGCGCGACCGGCTGGGTCTGACCGGCACCAAGCTGGTCTGCGGGGGCGGGGTGTGCGGGGCCTGCACGATCCAGGTCGACGGTGAGCCCCGGGTGTCCTGCCTGACGCCGGCGGTCGTGCTGGCCGGCCGACGGGTGACGACGGTGGAGGGCTTGTCCGGCCACCCGGTGGCGCGTGCCTTCGCCGGCGAGGACGCCCTCCAGTGCGGCTACTGCACCCCGGGGTTCGTGGTCGAGGCGGCGGCGTTCTTCGAGCGGTGGCGGGCGGCGCACGGCCGCACCCGGCCGGGGCGGGAGCAGATCGCGGACGCGCTGGCGGGCCACCTGTGCCGCTGCGGCGCGTACGAGGGGATCTTCAGCGCGGTGGCCGCGGCCTGCGCGGGCGACTACGACACGAGACCGAACGGTGGGGAGGCGGCGGCGATCCCGCGCGCCGAGGCCCCGGAGAAGATCGACGGATCGGCCCGGTACACGACGGACCTGCACCCCGAGGGACTGCTGGAGGGGGTGATCATCCGCTCGCCGCACGCGCACGCGCTCGTACGGTCCCTGGAGGCCGGGGACCTCCCGCTGGTGGCGCTGCTGCCTCCCGACGGCGTGGTGCGGTACGTCGGGCAGCCGGTTGCCGCGGTCGCGGCGCCGGACCGGGCGTCCGCACGGGCGGCCGCGGCGCGGGTCAGGGTGGACTACGAGGTGCTGCCGGCAGCCCTCGGGGTACGCCAAGCCCGGGCCGGCGAGGGCCCGGTGGTCTACGAGGACAAGGCGGCGCGCAAGCGGGCGCCGGGGTCCGGCGAGACCCCCCAGCTGCTGCCCGCCCGCTGGCGCGGCAACCGGCGGGGCCCGTCCGCCATGAGCAAGCGCCCCGCCACGGCGGTGCGCCGTATCACCGAGGCCCGGGGCCGGCACCCGGAGCGGGTGGTGGAGGGCGTGTTCACCACAGCCGCGCAGACCCACACCCCGCTCGAACCGCACGCCTGTCTGGCCCAGTGGGTCGACGGCACCCTCCACCTGGAGGTATCCACGCAGTCGGTGAAGCAGGTGGCCGAGCTGGCTGCCGAGCGCTTCAATGTGCCCGTCGAACGGGTGGTGGCGAAGGCCGTCCACGTGGGTGGCGGTTTCGGCTGCAAGATGGGGCTGACCTCCGATGTCGTCGCCGCGGCGGAACTGGCCAGGCTGCACGGCGCCCCGGTGCGGGTCGTGCTGGACCGGGACGAGGAGCTCACCGACGGCGGATACCGGCCCGGCACCCGGATCCGGCTGGCGATGGTCGCGGACGCGGCCGGCGATCTGAGTGCGCTGGCGATGGACGCGGACAGCGACGGCGGGGTCTCGGTGGGCGGCTCCGTGGCGGCACTGGCCCGGTTCATGTACGGCAAGGCCCCGCGCCGGCTCCGCGACTTCGACACGGTCACCAACCGGCCTCCGGGCGCCCCGTTCCGCGGCCCGGGCGGACCCACGATGTGCTGGGCCCTGGAGCAGGCCGTGGACGAGATGGCCCACCGGCTCGGCCAGGACCCGATCGCCCTGCGCCGCCGCTGGGACGGCAACGTCAAGCGGCACGCCCTGTACGAACGGGCCGCCGCGCTTCCTCTCTGGTCGGGCCCCCGCGGCGGCAGCGGGCGGTTCCGCCGCGGCGTCGGCGTCGCGGCGGCCAATTGGCTGTACTTTCTCGATCCCGTCACCGAGGTCGAGCTCACGGTCGAGGGCGGGGTCGTCGTCGCCCGCTGTGCCGTGCAGGACATGGGCACGGGCTCGCGGACCGTGCTGCGCCGGGCCGTCGCCGAGGGGCTCGGCGTGCCGGAGGGGAGGGTGCGCGCCGAGGTCGGCCGGAGCGATGCCGTCCACGGTCCCACCTCCGGCGGCAGCCGCACCACGCCCTCCCTCGTGCCCGCCGCCGCGGATGGCGCCGTCCGGCTGCGCGAGGCGCTCGGCGGCGGTGACGTCGCCGCCCGGCTGGACGCGGCGCACGGCGTACGGGTGACCGGCCGGCGCCCCCGCGACCGCCGGGGCTTCGCGGTTCCCTTCGCCCTGGGTGGTGTGGCGATCGGCCGCGGCTTCACCGGTTCGGTGCAGGTCGCCGAGGTCGAGGTGGACACGCGGCTGGGCCGGATCCGGCCGCTGCGTGTGTGGAGCGGCATCTCCGCGGGCCGCATCCACGAGGACCGGCTGGCCCGGAGCCAGTGCGAGGGTGCCGTCGTCCAGGGCGTCGGCTACGCCCTGTTCGAGGAGCGGCGCACCGACCCGGTCACCGGTCGGGTGCTGACCGAGAACCTGGAGGACTACCGCATCCCCGGGATCGGCGACACCCCCGAGATCACCGTCCACTTCCATCAGGAGGGCTTCGAGCACGTCCCCGGCGGCGGTGTCGGCCTCGGCGAGATCGCCACCCTGCCCACCGCGGCGTGCCTGGCCAACGCGGTCCACGACGCGACCGGCTGGCGCCCGTACGACATGCCCATCCGCCCCGACCGGCTCCTGGAAGGACTGGGTACGTGAGCCCCGAGCCCGCCCTCGACGACCTCTCGGCCGCTGTCCTGGCCCGCGGCGGGGAGCTGCGCGCCGGTGGCACCGACACCACCGCCCGGCAGCGCAGCGGCGTCTCCCCCGGGCCGTTCACCGACCTCGACGGCGTCGGCGACCTGCGCGGCGTCACGCCGCTGCCCGGCGGCGGGCTGCGGATCGGCGCCCTGACCACCCTCGCCGAGCTGGCCGCCGATCCGCAGGTGCGCGCCGGCTGGCCGGCCCTCGCGTTGTCGGCCGGGACCGCGGCCACTCCGCAGATCCGTGCCGCCGGCACTCTGGGCGGCAATCTGCTGCAACGCAACCGCTGTTGGTACTACCGCAATCCGCACGTCGACTGCCTCCAGAAGGGCGGCACCGGCTGCCCCGCGCGCGAGGGCGACCACCACTTCGGCGTGGTCAGCGGAGACGGGCCCTGCATCACCCCGCACCCGTCCACCCTCGCGATGGCCCTGCTCACCTACGACGCCGAGGCCGAGGTCCACGGTGAACCCCCGCGCCGGGTCGCCGACTTGTACGGGGACGGCGACCGGCTACACCGCGCCGACCACCTGCTGGCGCCGGACCGCATCCTCACCGCGGTCCGGCTGCCCGCACCCCTGCCCGGCGAACGCGCCGCCTGCCACCGGGCCACCAGCCGGGCCCACGCCGAATGGCCCCTGGTCGAGGCCACGGCCCGGCTCGCGCTGGACGGCGCCACCGTCACGCACGCCGCCGTCGCGGCGGGCGGGGTGGCGCGTGTCCCGCTGCGGCTGACGGAGGTGGAGGCCGCTCTGATCGGCCGCGAGGCCACCCCCGGCGTCCTCTCCGCAGCGGCCGCGACGGTACTCGTCCGCTGCCGGCCGCTGCCGCAGACCGGCTACAAGGCCACGCTGTTCCGCGACACCGTCCTGGAAGCCCTGGAACGGGCCGCCGGCCCGGCTGCCGCCGACCAGGCGTCTCTTGGGGGTCCTGCCGGTTGAGCCCGCGTCGTGCGCTGCCGGGCGCGGGTCAGGCGAGATGCGTCTCGCCGGCGGCCCGGCGGAACCGCTCGAACTCCGAGTCCCCCGACGGCAGCAGGCCGGCCCTCACCATCGCCGTGCCGAGCTCCAGCTCGCGCTCCTGGTCCATGCACTCCAGGCCGCACTGGATGATCTGCGCGACCATCTCGGTGGTCCCTGCCAGGAAGATCGACCCGCTGTCCGACTGGTAGAACCAGGCCTCGTAGACGGGCGACCCGTCGGCCACCACGTCCCAGAGCTCGCAGAAGTTCAGCACCGATTCGTCCTCGGGATCCGAGGAGAGGCGCCGGTCGGCCGGCAGGTCCTCGTCATCGTAGGCGGTACCGCAGAGCACGACCTGCTCCGCCTGGATGGGATTGAGCTGCGCCACCGAAGTGATCTGTCGCCTGTTGATGAAATCTGCCATGCGCGGAAACTAGCAGGGCCCACCGACTGCCGTCGCCGAGCCCCCTGGGCCGCCATCGTCGCCGCAGGCCCTGCCGACGCTTCCCCGGCCGAGACCGCTTCGGAGGGTACTGGCCGATCGGACCGTAGTCGGGCCCGAGTCTTGGACAACTCGGCGGCGAGTCCCTCCGCACGCCGCTCGGCGTCCGCCAGCCGGGTGCGGAGTTCCTCCGACTGTTCTTGTGTCTCGGCCAGTTGCAGGCGCAGCCGCCCCCGGTCGCGGCCTGCTGTTCGCCACCTGGCGAGCCGGTGAGGCGCGGTCCGGGCAGCGGTACGCCGCCGCCCAGGACGATGTGAAGGAAGAGGCTGCCCGCCCACTCCGAGCGCCGGGGCGAACAGCCTCCGGGCGGCAGAACGGCGGACCGCCCCGCACCCACCGCCCCCACAATCGGGACACCGCGCGACGGGACCTCGTGCTCCGATCACAAGGCCTGGGCCTGGCCGGGGGGCATCCGTCCCCAGCCGCGCTCGACCGACTGGCGGCATCGGTCCGGTTCATCTCCTGCGCTGGTGAACAGTGCGGTCAGCATGGGCGCACCGTGAGCGAGTGCCTGGTGCGGCAGGGGGCCTGTGGCGACGAGTGAGGCGAGTCCGTGGCCGATGGTCCAGCTCTGTGTTGCCAGTTCCAGCGGGTCGACCTCGCTGCGGAAGCGGCCGCTCGTCTTGGCCCGTTCGATGGCGCGGACGAGGCGGTGCAGGGTTTCGTCCGCGGCGCCGGTGTCCTCGAGGTCGAAGCCCGCGTCGAACATGACGCGGTAGAGGTCGGGGTTCTCCAGGGCATTGGCCAGGTAGGCGGCCCCGAGGGCGGCGAGGTCTCGTACCGGGTCCGCGGACATCTTGACGGCCGCTAGTTGGGCGGCCAGGCGTGTGAAGCCTTCCTGCCGCAGTGCCTTCCACAGGCCGTCCATGCCGCCGAAGTAGGTGTAGACGGCCATCGTCGACACGCCGGTTCCGGCGACCAGGGTGCGGAGTGTGACCGGTTGCCTGGTCCGCAGCATCCGCGCGGCTCGGTCGAGCAGCAGGGAGCGGACCACCGGATCTTTCGTCCTCGCCATGACCCCACAATACATAGCAGCGCTATGCTTTCAGATGTTGCTGATCTCGATGCTCCTGACGCCAAGTGGAAGAGGCCGTTCATGTCCGTGACGCTGGTCAATCCCGAGGGGTTGCCGAAGCCCGAGGTGTACCGGCAGCTGTCGGTCGCCACCGGATCGAAGCTGGTGTTCCTTGCGGGGCAGGTGGCCCGCGATGCCGACGGCCGGCCCGTGGGCGAGGGAGACTTCGCCGCTCAGGTCGAGCAGTGCTATCTCAATGTCGCCACCGCTCTGGCCGGGATCGGCGGTTCCTTCGATGACGTGGCGAAGCTGACCATCTACGTCGTCGACTGGAGTTCCGAGAAGATGCCGCTGCTGGGTGAGGGCGTGGGCCGGGCGGCAGCGAAGCTGGGCATCGATCCGGTCAAGCCGATCACCCTGCTGGGCGTTGCGGCGCTGGGGGAACCGGACCTCCTGGTCGAGGTCGAAGCCACCGCGGTCATCGAATAGCCGTAGCGCTGCGGGCAGGGAGACGCGAACGCGCCTCCCGCTACAGCGGCCGTACGTACCCGACCCAGGTGTGCCGGGTGCGGAAGCCGCACCGCTCGTACAGGCCCAGGGCACCGCCGGCGTTGGCGCTGTCCACGTTGAGGCCGGCTCTGCGATAGCCCTGCTCCTGGCCGACCTGCAGGCAGGTGGTGAGCAGCGCGGTGGCCACGCCGGTGCCGCGCCAGGCCGGGCGGGTGCCGAGCCTGTCGATCCAGCATTCGCGGATGCCGGTCATCGCGGTCTCGGCGTCGTACTCGTGGCTGATGAGGTAGCCGGCGACCTCGTCCCCGTCCAGGGCCAGGAACGAGACGTCGGGCCGGAACGACCGGGCGCCGGTGGTCCCGTGGCGCCACCGGTCGGGGGTGGTCGGGGTGTGACCCCAGTGGTCGAGGAACGCTTCGTCGTGCGCCAGCCGGGTCGCGTCGTCGTACGCCTCGGTGAAGGGTACGACGCGCAGCCCACCCGCCGGGGTCGTCACCGGGATCGAGCCGCCGGCCAGCTGTCGGCGCATGTCGAAGAACCAGCGCCGCGCCTCGAACCCGGCTTCCTGGTACAGGTCGCGTTTGGCGGTGTTCGGTGCGTGGAGTTGGACGTGCGCCTCGCCCGGCAGGTCCGGAAACCGCTCACGATGCTGCTGCGTCGCCCGGGTCACCAGCCAGTTCACCAGGCCGGTGCCCACGCCTTTGCCGCGCGCGTCGGGGCGCACGGCCCCCTCGACGTACACCAGGTGCACGTCGGTCGCGTCGGGCAACCCCAGCGCCTTGGCGTAACCGATCAGCTCGCCACCGGACCACACCCCCACCGAGTCGTGGGGCAACTCCAGGTACGGGTTCCCCAGTTCCTCGGCGAGGTCCTCGGCATCGTAGTGCTCGTCGGTGCCGTCGGCCGCCTCCACCGCGGCGAACAACTCGGCCAGGGCCGGGGCGTCGTCCAGCGCAAGTGGCCGCCATGCCAGCGTCGCATGCATGGGCGGCACGATAGGCGTCACCGGGGCCGCACGCACCTCCATTTCAAGGCACGCCGGCGGGCGGCGAGGGCACGGGGGCGAGCGTTGTCGACGCCAGCCGGCGGCGTCACGCCGCCAGCGCCGCCTCCACCGCCGCCAGTTCTTCCTCCGGGTCGACCGTCCGGGCCAGTACGTCCAGATCGTCCCGGCTGTAGTGGGCGCTCACGTGCTCGTCCCAGAGCGCGGCGGCAGTCCGCAACGGTTCGACCGCCTCCGCGAGGCGGCCCAGCCGGTGCAGGACGAGTCCGTAGTACCCGGCGGCCTCCGTCCCGTACGCGGAATCGCCGCCCTGTTCCCAGGCCGTCCGCAGAAAGGGCTCCGCCTCGGTGAACGCGCCGCGCTGGGCCTTCAGTTTGCCCGCCAGCATGGCGTTCAGCGGGGATCCGTCGCCGGCCGCGCGCACGTACCAGCGCTCGGCCTCCTGATAGTCCCGGTGGTACTCGGACAGCCACCCCATCTGGTTGCACGCGTCGTGGTGCCCCGCCTCTGCGGCCGTCCGGTACCACCGGTCGCGCAACGCGGGCCTGCGCAGCGCTCCGTACAGCTCCGCAAGGTCGTACGCCGCCTGCGGATCCCCGGCCAGCGCGGCGGGTTCGATCCAGCGGACCAGGTGGCGGTCCTCCGCGCCGGCCCAGTCGCCGAGGATCCTCCCGTACGCGTACGAGGCGTGCACGTCGCCCGCCTCGGCCCGCTCGCGCAGCCCGGGCAGCCGGCGCAGGTCCTTGCCGGGGGCCACGGTGCCGCCCGCGCGGATCGCCGCGATCCGGGCGAGCTGCTCCACGACGTCCTCGTCGTCCTCGCCGACCTCCCGGAACCAGCGTTCGGCTTCCTCGTACCGCCGCTGCCGCTTGCAGAGGAGCCCGAGGTTCCACTGGGCCGCCTGCTGCCCGCGGGCGGCCGCGAGGCCGTACCAGTGCTCGGCGTCGCCGAGGTCGCCGCGCTGCTCGTACAGGACACCGAGGGCGTACGCGGCGCCTTCGTAGCCCTCGTCGTGGGCTTGGAGCAGCAGGCCGCGGGCCTCGGGCCAGGACGCCTCGCCGCTGGTCTCCGTCAGGAACACGGCGTGGTCCACGCGGGCGGAGGGGGCGAGCGCGGAAGCCCTGCGGTAGTAGCCGGCGGCCTCGGTCGTCAGGCCCGGGTAGGCGCGGAAGTGGTGTTCCATCTCGAAGAGCGGGCGCAGCGCCTCGGCGGCGGCGTCACCGTCGCCGGCGGCCTCGGCGGCGTCGAGCCCCGCCGCGACGCGGTCGAAGTCCGCACGGATCGACTCGAAGAGCTGCGCCCAGCGGAAGACGGCGATGTCGCCCAGCTCGATGTCGCTCATCAGGAACTTCGGCGCCTCGTCGAGTTGCCCCTCGGCCGCGAGCAGCTTGCCGAGCTCGATCTTGCAGTCGAGGTTGCGCCCCAGTTCCCAGCCGCGGCGGAACCATTCGGCGGCCTCGGGATCGCCGTCCTCGCGGAGCAGTACGCCGAGTCCGTAGGCGCATCCGGCGTGCCGGTCGGCGACGGCGCGGTAGAGCGCCTCCGCGGCCTGCCGGTCACCGCGGATCTTCCGGTACCGGGCGAGGGTGTAGTGCGAGAAGGCGTCGCCGGCCGCCACGGCCTGTTCCCAGTACGGGATGCCCTCGTCCACGTGCTTGCGCAGCACGAAGAAGTCGGTGTGCCGACGGGCGGTGTTGGTGTCGCCGGCGCGGGCGGCGGCAACGAGCGCCTCTCCGTGGGCCTGTATGTCCTGCGTCATGATCGCACCGTGCCAGGTGGCGCCAAGAACCGGCCAATGGCCGCCTGTTGCCGTTCGGCGAGGCCGGTGCGCCGGGGACCGCCCCGACGCGGCTGGGCGGGTCGAGGCGGTCCGTCCAGGCGGTTCCCTCGTCGAGTGGGGGCACCTCACGCCATGGTGCTGATGAGATTGGTCAGGCGGCTGTTGGCGCCGTCCCGGTCGTCGGCGCTGTCGTCGCTGAACCCTGAACCCTGAACCAGGGTCACCGGTAGCCCGGTACCGGAGCGAATGGCAGCCGAGGGCGAAGGGCTGCGGCCGGGTTGGGATGCCCGTGGTCGGACCGTGAAGGGGGCGGTCAGGCCGCGGCGTTCCAGGCGGTCGTCAGCCCGTCCAGCCACGCGGGCGGCAGCTCCGCGGCGTCCCATTCCTCGCGCAGCTCTTGCGGCGCGGCGGCGAGCCGTTCCAGCACAGCGATGCTTGTGACGGAGTGGACGAGCGAATAGCGGCCGTGCACCGTGATGGAGCTGCCCGGTCCGAAGGCGGCGAACAACTGCTCCAACCGGGCGCGGTGGGCTACGGCGAACTCCGTCAGCTGCCCGGCGTACCGGGCCCGCTCGCGGGGGCTCATTGTGGCGAGGACGACGCCGAGCACCTCCTCCGTCACCTCCGGATCCAGCTCCGAGACCGCGGTGAACGACAGGTACAGGGGCGTGAGCGCCACCCGCGCCCGCTCCACCTCCATGCGCCCGGCCCGCGGGCGCTCCCCGTCCGGGCCCGGCTGCCCGTCCGCCCCCACGACCTGCACGAGGGTCCGCTCGGCAACGGCGCCGAGCTCCGCCAAAAGGCCCGCGGCGCCGTCGAGCCAGCCCGACTCGTACGCCTCACCCTTGTCCCCCGGCGCGCTCCGGACCCCGCCGCTCAGCTCATCGTGCGCGAGAGCCAGCGCTCCCGCCTCCAGGAGCCCGATCAGTTCCCGCGCGTCACCGGAAGAGACCCCCGCACGCGCGAGGAGCTGCAGCAGCGTCGTCCTGGCGTTGTCGACACTGATCTCGTCCGGCCACAGCCGTCCGTCAGCGGCCGTGCTCATCGGGCCCTCCTCATCGCTCGGGTACTGCAGTGTGTCCAACGAGATCGCTCCCTTCGAGTGTCCAACGCCCGCCGGCCGGGCTGTGCTCCCCAGCGGTTCAACCCGGGGCGAGGTGACCAACTCTGCCGCAGCCCGGGCGGCGGCCAGGAAGCGCGCCGCCGGGGCGCGGCGGCGGGCCGGGCTCGCGGCGGACACCACGTCGCTCAGCGCCTCAGCATCACCGGGATCGCCACAGAAGAGCCGAGCCGATCCGTCCGTCCGTCCCCACGTCATGGTGTCCTCACCGGCACACCGCACACCGCACACCGAGCCACACCACGGCCGCGGCTGCCGATTGAGTGCGTAGGGATGCGTTTGCGGCGGGGTTCAGGCCTGGCTCGAGTCTCTCCGGGCTGCTGGCCCATCGCGGCGTGGGCAACGGTCCGGGTTGTCGCCCTGATCACCGGCGAACGCGGAGACATGGCCCCCTGGTCCTTACGGGCCCTGCGGTTGCCGGCGAGGACGGCTCCGCCTTCGCCTCGTACCGGGAGGCCCTCCACGCCTACCTGGTTCCGCGTGGCCATCCGGATCGTGAGGTCGCGGGCACTGCGGGCACTAAGGGCACTACGGGCACTGCGGCCGCCGTCGGCCGCGAAAGCTGAGCTCGGCGACCACACACGCAAAAACGCTCGGCCGGGAGTCCCGGCCGAGCGTTTCGTGCGTCTGCAGTCCGCTGGTGGCTTAGTACCAGTGGTTGGCCTGCCAGAAGTTCCAGGCCTCGACCGGGCTGCCGTAGCGCTCGTTCATGTAGTCCAGGCCCCACTTGATCTGGGTGG
>NZ_JBFBAV010000051.1:0-48420 GCF_040689505.1 Streptomyces sp. NPDC051211
GCCATTCCCCGCCCCGCGGGCGTTGGCGCCCCGGGTCCGGGCAGAGCCCGGTTTCGGGAAGGGGCGGGTAGGGGAACAGCTCCGCGCAGCGGCTGCCCTGCCTGGTGCGGCGCCGTTGCCGGGGGCTCTGCCCCCTGACCCCCGCGCCTCAAACGCCGACGGGGCTGGAGGGGGCTCCACCCCCGGCGGGCTGGAATTGCCGCTGCGCGGCAACCCAGCCGCAAGGGGCCCGGCGGGGCCGGGTTACGCCTCCGGTGTGTCCGGGTCCTCCGGGGGGACGGGATCCTCCCCAGCGGCGGAAGAGTCCGGCTTCAGGCGCGGCGGCTTCGTCCGGCCGCTGGACGTGTCCCGCAGGTACGAGCCGTCGGCCGTGCCCGGCTCCGGCGACGGATCCCGCCGCCGCAGGTAGCGCTCGAACTCGCGGGCGATCGCGTCCCCGGAGGCCTCCGGGAGGTCCGCCGTGTCCCGGGCCTCCTCCAGCGTCTGGACGTACTCCGCCACCTCGCTGTCCTCGGCGGCGAGTTGGTCCACGCCCAGCTGCCACGCCCTTGCGTCCTCCGGGAGTTCGCCGAGCGGGATCCGGATGTCGATCAGATCCTCCAGCCGGTTCAGCAGAGCCAGCGTCGCCTTGGGGTTGGGCGGCTGGGAGACGTAGTGGGGGACCGCCGCCCACAGCGACACCGCCGGAACGCCCGCGTGCGTACAGGCCTCCTGGAGGACGCCGACGATGCCCGTCGGGCCCTCGTACCGGGTTTCCTCCAGGTCCATCGTCCGCGCCAGGTCCGCGTCGGAGGTGACCCCGCTGACCGGCACCGGCCGGGTGTGCGGGGTGTCGCCCAGCAGGGCGCCCAGGATGACCACCATCTCGACGCCCAGCTCGTGCGCGAAGCCGAGGATCTCGTTGCAGAAGGACCGCCACCGCATGGACGGTTCGATTCCGCGGACCAGCACGAGGTCGCGCGGCTTGGCGCCGCCGATCCGGACCACCGACAGCCGGGTCGTCGGCCAGGTGATCTTCCGTACTCCGTTGTCCAGCCACACCGTCGGCCGGTTGACCTGGAAGTCGTAGTAGTCCTCGGCGTCGAGCGCCGCGAAGACCTCGCCCTTCCATTCCCGGTCCAGGTGCGCGACTGCACCGGAGGCCGCGTCGCCCGCGTCGTTCCATCCTTCGAACGCGGCCACCATGACCGGGTCGATCAGCTCGGGCACGCCCTCCAGCTCGATCACCCAGGTCTCCTTCCGAAGTTCCCTCGTGTACGAGGGCCAGCCTATGCCTTGATACGACACCTGTTACAGCCCACGGCAAAGGGGCGGTTCCGGCCGGAACCGCCCCCTCTGCGAAAGGTACGGGCTACGCCTTGCGGGCCAGCATCTCCTCGACCCGGGCCCGCACGGAGGCGTCGTCCAGGCCGCGGACGGTCACCGTGGTGCGGCGGCGCAGCACGTCGTCCACGGTCTGCGCCCACTCGAAGTCGCGGGCGTAGGCGACCTGCGCCCAGATCTCCGGGCCGTCCTCGTGGATCCGCTCGCCGAGCGCCGGGTCCTCGTTGGCCAGGCGGGCGATGTCGAAGGCCAGCGAGCCGTAGTGGGAGGCCAGGTGGCGGGCGGTGAGCGGGTCCATCCGCATGCCCGGCTCGCGGTCCACCAGCAGCCGGTGCGCGACCGCGTTCGGGTTGGCGACACCGGGCAGCGGGACCCGGCGGACCAGGGACTTCACCGGCTCCATGTCCTCGGTCAGCGGGCTGCCGGGGAGCTTGGCCAGCTTGTCCATCACGACGCGGCCGATGTGGCGGTACGTCGTCCACTTGCCGCCGGCGACCGACAGCATGCCGCCCTTGCCCTCGGAGACCACGGTCTCGCGCTTGGCCTTCTCGACGCCGCCGGGGCCGCCGGGCAGTACCCGCAGGCCGGCGAACGCGTAGGTCATCAGGGACCGGTCGAGGTCGGCGTCCTTCACCGAGAACGCGGCCTCGTCCAGGATCTGCTGGATGTCGGACTCGGTGGCGCGCACGTCCGCCGGGTCGCCCTCGTACACCTCGTCGGTGGTGCCGAGCAGCAGCTGGTCCTCCCAGGGGAGGGCGAAGGTGATGCGGTACTTGTCGATCGGGGTGGCCATGGCGGCCTTCCACGGCGACTTGCGCTTCATCACGATGTGCGCGCCCTTGGAGAGGCGGATCGAGGGCATGGAGTGCTTGTCTTCCATGCGCCGCAGGTGGTCCACCCACGGGCCGGTGGCGTTGAGCACGACACGCGCGTTGACCCCGAACTCGGTGCCGTCCAGGCGGTCCTTGAGCTCGGCGCCGGAGACCCGGCCCCGGGTCGTCCGCAGACCGGTGACCTCGGCGTGGTTGAGGACGACCGCGCCGGACTCGACGGCCGCGCGGACCGTCATGACGGCGACCCGGGAGTCGTTCATCTGGTGGTCGTAGTAGACCGCGACGGCCTTCAGGTTGTCGGTCCGCAGGCCCGGGTTGTCGGCGGCGGCGCGGGCCGGGGATATGACCTTGCCCATGCCGTCGCCGAAGGCCGAGAGGGCGGAGTACGCGAACACGCCCGCGCCCAGCTTGGCCGCACCGACCGGTCCGCCCTTGTAGACGGGCAGGTAGAAGGTGAGCGGGTTGACCAGGTGCGGGGCCACGTCCTTGGCCAGCACCCGGCGCTCGTGGTGGTTCTCGGCGACCAGCTTGACCGCGCCGGTCTGCAGGTAGCGCAGACCGCCGTGGACGAGCTTGGAGGAGGCCGAGGAGGTGGCGCCGGCGAAGTCGCCGGCGTCCACCATGGCGACCCGCAGACCCGACTGCGCGGCGTGCCAGGCCACCGAGGTGCCCAGGATGCCGCCGCCGATCACCAGCAGGTCGTACGTGGCGTTCGCCAGCTGCTCGCGGGTCTCGGCGCGGCTCGCCATACGGGACGAACCCAGCGAACCGGTGGTCGGGTGCGTGCCCGGGGCGGGCACGCTCTGCAGGCTGCTCATTTTCTTAGCTCCTCGTCGTCGCTTGCGTCAGCTCAACCAGTGCGGCGGTCAGCTGGCGTCTTCGTCGTCGACCCAGCCCATGGTCCGCTCAACGGCCTTGAGCCAGCTCTTGTACTCGCGCTCCCGCTGGTCGGCGGGCATCCGCGGGGTCCACTCCGCGGCCCGGCGCCAGTTGGCGCGCAGCGCGTCGGTGTCGGGCCAGAAGCCGACGGCCAGGCCGGCGGCGTAGGCGGCACCGAGGCAGGTGGTCTCGGCGACCATGGGACGGACCACGGGGGCGTCCAGGAAGTCCGAGAGGGTCTGCATCAGCAGGTTGTTGGAGGTCATGCCGCCGTCGACCTTGAGGGCGGCGAGCTCGACGCCCGAGTCCTTGGTCATGGCGTCGGTGATCTCACGGGTCTGCCAGGCGGTGGCCTCCAGCACGGCACGGGCGATGTGCGCCTTGGTGACGTACCGGGTGAGGCCGGCGATCACACCGCGGGCGTCGGAGCGCCAGTACGGGGCGAACAGGCCGGAGAAGGCGGGCACGAAGTAGGCGCCGCCGTTGTCCTCGACGGAGGAGGCAAGGGTCTCGATCTCGGCCGCGGACTTGATCAGGCCCATCTGGTCGCGCATCCACTGGACGAGCGAGCCGGTGACGGCGATGGAGCCCTCCAGCGCGTAGACCGGCTTGTCCTGGCCGATCTGGTAGCCGACCGTGGTCAGCAGGCCGCTGTAGGAGTTGATGATCTTGTCGCCGGTGTTCATCAGCATGAACGTGCCGGTGCCGTACGTGGACTTGGCCTCGCCCTCGGCGAAGCAGGTCTGGCCGAACAGGGCGGCCTGCTGGTCGCCGAGCGCGGAGGCGACGGGTACGCCCGCGAGGACGCCTTCCTTGACCTCGCCGTAGACCTCGGCGGAGGACCGGATCTCCGGCAGGACCGTGGTCGGGACGCCCATCGACTCGGCGATGCGCTCGTCCCACTCCAGGGTGTGGAGGTTCATCAGCATGGTGCGGGAGGCGTTGGTGACGTCCGTGACGTGCACGCCGCCCTCGACGCCGCCGGTCAGGTTCCAGATGACCCAGGAGTCCATGGTGCCGAAGAGGATGTCCCCGGCCTCGGCGCGCTCGCGCAGGCCCTCGACGTTGTCGAGCAGCCAGCGGACCTTCGGGCCGGCGAAGTAGCTCGCCAGCGGCAGGCCGGTCTCGCGGCGGAAGCGGTCCTGGCCGACGTTGCGGCCGAGCTCCTTGCACAGGGAGTCGGTGCGGGTGTCCTGCCAGACCAGCGCGTTGTGCACCGGCTCGCCGGTGTTCTTGTCCCACAGGACGGTGGTCTCGCGCTGGTTGGTGATGCCGACGGCCTTGACGTCGGCAGCGGTGATCTCGGCCTTGGCGATGGCCCCGGCGACGACCTCCTGGACGTTCGCCCAGATCTCCTTGGCGTCGTGCTCGACCCAGCCCGGCTTCGGGAAGATCTGCTCGTGCTCCTTCTGGTCGACGGCGACGATGCGGCCGTCGCGGTCGAAGACGATGCAGCGGGAGGAGGTGGTGCCCTGGTCGATGGCCGCGATGAACGGGCCGGTGCTGCTGGTCATGGTGGCTGCTCCTGGGAGGTCCGGTAGGCGAACGGCTTGGACGAACGACTTAGACGAACGCGAGGTTGTAGATACCCGCCGCGAGGGCTCCGCCGATCAGCGGGCCGACGACGGGGATCCAGGCGTATCCCCAGTCGGAGCCGCCCTTGTTCGGCAGCGGAAGCAGCGCGTGCACGATGCGCGGACCCAGGTCGCGCGCCGGGTTGATGGCGTAGCCGGTCGGGCCGCCGAGCGAGAGGCCGATGCTGACCACGGTCAGGGCGACGATCAGACCGCCGAGGGTGCCGAGGCCCTTGCCGTCGTCGTTGAGGCCGAAGGCGAGTACCGCGAGCACGAGCACCATGGTGCCGATGATCTCGGTGGCGAGGTTCTGCCACACGTTCCGGACCTCGGGGCCGGTGGAGAAGACGCCGAGCACCGGGCCGGCGGTCGGCTCCGTCTTCTGGTCGACCAGTCCCGCGTGCTCGGACTTGGTGGCGACGATCTCCGGATCGGTGAGGTGAGCCTGGAACTGGCCGTAGTACGCGACCCAGGCGAGCGTGGCACCGATCATGGCGCCGAGCAGCTGGCCGGCGAAGTAGACCGGAACGTTGCCCCAGTCGCCGTCCTTGATCGCGATACCGACGGTGACGGCCGGGTTGAGGTGGGCGCCGGACAGGGTGCCGGTCATGTAGACGGCGGTCATGACCGCGAAGCCCCACCCGAAGGTGATCGCCAGCCAGCCCGCGTTCTGCGCCTTCGAGCGCTTGAGCACGACGGCGGCAACCACGCCGGCGCCGAGCAGGATGAGTACGGCGGTACCGATGGTCTCGCCGATGAAGATGTCGGAGCTGGACACCCGCGACTCCTTTGTCCTACGTCCAGAGGGTGGGCGGACACCGGGTCCCACCGGTTCGTCCGCGCACTCGGTGAGTGCTGCACCGGTCCTTGGCCTTGCCACACCCTAACGCGTATTGCCGGTAGGTGTTCGACAATGCCGACCGATGAACGGCAGTTTTCCGGCCAGGTGAAGAATGCGTCAAGGGGCGGCCAGGTCAGATTGCCGGATCGTTACCACTCGGTACGATCGACCAAATCAGGCCATCTCATACCCATGACCTGGCCGAAGCAAGGTCAAAAAACGCCAAAAGAGGCCACATGGTGGCCTCCAGGCGGGGGTGCGGTCGATGAAGGGAAGGTCAGAACCGGCCGGCTCCGAGATCGCGCGAAACCGACCGTGCGCAGTCCCGGACGGATGCGATCAGCGTGGGCAGCGGCTCCCCGTTCTCGCCGCAGACCCGCTCCACCGCACCCGACACGGCCACCGCGCCCACCGGCATCCGGCGCCGGTCGTGAATGGGGGCCGCCACCGAGGCGATGCCCTCCCAGGTCTCCTCGACGTCCGAGGCCCAGCCGCGCGCCCGGGTCAGCGCCAGCACCGACTCGAACCCCTCCAGGCCGGTCACGGTGCGGGGGGTGAACGCCTCCCGCGCCACCTCCACGGCCTCGCTGTGCGCCACCGGGTCATAGGCCGACAGCACCTTGCCCAGGGCCGTGGAGTGCAGCGGCTGCATAGCCCCCACCTCCAGCACCTGCCGGCTGTCGTCGGGCCGGAACACGTGGTGCATGATCAGCACCCCGCTCTTGTGCAGCACGCCCACGTACACGCTCTCGCCGCTGGCCCGCGCCAGGTCGTCAGTCCAGACCAGCGCCCGCGCCCGAAGCTCGTGCACGTCCAGATAGCTGTTGCCCAGCCGCAGCAGCTCGGCGCCCAGCTGGTAGCGGCCCGACGCCGGGTCCTGCTCGACGAAGCCCTCGGCCTGCAGGGTGCGCAGGATGCCGTGCGCGGTGCCCTTGGCCAGGCCGAGCGAGGACGCCACGTCCGACAGCCCCAGCCGGCGCTCCCCGCCGGCCAGCAGCCGCAGCATCGCAGCGGCTCGTTCGAGCGACTGGATGTTCCGTGCCATCGCGCAGCCTCCTCCTGCTCACGTCCTGCTCACGTAGTTCGACAATGCTGAACACTATCGGTCGATGTCGACCTCGCGCACTGTTGACAAAGTCTGTCAAGACCGCGTCGCCGGGTGACACCCCAGCGCACAGAATGCAGTCCGGCCCGTGGGACGCCCTAACCGGGCCGTGCCCGGCGCGGTTACCCTGACCGCGTGCACCTTCGAGGAAGGTGCAAAGCCGACAGCCGTCGCATCCCAGGGAGCAACACCATGGCCTCGCTGCCGAACCCGCCCGCAGACACCCAGACCCGGGCCGATGCCCTCCGAGAGGCGCTCGCCACCCGCGTGGTCGTCGCCGACGGGGCCATGGGAACCATGCTCCAGGCGCAGGACCCCACGATGGAGGACTTCCAGCAGCTCGAAGGCTGCAACGAGGTCCTCAACGCGACCCGCCCGGACATCGTCCGCTCGGTGCACGAGGCGTACTTCTCCGTGGGCGTGGACTGCGTCGAGACCAACACCTTCGGCACCAACTTCGCCGCCCTGGCCGAGTACGACATCGCGGACCGGAACTTCGAGCTGTCCGAGGCCGGTGCGCGCATCGCCCGCGAGGTCGCCGACGAGTTCACCGCCTCCACCGGCCGCCAGCGCTGGGTGCTGGGCTCCATGGGCCCCGGCACCAAGCTGCCCACCCTCGGCCACGTCTCGTACGCGACCATCCGCGACGCCTACCAGATCAACGCAGAGGGCCTCCTCACCGGCGGCGCCGACGCCCTCCTGGTGGAGACCACCCAGGACCTCCTGCAGACCAAGTCCTCCATCATCGGCGCCCGCCGCGCCATGGAGGCCCTCGGCGTGAACGTCCCGCTGATCTGCTCCGTCACCGTCGAGACCACCGGCACCATGCTGCTCGGCTCCGAGATCGGCGCGGCCCTCACCGCGCTGGAACCGCTCGGCATCGACATGATCGGCCTGAACTGCGCCACCGGCCCCGCCGAGATGAGCGAGCACCTGCGCTACCTCGCCCGGCACGCCCGCATCCCGATCTCCTGCATGCCCAACGCCGGCCTGCCCGTCCTCGGCAAGAACGGCGCGCACTACCCGCTGTCGGCGAGCGAGCTCGCCGACGCCCAGGAGACCTTCGTCCGCGAGTACGGCCTGTCCCTGGTCGGCGGCTGCTGCGGCACCACCCCCGAGCACCTGCGCCAGGTCGCCGAGCGCGTCCACGGCCTCGCCCCCCAGGCCCGCGACCCGCGCCCCGAGCCCGGGGCCTCCTCGCTCTACCAGACCGTCCCGTTCCGCCAGGACACCGCGTACATGGCGATCGGCGAGCGGACGAACGCCAACGGGTCGAAGAAGTTCCGCGAGGCCATGCTGGACGGCCGCTGGGACGACTGCGTGGAGATGGCCCGGGACCAGATCCGCGAGGGCGCGCACATGCTGGACCTGTGCGTGGACTACGTCGGCCGCGACGGCGTCGCCGACATGGAGGAGCTGGCCGGCCGCTTCGCCACCGCCTCCACCCTGCCGATCGTGCTGGACTCCACCGAGGTCGGCGTCATCCGGGCCGGCCTGGAGAAGCTCGGCGGCCGCGCCGTCATCAACTCGGTCAACTACGAGGACGGCGACGGACCCGAGTCCCGGTTCGCCCAGGTCACCCGACTGGCCCAGGAGCACGGCGCCGCGCTGATCGCCCTGACCATCGACGAGGAGGGCCAGGCCCGCACCGTCGAGAACAAGGTCGCCATCGCCGAACGCCTCATCGACGACCTGACGGGCAACTGGGGCATCCACGAGTCGGACATCCTCATCGACACCCTCACCTTCACCATCTGCACCGGCCAGGAGGAGTCCCGCAAGGACGGCATCGCCACGATCGAGGCGATCCGCGAGCTCAAGCGCCGCCACCCCGAGGTGCAGACCACCCTCGGCCTGTCGAACATCTCCTTCGGCCTCAACCCGGCCGCCCGCGTCCTGCTGAACTCCGTCTTCCTCGACGAGTGCGTCAAGGCCGGCCTCGACTCGGCGATCGTGCACGCCAGCAAGATCCTGCCGATCGCCCGCTTCGACGAGGAGCAGGTCACCACCGCCCTCGACCTGATCTACGACCGGCGCGCGGAGGGCTACGACCCGCTGCAGAAGCTGATGGCGCTGTTCGAGGGCGTCAACACCAAGTCGCTGAAGGCCGGCCGCGCCGAGGAACTCCTCGCCCTCCCGCTGGAGGAGCGCCTCCAGCGCCGCATCATCGACGGCGAGAAGAACGGCCTGGAGGCCGACCTGGACGAGGCGCTGGCCGGGCGCCCCGCCCTGGACATCGTCAACGACACCCTGCTCGAAGGCATGAAGGTGGTCGGCGAGCTCTTCGGCTCCGGCCAGATGCAGCTGCCGTTCGTGCTCCAGTCCGCGGAGGTCATGAAGACCGCCGTGGCCTACCTGGAGCCCCACATGGAGAAGTCCGACGCGGAAGGCAAGGGCACCATCGTCCTCGCCACCGTCCGCGGCGACGTCCACGACATCGGCAAGAACCTCGTCGACATCATCCTGTCCAACAACGGCTACAACGTGGTCAACCTGGGCATCAAGCAGCCCGTCTCCGCGATCCTGGAAGCCGCCGAGGAACACCGCGCCGACGTCATCGGCATGTCCGGCCTGCTCGTGAAGTCCACCGTGATCATGAAGGAGAACCTGGAGGAGCTGAACCAGCGCAAGCTGGCGGCCGACTACCCGGTCATCCTCGGCGGTGCCGCCCTCACCCGCGCCTACGTCGAACAGGACCTCCACGAGATCTACGAGGGCGAAGTCCGCTACGCCCGCGACGCCTTCGAGGGCCTGCGCCTGATGGACGCGCTGATCGCCGTCAAGCGCGGCGTCCCCGGAGCCGCCCTGCCCGAGCTCAAGCAGCGCCGGGTCGCCAAGCGGGACACCCCGCTCCTCCAGGTGGAGGAGCCGGAGGAGCCCGGCGGCCGCTCCGACGTCGCCGTCGACAACCCCGTCCCCACCCCGCCGTTCTGGGGCACCCGCGTGGTCAAGGGCATCCCGCTCAAGGACTACGCGTCCTGGCTGGACGAGGGCGCCCTGTTCAAGGGCCAGTGGGGCCTCAAGCAGGCCCGCGCCGGCGGTCCGACGTACGAAGAGCTCGTCGAGACCGAGGGCCGGCCGCGGCTGCGCGGCCTGCTGGAGAAGCTGCACACCGAGAACCTGCTGGAAGCCGCCGTGGTCTACGGCTACTTCCCCTGCGTCTCCAAGGGCGAGGACCTGATCATCCTCGACGAGCAGGGCAACGAGCGGACCCGGTTCACCTTCCCGCGCCAGCGCCGCGGCCGCCGCCTCTGCCTCGCGGACTTCTTCCGCCCCGAGGAGTCCGGCGAGACCGACGTGGTCGGCCTCCAGGTGGTCACCGTCGGCTCCCGGATCGGCGAGGCCACCGCCAAGCTCTTCGAGTCCGACTCCTACCGCGAGTACCTGGAGCTGCACGGCCTGTCCGTCCAGCTCGCCGAGGCCCTCGCCGAGTACTGGCACGCCCGGGTCCGGGCCGAACTCGGCTTCGCCGGCGAGGACCCGGAGGCGGTCGAGGACATGTTCGACCTCAAGTAC
Organism: Streptomyces sp. NPDC051211; assembly: GCF_040689505.1. Taxonomy (NCBI): domain Bacteria; kingdom Bacillati; phylum Actinomycetota; class Actinomycetes; order Kitasatosporales; family Streptomycetaceae; genus Streptomyces; species Streptomyces sp. NPDC051211. The sequence continues at coordinate 10,072 of NZ_JBFBAV010000051.1, forward strand.
CGGGGTGCCCGCTTCTCCCTCGGCTACGGGGCCTGCCCCGACCTGGAGGACCGCGCGAAGATCGCCGACATGCTCCAGCCGGAGCGCATCGGGGTCCACCTCTCGGAGGAGTTCCAGCTCCACCCGGAGCAGTCCACCGACGCGATCGTGATCCACCACCCCGAAGCGAAGTATTTCAACGCACGCTGAGGCGGACCGACGTACACTTGTCGGTCCCATACAGGCCGGTCGCCTGTCTTTCCCGGGCACGCCCAGGGGGAGAGGTGACCGGCCTTCTCGTCCCTTCCGAGAGGTCGTGCGCATGACCAGCACTGTTTCCGCTCCCGTCGCCCGTACCGCCGACGGGTCGGCCCTCCAGGCGGTGCTGCTGGACATGGACGGCACGTTGGTCGACACCGAGGACTTCTGGTGGGACGCGGAGGTGGCGGTCTTCGGCGAGCTCGGACACCGGCTCGAGGAATCCTGGCGGTCCATCGTGGTCGGCGGTCCGATGACCCGCAGCGCCCGCTTCCTCATCGACTCCACCGGCGCGGACATCTCCGTCGGCGAGCTCAGCGTGCTCCTCAACGAGCGCTTCGAGGCACGGATCGCCGAGCAGGTGCCGCTGATGCCCGGCGCCGAGCGGCTGCTGTCCGAGCTGGCCCGGAACAACGTGCCCACCGCCCTGGTCTCCGCCTCCCACCGCCGGGTCATCGACCGGATCCTCCAGTCCCTGGGACCGGACCGGTTCGCCCTGACCGTCGCCGGCGACGAGGTCCCGCGCACCAAGCCGCACCCCGACCCCTACCTGTTCGCCGCCAACGCCCTCGGCGCCCACCCCTCGCGCTGCGCCGTCGTGGAGGACACCGCCACCGGGGTCGCCGCCGCAGAGGCGGCCGGCTGCCGGGTCGTCGCCGTCCCCTCGATCGGCCTGATCGCCCCCGCCCCGGGCCGCACCGTGGTCGGCTCCCTGGAGGACGTGGACCTTCCGTTCCTGCGCTCGCTCATCACCCGGATGAACTGACCGCGCACGCTGCGTACGGGCCCGGCGCCGAACGGAACGGTGCCGGAACCGGGGTCCCGCGGAAGGATCTCTCGTCGGGGCTAGCGGAGGCCGAAATTCCATCCTCTCCGGGGCAGTTGCTCAGCGTGACCTTGGTCACCCGTGACGGGCCCCCCGGGCGGCTTTCTGCGTCCCGTGCCCTTACGTTGTGTCCTGATTGATCAGCTCCTGACCGAATCGGCCGGTGCCCCTGGGTGACCAGCCAGTTCGTTCCCATCACGGTGCGATTACACCCCAAGTCCGGCCAGTTCCAGCCATCCCGTCCAGGGCCACTAATGTCGTCGCAGGCACCTCGCCGCACCTCAGCCGCCCCGGACACACACCCACGTGCCGGGACCGCGTGGACCGATCGTTCTTACACCGGCCCGATCGTTCCGCCCAGAACGGGCGACCGCCGCGAAGTGCCCTCTGTACCGCTGTGAGCAAGTGCCGGTTGAGGGAGAACTTCCAGGATGAACCGCAAGACCATGGTGCTGACGGCCGCGGCCGGTCTGCTCACCCCCGTGCTGACCGCATGCGGCAGCGCGAGTGGCGGAGGAGCAGGCTCAGGAGCGATCGTCGTCGGTACCACCGACCGGTTCGAGGCCGCCGAGTTCGCCCCCGCACCGTTCGACCCGGCCTACGCCTACGACGCCGGCGCCTGGAACGTGCTCCGCCAGACCGTCCAGACCCTGATGCACACCCCCCGCGGCGGCGGCCAGCCCGTCCCCGAGGCCGCATCCGACTGCCGGTTCACCGAAGCCGGCAACCAGACCTACCGCTGCACCCTGCGGCCCGGCCTCACCTTCGCGAACGGCGACCCGCTCACCGCCGAGGACGTCAAGTTCTCCATCGACCGGGTCCTCGCCATCAAGGACGAGAACGGCCCCGCCTCCCTCCTCTCCACCCTCGACAGGGTCGAGACCAAGGGCGAGGACACGGTGGTCTTCCGGCTGAAGACCCCCGACGCGACCTTCCCGCACAAGCTCTCCACCCCGGCCACCGGCATCGTCAACAGCGAGACGTACCAGGCCGAGAAGCTCCGCGAAGGCTTCGAAGTCGACGGCTCCGGCCCGTACACGATGAAGGCCGAAGTCAAGGACAACAAGCTGGTCCGGGCCGTCTTCACCCGGAACGGGAAGTACAAGGGCGACCTCAAGCCGCAGAACGACAAGGTCGAACTGCGCATGTTCGAGGACTCCGAGGCCATGGGCAAGGCCCTCACCGGCGGAGACATCCACGTGGTCTCCCGCACCCTGTCGCCCGCCCAGATCAAGCAGTTCTCGGCCACCCCGCCCAAGGGCGTCAAGCTGGTCCCGCTGCCCGGCCTGGAAATCCGCTACATCGGCTTCAACACCGAAGCCCCGGTGGTCAAGGACAAGGCCGTACGCCAGGCCATCGCCGCCTCCGTCGACCGCGGCAAGCTCATCTCCCAGGTCTACGGCAAGAGCGCCCAGCCGCTGTACTCCCTCGTCCCCAGCAGCGTCCCCGGCCACGTCAACTCCTTCTTCAACAAGTACGGGGACGGCGACCCCCAGGTCGCCGCGAACCTGCTGCGCGCAGCCAACGTCAAGACCCCCGTCAAGCTCACGCTCAACTACACCAAGGACCACTACGGCGACGGCACGGCAGCCGAGTTCGAGGCCCTCAAGGCCCAGCTCAACGCCACCAAGCTGTTCGACGTGACCGTCCAGGGCACCGACTGGGCCGACTTCCGGCCGGCCCAGAAGAAGGGCGACTACGCCGCCTACGGGCTCGGCTGGTTCCCCGACTACGCGGACGCCGACAACTTCCTCGCTCCCTTCCTGGAGCAGGACAACTTCCTGGGCACGCCGTACGCGAACAGCACGGTGCGCACCAAGCTCATCCCCGAATCCCGGCGCGCGGCCGACCGCAACCTGGCCGCATCCGCCATCGGGGACATGCAGGACATCGTTGCCGAGGACGTACCCGTCCTGCCGCTGTGGCAGGGCAAGCAGTACGTCGCCGCGCGCGACGGCATCACCGGAGTGGAGTGGTCCGTCAACTCCATCTCCGACCTCCAGCTGTGGGAACTCGGCCGCGGCGTCAGCGGCTGACCACTGCGGCAACCGGCGGCGGGCGTCGCGGCCGGGGATCAAGGCGTACAAGACTGTGAAGGACATTCGCGTGAAGATTCGTAACCAGTGGTTGGCGGCCCCGCTCGGCGCGGCCACCGCGGCGGCGCTGCTCAGCGGTTGCGGCGCGCAGGAGAGCACCGCCGGCGGCGGCAGCAGCACGGTGGTCATGGGAATGTCCGACCAGGTCAAGGCCACCGACCCCGCGTCGGGCTACGACCCGGGCTCCTGGCTGCTGTTCAACAACGTCTTCCAGTCCCTGCTGCACTTCCCCAAGGGCTCCACCACGCCCGCCCCGGACGCCGCCCAGGCCTGCGGCTTCAACGGCGGCGACAGCAAGGTGTTCTCCTGCACCCTGCGCCCCGGGCTGAAGTTCAGCAACGGCAACAGCCTCACCTCGAAGGACGTCAAGTACTCCTTCGAGCGCACGCTGAAGATCAACGACGAGAACGGCCCCGCCGTGATGCTCTCGTCCATAGCCCGCATCGACACCCCCGACGAGAAGACCGTCGTCTTCCGCCTCAAGAACTCCGACGCGACCTTCCCCAGCAAGATCGCCTCGGGTGCGGGCTCCATCGTCGACCACCGCGAATACCCCGCCGACAAGCTCCGCGCCGACGGCAAGGCCACCGGCTCCGGCGTGTACAAGCTGGACTCCTTCGGCGAGAAGACCGCCGAGTTCTCCGTCAACGGGTCCTACACCGGCCAGGCCAAGGTCAAGAACACCGGTGTGACCATCAAGTTCTTCGACGGGGACCAAGCGGCCCTGAAGAAGGCCATCGACGCCGGCCAGGTCGACTTCGCCTTCCGCGGCCTGGCTCCGCAGGACATCCCGAACCCCGCCTCCTCCGGCGGCACCGACGGCAAGCCGTCCGCGGTCCAGGGCACCGGCGCCGAGGTCGAGCACCTCGTCTTCAACATGAACGACCCGGTCGTCGGGAAGCTCCCCGTCCGCAAGGCCATGGCCTACCTGCTCGACCGCGAGGCCCTCGTCAAGAGCGTCTTCCAGGGCACCGCGACCCCGCTGTACTCGATCGTCCCGGCCGGCATCGGCGGCCACACCACGGCCTTCTTCGACAAGTACGGCTCCTCCCCGCAGCCCGACAAGGCCAAGGAAATCCTCCAGAAGGCCGGCATCAAGGGCAAGGTCAAGCTGACCCTCTGGTCCACCCCGACCCGCTACGGCCCGGCCGCCGACCAGCAGTTCGCGGTCATCGCCAAGCAGCTCAACGACAGCGGGCTGTTCGAGGCCGACGTCAAGTCGGTCGAGTTCGACCAGTACGAGAAGGACATCGAGGCCGGCAAGTACGGCGTCTACCTCAAGGGCTGGGTGCCGGACTACCCGGACGCGGACAACTTCACCCAGCCGTTCTTCGGCAAAGACAACGTCCTGAAGAACAACTACCTCAACAAGGAGATCAGCGAGCGGATCATCCCGGCGACCTCCGCGGTCTCCGACCGCACCGCCAGCTCCACCGACTACGCCCGCCTCCAGGACATCGTCGCCGAGGAACTCCCGCTCCTCCCGCTCTGGCAGAGCAAGCAGTACGCGGTGGTCCGCCCCAACGTCACCGGCCTGCAGTGGTCGCTGGACGCCTCCACCGTCTTCCGCTTCTGGGAGATCAGCAAGGGCTGAGCCCGCACACGCCGGAGGGGCCGGCCCGCACCGCGGGCCGGCCCCTCCGGCGTTCTCGACTACTGCGCGCCCGGCCGCACCAGGCCGCTCTCGTACGCGTACACCGCCGCCTGCACTCGGTCGCGCAGGCCCAGCTTCGTCAGCACGTGCCCCACATGCGTCTTGACGGTGGTCTCGCTCACGAACAGGTCCGCCGCGATCTCCGCGTTGGACAGACCGCGGGACACCAGCTTCAACACCTCGACCTCACGCTCGGTCAGCGTCCCCAGCGTGTCCGGAACGGACTCCTCGCCCGACGGCAGATGGCCCGCGTACTTGTCGAGCAGCCGCCGCGTGATCGACGGCGCCAGCATCGCCTCGCCGGCCGCCACCACCCGGATCGCCTGGACCAGTTCATTGGCCGGCGCATCCTTCAGCAGGAACCCGCTGGCACCCGCCCGCAGCGCCTCCACCACGTACTCGTCCAGATCGAACGTGGTCAGCACCAGCACCTTCGCCGGACCGTCCCGGCCCGGACCGGTGATCTGCCGGGTCGCCTCCACCCCGTCCATCCGCGGCATCCGGATGTCCATCAGCACCACATCCGGCTGAAGCGCCCGCACCTGGTCCAGGGCCTGCAGGCCGTCCCCGGCCTCGCCGACGACCGCAAGGTCCTGCTCCGCCTCCAGGATCATCCGGAAGCCGGTGCGCAGCAGGGGCTGGTCATCGACCAGAAGGACGCGGATCGCCACGGGGTCCACCTCGTATTCGTACGGCGGCATCGACATACGCCGCCCATTCTGCCCTGATCGGACGATCAGGATTCCGCGGGGACGGACCCTTCGGCATCGCCCCTCGGGATGATCATCAGGGGATAGGCCGGGGGAGTGCCCCCGAATTCCGGACAGACCGCCTGATGATCACACCATCCGCACAGCTTCGTCGGCCGCGGACGCCACTCACCCGACGCCGTCGCCTCCTTGATCGCCTCCCACAGCGCGTGCAGCTTCCGCTCCACCCGCTCCAGATCGGCCACCACCGGGTCGTACGTCAGCACCTCACCGCTGCCCAGGTACACCAGCTGCAGCCGCCGCGGCACCACCCGCTTCAAGCGCCACACCACCAGCGCATAGAACTTCATCTGGAACAGCGCGCCCTCGGCATACTCCGGCCGCGGCGCCTTCCCCGTCTTGTAGTCGACGATCCGCACCTCGCCCGTCGGCGCCACGTCCACCCGGTCGATGATCCCGCGCAGCCGCAGCCCCGACTCCAGCTCCGTCTCCACGAAGAACTCCCGCTCCACCGGCTCCAGCCGCGTCGGGTCCTCCAGCGTGAACCACCGCTCCACCAGCGCCTCGGCCTCCGTCAGCCAACGCGCCAGCCCCTCACCGCCGTCATCCGCCGGGAACAGCTCCGACAGCTCCGGCCGCGACTCCAGCAGCCGGTCCCACTGCCCAGGAACCAGCGCCTTCGCCCGCGGAGCCGTCCGCTCCTCCGCCGGGTGATCGAAAAGCCGCTCCAGCACCGCATGCACCAGCGTCCCGCGGGTAGCAGCCGCACTGGGCTTCTCCGGCAGCTTGTCGATCACCCGGAACCGGTACAGCAGCGGGCACTGCATGAAATCGCTCGCCCGCGACGGGGACAGCGAAGTGGGCCGGGCCGCAACCGGCGCGGCATCGGCATCGGCTGCGCCGGGCACAGCACCGGAAGACCCGGAAGACATCGTCATGACACAGACCCTACGACCCGCCACCGACAGCACGCGCATACCATCGACGCCGGCCCCCCTCGCACTGCATGATCGGAGCATCACCCCGCGCAACGGGGCCCACCGGACACATCGGCCACCACCCCCCGGCCGACACGCACCGAACGAAGGACAGCCGTGGCAGACACCGACGAGACCGGCGAGCGCCCGGGCCGGCGCTCCGAACCGGGCGGCGGACTCCTCATGGGCCGCCCCTTCGGCGTACCCGTCTACGTCTCGCCCAGCTGGTTCGTGGTCGCGGCCCTCATCACCTGGATCTTCGGCGACCGCCTCGACCAGGTACTGCCCGGCCTCGGCGCCGCCCGCTACCTCGTCGCCCTCTTCTTCGCCGTCGCCTTCTACGCCTCGGTCCTCGTCCACGAACTCGCGCACGCCGTCGCCGGACTCCGCTTCAAACTCACCGTCCGCCGCATCCAGCTCCAGTTCGTCGGCGGCGCCACCCACGTCGACGAGGCCCAGAGCCCCGGCCGCGAATTCGTCCTCGCCGGGGTCGGCCCGCTGCTCTCCCTCCTCCTCGCCGGCGCCTTCTACCTCGGCATGAACGCCGTCGAACCCGGCACCGTCCCCGGCGTCCTCCTCGCCGGCCTGATGATCGCCAACCTGATCGTCGCCGTGTTCAACCTGCTCCCCGGCCTCCCCCTCGACGGCGGCCGCATGCTCCGCGCCGTCATCTGGGGCATCACCGGCCGCGCCATGTCCGGCACCGTCGCCGCCGCCTGGGTCGGCCGCGCCATCGCCGTCGCCGTCCTCCTCGGCCTGCCCCTCCTCACCGAAACCGGCGTCATCGGCTCCGGCGACGACCAGACCGGCGGCATGGACACCGTCATGAACGCCCTGCTCGCCGCCATCCTCGCCGCGATCATGTGGACCGGCGCCGGCAACAGCCTCCGCATGGCCCGCCTTCGCGAGCACCTCCCCGAACTCCGCGCCCGCACCCTCACCCGCCGCGCCATCCCCGTCCAGGCCGCCACCCCGCTCTCCGAGGCCCTCCGCCGCGCCAACGAGTCCGGCGCCCGCGCCCTCGTCATCACCGACGGCCTCGGCGACCCCACCGCGATCGTCCGCGAAACGGCCATCGCCTCCGTCCCCGAACACCGCCGCCCCTGGGTCGCCGTCAGCACCCTCGCCCAGGACCTCACCGACGGCATGAAGGTTTCCGCGGACCTCGCGGGCGAAGAACTCCTCGACCACCTCCGCACCACCCCCGCCACCGAATACCTCGTCGTGCAGTCCGACGGAGCCATCTACGGCGTGCTCTCCACCCTCGACGTCGAGAAGGCCTTCTTCAAGGCCATGGCGCGGCCCCACTCCTGAAGCCAATACACTGGTCACATGTCCGAACCGACCGGTGCCGCCCGCCGACGCGGGCCCTTCAAGGTCGGGGACCAGGTCCAGCTCACCGACCCCAAGGGACGCCACTACACGTTCACGCTCGAAGCCGGGAAGAATTTCCACACCCACAAGGGTTCCTTCCCGCACGACGAGCTGATCGGCGCTCCCGAGGGCAGTGTTGTCCGTACCACGGGGAACGTCGCGTACCTTGCGCTGCGCCCCCTGCTCCCCGACTACGTCCTGTCCATGCCCCGCGGCGCCGCCGTGGTCTACCCCAAGGACGCAGGCCAGATCCTGGCCTTCGCCGACATCTTCCCCGGCGCCCGCGTCGTGGAGGCGGGCGTGGGTTCCGGCTCCCTCAGCAGCTTCCTGCTCCGCGCCATCGGCGACCAGGGCATGCTCCACAGCTACGAGCGCCGAGCCGACTTCGCCGAGATCGCCAAGGACAACGTCGAGCGCTACTTCGGCGGCCCGCACCCCGCGTGGCAGCTGACCGTCGGCGACCTCCAGGACAACCTGTCCGACACCGACGTCGACCGCGTGATCCTCGACATGCTCGCCCCCTGGGAATGCCTGGAGGCGGTCAAGAAGGCCCTGGTCCCCGGCGGCATCCTCTGCTGCTACGTGGCCACCACCACCCAGCTGTCCAAGACCGTCGAGTCCATCCGCGAGATCGGCTGCTTCGCCGAGCCGCAGCCCTGGGAATCGATGATCCGCAACTGGCACGTGGAAGGCCTCGCCGTCCGCCCCGACCACCGCATGATCGGGCACACCGGCTTCCTCGTCACCGCCCGCCGCCTCGCGGACGGCGTCGAGCCCCCGCTGCGCCGCCGCCGCCCCGCCAAGGGCGCCTACGGCGAGGACTACGAGGGTCCCGGCAGCGGCTCCGGCGGCTCCGGCCGCGGCTGACCGGACACCCCGGACGACCCACCCACAACACCACGGCGCCGTGCCGCAGTTCCCGCGAAACCCAACGGAACTGCGGCACGGCGCCTTTGCGTTGCCCAACCTCGCACGAGCTGCCGCGGACCCCCGCGTTCCGCCCCACCGGCCCGTATGGCACGATGCTGGCTCCCCGTCATCCCCCGCGCAGGAGACGCCCCCGTGCACAACCCCGCCGAAACCGCCCTCGCGCACACCGACGCCCGCCCCGCCCACTGGCTCGCCACCGCAGTCGCCATGGCCGCCGTGATCGCAGGAGCCGGACTCCTCCAGCCCACCCCCGCCGCCGGCGCCCGCAGCACCGCCGCGCCCGGCGGCCCCCAGGCCGTGGCCACCGCCCCCGATCCGGGCGCCGCCGCCTACCCCCTCGACTGCCGCGGCGGACCCCACCAGGTCACCGCCAGCGCCCAGGGCGACCTCGACGGCGACCACCGCCCCGACACCGTGGCCGCCGTCCGCTGCGAAGCAGGCCTGGGCACCCCGCCCAACGCCGTCTACGTCCTCGTCGCGGACCCCGCCGCCGGGAGCACGCCCCGCGTCGTCGCCACCCTGCTCCCCGCCGCGCAGCGCAAGAACGTCACCGAGCTCGCCGTACGTGACGGAGCCGTCACCGCCACCCTGCTCGGCTACTCGACCCCCGACGTGCCCCGCTGCTGCCCCGACACCAAGCAGCTCGCCAAGTGGGTTTGGGCCGCCGGAAAATTCAGCCAGGAGCTGACAGACGCCGAAGCGCGGAGTGCCTGACCCGCTACCCGGCGTCCGGCCCGTACACCTCGACCCTGTCCGAAACGCGCCTTACGTGGATGCAGTCCCCCGGGCACTCCTTGGCCGAGTCCACCACGTCCTGGAGCAGCACCAGCGGAACCGGAGCAGTCGCCCCCGGCTCCTGCAGCAGCTCGTCCTCCGCGCTCTTCACATACGCCAGACCGTCGATGTCCAGCTCGAACACCTCCGGCGCGTACTGGGCGCAGATGCCGTCGCCGGTGCAGAGGTCCTGGTCGATCCAGACCTCCAGCGGCTCTCCGTCGCCTCCGGATCCTGCGGTTCCGTTGGCGGGAGCCTCCTGCTGCACGGTCATATCCTCTGCCGTCCCCTTGTGCTGTGCGCGGGTGTTGAACAGTTCGACCTTACAACTGGCCGCTTTCCGATGTTGATGGGTGGGTATTCACCTGGCGTGAGGGGATACGCAAGGGTGAAGATCGGACACGCCCCTACCGTCTTTGTGATCTAGGGGTTTCAATCACCACCAGCCCAGGTAGGGTCAGGAAGCGTCCAGCTCCCCTTGGAGGAGGTGAGGACCGTGGCAGCCCACGACGACGACATCAACCGCGGCATCCGGCCCGGTCGGGGGTCCGAAGACCCCGCCGGCCAGGTTGCCTATCTCGAGCAGGAAATCGCCGTCCTGCGACGTAAGCTCGCCGACTCTCCGCGACACACGAGGATTCTCGAAGAGCGGATCGTCGAGCTCCAGACAAACCTGGCCGGCGTCTCCGCACAAAACGAGCGACTGGCCAATACCCTCCGTGAAGCCCGCGACCAGATCGTGGCACTCAAGGAGGAAGTCGACCGGCTCGCGCAGCCGCCGGCCGGCTTCGGTGTCTTCCTGCAGGCGAACGAGGACGGCACCGTCGACATCTTCACCGGAGGCCGAAAGCTCCGCGTGAACGTCAGCCCCAGCGTCGAACCGGAAGACCTCCGGCGCGGCCAGGAGGTCATGCTCAACGAGGCCCTCAACGTGGTCGAGGCCATGGAGTACGAGCGGGCCGGGGACATCGTCACCCTCAAGGAGATCCTCGAGGACGGCGAGCGCGCCCTGGTCGTCGGGCACACCGACGAGGAAAGGGTGGTGAGGCTCGCCGAGCCGCTCCTGGACATCACCATCCGCCCCGGTGACGCCCTCCTGCTCGAACCCCGCTCCGGCTACGTCTACGAGGTCGTCCCCAAGAGCGAAGTCGAGGACCTCGTCCTCGAAGAGGTCCCCGACATCGACTACGAGAAGATCGGCGGCCTGGGCGACCAGATCGAGCTGATCCGCGACGCCGTCGAGCTCCCGTACCTCTACCCCGACCTCTTCAAGGAGCACGAACTGCGGCCGCCGAAGGGCATCCTGCTCTACGGCCCGCCCGGCTGCGGCAAGACGCTCATCGCCAAGGCAGTGGCCAACTCCCTTGCCAAGAAGGTCGCCGAGGTGACCGGACAGGCCGCCGGGAAGTCCTACTTCCTGAACATCAAGGGCCCCGAGCTCCTCAACAAGTACGTCGGCGAGACCGAGCGGCACATCCGCCTCGTCTTCCAGCGTGCCCGTGAGAAGGCGAGCGAGGGCACCCCCGTCATCGTCTTCTTCGACGAGATGGAATCCCTCTTCCGCACCCGCGGATCCGGAGTCAGCTCGGACGTGGAGAACACCATCGTCCCGCAGCTGCTCGCCGAGATCGACGGCGTGGAGGGCCTGGAGAACGTCATCGTCATCGGCGCCTCCAACCGCGAGGACATGATCGACCCGGCCATCCTGCGCCCCGGCCGGCTCGACGTGAAGATCAAGATCGAGCGCCCGGACGCCGAGGCGGCGAAGGACATCTTCGCCAAGTACCTCAAGGCCTCCCTGCCGCTGCACACGGAAGACCTCTCCGAGCACCAGGGGTCCGCCGAGGTCGCGGTGCACAGCATGATCCAGACGGTCGTCGAGCAGATGTACGCCGAAACCGAGGAGAACCGCTTCCTCGAGGTCACGTACGCCAACGGCGACAAGGAAGTCCTCTACTTCAAGGACTTCAACTCCGGCGCAATGATCCAGAACATCGTCGACCGTGCGAAGAAGATGGCGATCAAGGCCTTCCTCGAGCACAACCAGAAGGGCCTCAGGGTCTCCCACCTCCTCCAGGCTTGCGTGGACGAGTTCAAGGAGAACGAGGACCTGCCGAACACCACCAACCCGGACGACTGGGCCCGGATCTCCGGAAAGAAGGGCGAGCGGATTGTCTTCATCCGCACCCTCGTCACCGGAAAGCAGGGTGCGGACACCGGTCGCTCCATCGACACGGTGGCCAACACCGGTCAGTACCTCTGATCGAACGGGGCGGCTGCGGATGCCCTGAAAAGGGGCACCCGCAGCCGCCTGCTTTTCAGCCGCTCGGGCCACAATTCAATGACAGAAATGATCTCCCCACCAGCGCGGAGCCGCTCTAGGCTCTTCCGTACCGCTCCCGGTCGGGAGCGCCGCCGGGCAAGGAGGGCCGCATGACCGTACGGCGCGTAATGGGGATCGAGACGGAGTACGGGATCTCCGTCCCCGGTCACCCGAACGCCAATGCCATGCTCACCTCGTCCCAGATCGTCAATGCGTACGCGGCGGCGATGCACCGGGCGCGACGCGCCCGCTGGGACTTCGAGGAGGAGAACCCGCTGCGGGACGCCCGCGGCTTCGACCTCGCCCGCGAGGCCGCCGACAGCAGCCAGCTCACCGACGAGGACATCGGCCTGGCCAATGTCATCCTCACCAACGGAGCACGGCTCTACGTCGACCACGCCCACCCCGAGTACAGCTCGCCCGAGATCACCAACCCGCTGGACGCGGTCCTGTGGGACAAGGCCGGCGAGCGGATCATGGCCGAGGCCGCCGAACGGGCCGCCCAGCTGCCCGGCGCCCAGCCGATCCACCTCTACAAGAACAACACCGACAACAAGGGCGCCTCCTACGGCACGCACGAGAACTACCTGATGAAGCGGGAGACCCCCTTCTCGGACATCGTGCGCCACCTCACCCCCTTCTTCGTCAGCCGCCAGGTGGTCACCGGCGCCGGCCGCGTCGGCATCGGCCAGGACGGCCGCGAGCACGGCTTCCAGATCAGCCAGCGTGCGGACTACTTCGAGGTCGAGGTCGGCCTGGAGACCACCCTCAAGCGGCCCATCATCAACACGCGCGACGAGCCCCACTCGGACGCGGAGAAGTACCGCAGGCTGCACGTGATCATCGGCGACGCGAACCTCTCCGAGATCTCGACCTACCTGAAGCTGGGTACGACGGCCCTGGTCCTCTCCATGATCGAGGACGGCTTCATCAACGTGGACCTGGCTGTGGACCAGCCGGTGCGCACCCTGCACCAGGTCTCCCACGACCCCGACCTCCGCAAGCTGATCACGCTGCGCAGCGGCCGCACGCTGACCGCCGTACAACTCCAGATGGAGTACTTCGAGCTGGCGCGGAAGTACGTGGAGGAGCGGTTCGGCTCCGATGCGGACGAGCAGACGACCGATGTCCTGGTCCGCTGGGAGGACGTGCTGGGCCGGCTGGAGCGCGACCCGATGAGCCTGTCGGGCGAGCTGGACTGGATCGCCAAGCGGGAGATCCTGGAGGGCTACCGGCGCCGGGACGGGCTGGGCTGGGACGCGGCGCGACTGCACCTGGTCGACCTCCAGTACTCGGACGTACGCCAGGACAAGGGCCTGTACAACCGCCTGGCGGCCCGCGGCAAGATGCAGCGGCTGCTGGAGGAGCCGGCGGTGGAACGGGCCCGGAGCAAGCCCCCGGAGGACACCCGGGCCTACTTCCGCGGCCGCTGCCTGGAGCAGTACGCGGACGACGTGGCCGCGGCCTCCTGGGACTCGGTGATCTTCGACCTCCCGGGGCGCGACTCGCTCCAGCGGGTTCCGACCCTGGAACCCCTGCGGGGTACGCGGAACCACGTCAAGGAGCTCCTGGACCGCTGCCGGACGGCCGAGGACCTGGTCCGCGTCCTTTCCGGCGGCTGATCGCGGCTGAAAGGCCGCGCGGCCGGGAATCATGAAGGAACCCGGACGTTATGAAAGTGCGGGGACGAACGTCGGACCCTCCTTGTAGGGTCCGACATAGGGTCTGATCGATCTTGAGATTCCGATCCCGGGGTCTCGATGTGAGCGTGCGAACCGAGCGGGGTGAGGTAGACATGGCGACCAAGGACACCGGCGGCGGACAGCAGAAGGCGACGCGCTCGACCGAGGAGGTCGAGGAGACGACGGCCGAGGCGAGCTCCGACCTCAAGGAGCGGCAGGAGAAGCTCTCCGACGACGTCGACTCCGTCCTCGACGAAATCGACGACGTGCTCGAGGAGAATGCCGAGGACTTCGTGCGCTCCTTCGTGCAAAAGGGTGGCCAGTAAGGCTGTTTCGCCTTGGAATCCAAGGTGAGATGCCCGAGGGTGTCCCTGGGGTCTCCGTCCCGGCAGACCGGCGGCTCAAGCCGCCGGTGCCGGGGCGGATGACCGGCCCGGTCCCGGGTAGGGTCCGTGCCACAGTTCGAAATGATCGTTCGGCCCGGCCCCGGTGGCGGGGTCGCCGCCTATCCGGAAGGAATCGCGTGGAAGCCAACACTCGTGGCACGGGGCGTCTACCGGCAGCCTTCCTGACGCCGGGGTCCTCGTCCTTCATGGACTTCCTGGGCGCGCACTCGCCCGAGCTGCTCCCGGGGAACCGGAAGCTGCCCGAGGGGATCATCGAGGCCCCGCACGGGACGACCATCGTGGCCGCCACGTTCCCCGATGGCGTGGTCCTCGCCGGTGACCGGCGGGCGACCATGGGGAACATGATCGCGCAGCGGGACATCGAGAAGGTGTTCCCCGCCGATGAGTACTCCGCGGTGGGCATCGCCGGCACGGCGGGCCTGGCCGTGGAGATGGTCAAGCTGTTCCAGCTGGAGCTGGAGCACTTCGAGAAGGTGGAGGGGGCGACCCTCTCCCTGGAGGGCAAGGCGAACCGCCTGTCCACCATGATCCGCAGCAACCTCGGCATGGCCATGCAGGGCCTCGCCGTCGTCCCGCTGTTCGCCGGCTGGGACGAGGGCAAGGAGAAGGGCCGGATCTTCTCCTACGACGTCACCGGCGGCCGCTCCGAGGAGCACGGGTTCGCCGCCACCGGCTCCGGGTCGATCTTCGCCCGGGGTTCCATGAAGAAGCTGTACCGGCCCGATCTGACGGAGGAGCAGGCCACCACGCTGGTCGTGCAGGCCCTCTACGACGCCGCCGACGACGACTCGGCGACCGGTGGGCCGGACCTGTACCGCCGGATCTTCCCCATCATCACCGTCATCACCGACGAGGGCTTCCGCCGGCTCAGCGAGGAGGAGTCCTCGGCGCTGGCCCGTTCGGTCACCGAACGGCGCATGGAGGAGCCCGACGGCCCGCGCGCCGCGCTCCTGTAAGTACTCGTCAGCCCAGAAGAAGAAAGGGGCGGATAGCCGGTGTCGACTCCGTTCTACGTCTCACCTCAGCAGGCCATGGCCGACCGGGCCGAGTACGCCCGCAAGGGCATCGCCCGCGGTCGCAGCCTGGTTGTGCTCCAGTACGCCGACGGCATCGTGTTCGTCGGTGAGAACCCGTCCCGTGCGCTGCACAAGTTCAGCGAGATCTACGACCGGATCGGCTTCGCCGCGGCCGGCAAGTACAACGAGTACGAGAACCTGCGGATCGGCGGTGTGCGCTACGCCGATCTGCGCGGATACACCTACGACCGGGACGATGTGACGGCCCGTGGGCTCGCGAACGTGTACGCGCAGACGCTGGGCACCATCTTCTCCTCGGCGGGCGAGAAGCCGTACGAGGTGGAGCTGGTGGTGGCGGAGGTCGGGGCCACGGCCGCCGGGGACCAGATCTACCGGCTGCCGCACGACGGGTCGATCGTGGACGAGCACGGCTCGGTCGCGGTCGGCGGCAATGCCGAGCAGATCAGCACGTACCTGGACCAGCGCCACCAGGACGGGATGTCCCTTCCCGAGGCGCTGAAGCTGGCGGTTCAGGCGCTGTCCAGCCAGGCCAACGGTGCCGACCGGGAGATCCCGGCGGACCGGCTGGAGGTCGCGGTCCTGGACCGTACGCGGACCCAGCAGCGGAAGTTCAAGCGGATCCGGGGCCGGCAGCTGGCCCGGCTGCTGGAGCCGGAGGTGACGCCGGCCGCGCAGGCGGACGCCGTCTCCAACGACGAGGCGCCCGAGGACTCCGAGTAGCGGGCAAGCAGCAGATCGCACGACAGCGCCCTGGTTCCGCCGTTCGGCGGGCCGGGGCACTGTCGTGTTCTAGGGGTGTCTTGCCGATCAGGGCGCGAGCCCGGCCTGATCGGCAAGACACCCGCTAGGGGGTCGGCGGTGGGGCGGTGGAGCCGCGGACGACGAGGTGGACCGGGATGTCGGGGGCCGTCCAGGTCTGGCCGTCGAGGACGGCGAGGAGGGCGCTCATGCCCTGTCGGCCGACGTGTTCGGCGGGCAGCGAGACGGTGGTGAGCTCGGGTTCGACGGCGGTGGCGAGGGCGAGGTCGTCGAAGCCGGTGACGGAGAGGTCTTCGGGGATGCGCAGGCCGAGCCGGCGGGCGGCCTTGCAGGCGCCGACGGCGAGGATGTCGTCGTCGCAGACGACGGCGGTCGGATGGGGGCCGGGGCCGGAGAGGGCGGTTTCCATGGCGGCGGTGGCGGCCGGGACGTCGAGCGCGGAGCGTACGGTGCGCAGCCGGGCGTGGGGGCCGAGGGCCTCGGTGAGGGCGGTGGCGCGGACGTCGAAGGTCCAGGAGTGCACCGCCGAGGCGAGGTGCAGGAAGCTGCGGTGGCCGAGGCCGAGCAGGTGTTCCGTGGCCTGGCGGATCCCGTCGGCGAGGGCGAGGTTGACGAAGGCGGCGGCCCCGCCGGTGTCGGGGTCGCTGTCGAGCATGACGAGGGGGAGTTCGGTGCCGGCGCCGCTGATGGCCTGGAGGGCGTCGGCGGCCATGGAGGAGGCGATGACTCCGTCGAGGGCGGCACTGGCCGAGGCGAAGGGGTTGCGGGCGGGGCCGGTGCCGTCGGGGGAGAGGTAGAGGACCACGCTGAAGCCGTGTTCCGCGGCGACCTGGGCGGCGCCGGTGTAGACGCGGGCGAAGAACTCGTTGGTGAGCGCGGGGACGACGAGCAGGGCGGTGCGGGTGGAGCCGAGGCGGAGGCTGCGGGCGGCGAGGTTGGGGCGGTAGCCGAGCTCGGCCGCGGCGTGCCGGACCAGTTCGGCGGTTCGCTCGGAGACCCGGCCGCGCCATTTGTCGCCGAGGACGAGGGAGACGGTGGCCTGGGAGACGCCGGCCTGGCGGGCGACGTCCCGGCTGGTGGGTCTCGTCACGTGCGACTCCTGTTGTGCGAGGTCAGAGGTGGGGGCGGGGTTCTCGGGGTGGACCCGGGGACTGCGGCCATGGTACGTATGACCTGTCACGTTATACGTATTACCTCGGTCGTACACTCCGAGGCGGAAGGGGGCATTCCATGGCCGCGGGATACTCGGAGCTGCTCAGAACCCGGCACGCGGCGAGGCTGCTGATAGGCACCCTCGTCGGCCGGCTGCCCAACGGCACGGCGCCCATCGCGATCGTGCTGTTCACCCGGGCCGAGGGCGGCAGCTACAGCCTCGCGGGGGCCCTCGCCGCCGCGTACGGGGTGGCCAACGCCGTGGGGCAGCCGTTGCTCGGGCGGGCCGTGGACCTCTTCGGCCAGCCCCGCATCCAGCTGCCGGCCGCCCTGGTGTCCGCGCTCGGCATGGTCTGGCTGGTGCTGGCGGGCACCGGCGGCACGTACGCCGCGTACGCCGCCGTCGTCGTCGCCGGACTGTTCACCCCACCGCTGGAGGGCGGGCTGCGGGCCCTGTGGCCCAGCGTGCTCGGCGGCCGCGAGGAGCAGGTGCACAAGGCGTACGCCATGGACGCGGTGGCCCAGGAGGTCATGTTCACGGTCGGCCCGCTGCTGGTGACGCTGTGCGTGGCGCTCTGGGACCCGGGGGTGGCCCTCCTGGTGCTCAACGCCGTGGGCGTCCTCGGGGCGCTCTCGGTGGTGCTGTCGGAGCCCTCCCGCACCTGGCGCTCGGCGCCGCGCGAGGCGCACTGGCTGGGGGCCCTGCGCTCGGGCGGGCTGCTGGCCCTGCTGGGGGCTTTCTTCTTCGTCGGCAGCGCCCTGGGGTCCATCACGGTCGCGGGCGTGGCGTACGCCGACGACCACGGGAACCAGGCCGTCTACGGCTGGCTGATGGCCGCCCTCGGGCTGGGTGCCCTGGTCGGCGGGGTGGCCTACGGGGCGCGCCAGTGGGCGGGGACACCGGAACGGCGGCTGCGGGCGCTGGTGGCCCTGCTGGCCGTCTGCTACCTGCCGCTGATGCTGGTGCCGGGCCCGGTGGCGATGACCGCGCTGGCGGCGCTGGCGGGCGTGTTCCTGGCGCCGGCCATCGCCTGTGCCTTCATCGTGGTGGACCGGCACGCTCCGGCGGGCACGGTCACGGAGGCGTTCTCCTGGCTGGTGACCTCCTTCGGGGTGGGCGCGGCGATCGGTACGGCGATGGCGGGTCCGGCCGTGGAACTGGGCGGCACGGCGGTGGGCTTCGGCGTGGCGAGCGTGGGCGGGGCCCTGGCCCTGCTGGTCCTGATGGCCACTCAGCGAGTCCTCGCAGCTCCGCCGCGCAGCCGCACGGTCGAGGGCTCATCGGGCCTGCTCATCGGAAACTGATCGAAACGGCGCTCTCGAACCCGGTTTCAGAACACAGCAGAAGGCGTAATGTTCAGTCATGGACCGCCGCATTTTCGGGCTGGAGAACGAGTACGGCGTCACGTGCACGTTCAGGGGACAGCGCCGACTGTCTCCTGACGAAGTGGCGCGCTACCTCTTCCGCCGTGTTGTGTCATGGGGCCGCAGCAGCAATGTCTTCCTGCGGAACGGCGCCCGCCTCTACCTCGACGTGGGTTCACATCCGGAATATGCAACTCCCGAATGTGACAACGTGACCGAACTGGTCACCCACGACAAGGCCGGCGAGCGCATTCTCGAAGGCCTGCTCGTCGACGCCGAACGCCGCCTGCACGAGGAGGGAATCGCGGGCGACGTCTATCTTTTCAAGAACAACACCGACTCGGCGGGCAACTCCTACGGCTGCCACGAGAACTACCTGGTGGCGCGGCACGGGGAATTCTCCCGCCTGGCGGACATCCTCATCCCGTTCCTCGTCACCCGGCAGCTCATCTGCGGGGCCGGCAAGGTACTGCAGACCCCCCGGGGCGCGGTCTACTGCGTCAGCCAGCGGGCCGAGCACATCTGGGAGGGCGTCAGCTCCGCGACGACCCGGTCCAGGCCGATCATCAACACCCGCGACGAGCCGCACGCGGACGCCGAGCGCTACCGCCGGCTGCACGTGATCGTCGGCGACTCGAACATGTCCGAGACGACCATGCTGCTCAAGGTCGGCGCGACCGACCTGGTGCTGCGCATGATCGAGGCGGGCACGGTCATGCGGGACCTCACCCTGGAGAACCCGATCCGGGCGATCCGCGAGGTCAGCCACGACATCACCGGCCAGCGCAAGGTGCGCCTGGCCAGCGGCCGGGAGGCCTCGGCGCTGGAGATCCAGCGCGAGTACTACGACAAGGCCGTGGACTTCGCCGAGCGCCGGGGCATCCGTACCGGCACGGTGGAGCAGGTGCTGGAGCTGTGGGGCCGGACCCTCGACGCGGTCGAGCAGGAGGACCTGGGCCGGATCGAGACCGAGATCGACTGGGTCATCAAGTACAAGCTCATCGAGCGGTACCGGGCCAAGCACAACATGACCATGTCGAACCCGCGGGTGGCTCAGATAGACCTCGCGTACCACGACATCCACCGCCGGCGGGGGCTGTACTACCTGCTGGAGCGCAAGGGGCAGACGGCGCGGATCTGCAATGACCTGAAGATCTTCGAGGGCAAGTCGGTGCCCCCGCAGACCACCCGGGCGCGGCTGCGCGGCGACTTCATCCGGCGGGCGCAGGAGCAGCGCCGGGACTTCACGGTGGACTGGGTGCACCTGAAGCTGAACGACCAGGCGCAGCGCACGGTCCTGTGCAAGGACCCGTTCCGTTCGGTGGACGACCGGGTGGAGAAGCTGATCGCCGGCATGTGAGCGGCAGGTGCGTTCCGCCGGTGCGTTCCGCCGGTGAATCGGCCAGGCCCCGTACGTTTCTCGTGCGGGGCCTGATCCACACCTTAGAGTGGCGGGCGACCGATGTGCCGTCTGAGATCTGAGGAACACGTGCGCCGACTTGCCGGCCTGCTTGTCGTCCCCCTTCTGCTGCTGTCGACAGCGGCCTGCGGTGATGGCGACGACAAGGGCTCCGACTCCGCCTCCACCCAGATGACGAACGACGTGCCCGCGATCACCGCGGGCGCGAAGTTCGGGGAGAAGCCCACCCTGTCCACGGGCAAGGGGGAACCGCCCAAGGAACTGAAGGTGAAGGTCATCAGCGAGGGCAAGGGCCCGGCGCTGAAGAAGGGCGATGTCGCCCAGGTCAATTACCTCGGCCAGGTCTGGGACGGCAAGGAGCCGTTCGACCAGAGCTTCGACCGGGGCACCCCCTTCGACCTCGAGCTCGGCGCGGGCCGGGTCATCAAGGGCTGGGACCAGGGCCTGGAAGGCCAGAAGGTCGGCAGCCGGGTCGAGCTGGTGATCCCGCCGGAGCTCGGCTACGGCGCGGAGGGCTCCGGCGAGAAGATCAAGCCGAACGCGACCCTGGTCTTCGTCGTGGACATCGTCAAGGGCGCCTCGCTGCCGTCTCCGGCCTCGGCCAAGGGCAAGGAGATCGCCCAGGACAACAAGGACCTGCCCAAGGTCGGCACGAACACGGACGGCAAGGAAGTCTCCCTGTCGGTGCCGAAGGGCGCGGCCGAGCCCACCAAGCTGGTGTCGAACTACGTCCTGGAGGGTGACGGCAAGCCGGTCACCGACAAGGACAGCGTGATCGTGAAGTTCGTGGGCAAGACGTGGAAGGACGACAAGCTCTTCGAGAGCACGTACGCCACGAACCAGACGGTGACCTGGCCGATGGACCAGCTGTCCGTCAAGGGGCTCAAGGACGGCCTGGTCGGCAAGAAGGCGGGCAGCCGCATCCTGCTGGTGATCCCGCAGGACCAGGGCTTCGGCGACAAGCAGCAGGGTGACATCCCGCCGAAGTCGACGCTGGTGTTCACGCTCGACATCCTCGCCGTGATGTAAGACTGTCCCGGTTGACCGGTTTTTGATTTTGAGGAGCAGTGCAGTGAGCGGACAGCTCGAGAAGCCCGAGATCGACTTCCCCGAGGGCCCGGTCCCGACGGACCTCGTCATCGAGGACATCTGGGTGGGCGAGGGCGCCGAGGCCAAGGCCGGCAACTTCGTGAAGGTCCACTACGTGGGCGTGGCCTTCTCCACCGGCGAGGAGTTCGACGCTTCCTGGAACCGCGGCCAGGCGCTGCAGTTCCAGCTCGGGTCCGGCCAGGTCATCAAGGGCTGGGACCAGGGCATCCAGGGGATGAAGGTCGGCGGCCGCCGCAAGCTGACCATCCCGGCGCACCTTGCGTACGGCGACCGCGGTGCCGGCGGCGGTGTGATCGCCCCCGGTGAGACGCTGATCTTCGTCTGTGACCTGATCGGCGTCTGATCCGCGCACCCGCGATCAGTTGTGGGCCCCCGCCTGACCGGCGGGGGCCCTCGCTTTTGCCGGGACGCGCCGGGGCGGTACGGTCAACGGTCACGACTTGTGAGCGTTGTAGGTCCGAAGAAGGGTGGGGCGGGCGTCGATGGCGATTGCCAAGGCCGAGCGGTTGATGAACCTGGCACTGTGTCTGCTGGGGACCCGCCGGCCGCTCAGCAAGCGCGAGCTGCGGGGTTCCATCGAGGCGTACATGGAAGCCGGCAACGACGAGTCCTTCAACCGCATGTTCGAGCGGGACAAGGACGATCTGCGTGAACTCGGGCTGGTCATCGAGACGGTGGAGAACCTGGAGGGCGAGATCGGCTACCTCGCCCGCCGGGACAGCAACACCCTGCCGCCGGTCTCGCTGGACGCCGAGGAGGCCGCGGCGCTGGGCCTGGCAGCCAAGGTATGGCAGCAGGCCCGGCTGGCCGGTGCGGCCAGCGGCGCCCTGCAGAAGCTGCGGGCCGGGGGGATGCCGGAGGCCGAGGACCCGTACGAGGGCCGGCACAGCGCGATCGAGCCGCGGATCCCGGTGCACGAGGCGGCGTTCGAGCCGCTGATGCTCGCCTGCCGGGACCGGCGTCCGGTGGTCTTCGACTACCGCAAGTCCAATGCGGCGCGGCCCGAGACGCGCCAGGTGGAGCCGTGGGCGCTGGAGTGCTGGCGCGGCCACTGGTACCTGGCGGGCTTTGACCGCGACCGCGGCGCGGAGCGGGTGTTCCGGCTGTCCCGGATCACCGGGAAGGTCCGCTCCCGGGCGGGCGCGTACACGGCCGAGGTGCCGGACGTGGTGACCGTGCGGGAGACGGTGGCCGAGTGGGCCGGGGACATCACGGACCGGACGGCGCTGATCCGGCTGCGGGCCGGAGCCGGCTATCCGCTGCGGGCCCGGGCGACCGTGGTGCGCGAGGGCGCCGACGGCTGGGACGAGCTGGAAATCCCGTACGGGCACGGACTGGACGCCTGGCTGGTGGAGTTCGGGCCGGACGTGGTGGTGGTGGAACCCGCGGATCTGCGGGCCGACGTGGTGGACCGGCTGCGTGCCGTGGCCAAGGGCTGAGGGGGATTCGTAACAGCTATGGCTGCGAACGCGATTGACCAGACCCGGCGGATGCTGTCGCTGGTGACGTACCTGCGCGAGCGCCCCGGGGCGCACATCGCCGATGTGGCGCGGGCCTTCGGGATCACCGAGGACGAGCTGATCTCGGACCTGGACGTGCTGCCCATGTGCGGGACGAGTTTCCGGGGCGGGGACCTGCTGGACATCGACACCGACGGGGAGCGCATCTGGTGGCGCAATCCCGACGCGTCCGGGGAGTCCACGGCGGAGCCGCTGCGGCTGGCCGCCGACGAGGCGACCGCGCTGCTGGTGGCCGCCCGGGCGGTGGCGACCCTGCCGGGGCTGCGGGAGAGCGACCGGGACGCGCTGCTGCGGGCCACCGCCAAGCTGGAGGCGGCGGCGGGCGAGGCGGCCGGGGCCAGTGCCCGGCTGTCGGTGACCTTCGAGTCGGAGGGCGGGGTCTTCGCGGACGTCGACCGGGCCATCACCGAGGGCCGGCGGCTGTGGCTGCGCTACTACTCGCCGGCCCGGGACGAGCTGACCGAGCGCACGGTGGACCCGATCCGGCTGTTCGCGGTGGGGCACACCTACCTGGAGGGCTGGTGCCACCTCTCGGAGGCCCGGCGGACCTTCCGACTGGACCGGGTGGCCGAGATCCGACTGCTGGACGAGCGCTCGGAGCCGCCGGCGATCGAGCCGCGCGACCTGTCCGAGGGGCTCGTACAGCCGGCCGCCGAGGACCCGGAGGTCGTGGTCGACGTGGGGCCGGGCGGCCGCTGGGTCGCCGAGTACTACCCGCACGACAGCGCGCGCGAGCTGCCGGACGGGGGCCTGCGGATCACCCTGCGGACCCCTGATCCGGCGAGCCTGCGGCGACTGGCGCTGCGGCTGGGCCGGGACGGGCGGATCGTGGATCCGGCCGGGCTGGCGGAGAGCGCGCGGCAGGCGGCGCGGGAAGCACTGGCGGGGTACGGCGAGACCGCCTAGCCGGCGGTCGTACGGCAGGACCGAGGGGGACGAGGATGTCAGGGACTTCCGGTCGGTTCGGCGGAGCCGGGTTCTCCGGTGCGCCGGGAGCGGCCTTCACCGTGGGGCCGGTCACCTTCAAGGCGGCCTGCCCGGACTGCCGGGCACGGCTCGAACTGGCCGCGGGTGCGCTGCGCCTGGCCATCGGCGGCAGCCGCCGGACCACCTTCTACTCCTTCACCTGTCCCGAGTGCGGGGCCGCGGTCCGCAAACCCGCCGGGGAGCGGATCGTCGAGCTCCTCACCGGTGGCGGGGTGAGCACCCTGCGCAGCGTCTGATCCCTCCGGTGCCCTAGGCTCGGAGCATGCTGTGGCCGATGCTCGCAATCGCCCTGGGTTTCCTCGGGCTCGCCGTCCTCGCCGTGCTGGCCGTGAAGGTCGGCATCGAGGTCAGACGGCTGTCCGGGCAGGTCGAGGAGTCCGCCCGGAGGATCTCCGACGCCTCGGGCGACCTCGGCCGGGCCGCCGAGGACCTGGCCCGTGCCGGCCACGCGGTACGCCCGTAGCACCCCGTTCGTGCGCTGTTCACAAAGCCGGCCCGGCGCAATCAGGGGTGCCCCGGGGGATTGCCGGGCGTTTACCCCTGCGGGTTACGATCCTTGCCAGTGCGTCCTTCGGACTTCCGTCCGATCCGGCCGCAGCCACCACCTCCAGCCGCTTCGGTGAGAAGGAAGTCACACATGATCGGCAACCTGAAGCCTCTCGAGATCATTCTGATCATCGCCGTCATCCTGCTGCTGTTCGGCGCCAAGAAGCTCCCGGAGATGGCCCGTTCCCTCGGCAAGTCGGCCCGCATCCTCAAGAGCGAGGCCAAGGCCATGAAGAAGGACGGCGAGGACCCGCAGGCCGACGCCGCCCCCGCCGCGCCCACCGCCGACGCACCGCAGCAGGCCGCCCCGCGCACCATCCAGGCCGCGCCCGGTGACGTCACCAGCTCGCGCCCGGTCAACGAGCCCAACCGCACCGCGCAGGGCTGAGCACCGCCGGACATTCCGGACGCACCGTCAGCCAGCGCAACGAGACAAGGGACGTGGGTTGCTCAAGTCTGCCCGCAAGCAGGGGAAACCGGACAAGCCGGAGAGGGACGCCGAAGGGCGGATGCCGCTTGTCGAGCACCTGCGTGAGCTGAGAAACCGGCTGCTGAAGTCGGTCCTGGCGATCCTCGTGATCACCATCGTGGCGGCCTTCTTCTACAAGGACCTCATCGACTTCCTGCTGAGGCCGATGCTGGACTCCGTCGGCTGCACCGACGGCGTGGTGACCCAGCGCAACGGCCGGTCCTGTGCCGATATGACCGTGAACGGTCTCATCGCGCCGTTCTCGATCGCCCTCAAGGTCTCCTTGATGGCCGGTGTGGTGCTGTCCGCGCCGGTGTGGCTCTACCAGCTGTGGGCGTTCGCCGCCCCCGGCCTGCACAGCCACGAGAAGAAGTACGCGATGAGCTTCGTCGCGATCGGCGCGCCCCTGTTCGCGGGCGGCGCGGTCCTCGCGTACACGATCCTTCCGCAGACCGCCACGATCCTGCTCGACTTCACCCCCGAGCACGCGCGGAACCTGCTGCCGGTCGACGACTACCTCGACCTGGTCACCCGCATGGTGATCGTCTTCGGGCTGGCCTTCGAGCTGCCGCTGCTCCTGGTCCTGCTGAACTTCACCGGAGTCCTGACAGGAAAGCGGCTGGCCGGCTGGTGGCGCGCGTTCATCCTCGGCATCACGGTCTTCGCGGCCTTCGCGACCCCCACCGGTGACCCGCTCACCATGCTGTCGCTGGCCGCCCCGATCGTCGCCCTCTACTTCATCGCGCTGGGCATCTGCCTGGTCAACGACAAGCGGCGGCAGCGCAACGACCCGGACGCCGCGCTCGACGACGACGAGGCCGCGGAGCTGGATCTCACCCCGGCCGCCCTCGGCGAGATCGAACCGGTGGCCAGCCCGGCGGCCCTCCCCGAGCAGGCCGACGGCGGGCGCCAGCGGATCAACGGTTACGACGACGCCACCTGACAGGTACGCCCCCGGCTACCGCTGGGAGGTGCCCCCAAGGGTGGTGGGCGCCGAGATCACCCTCCGGTACATTGCCGGGGGTGAGTGCCGAGATCACCCTCTTCGTCAATCCCACCGCCGGACGCGGCCGGGGGGCGCACGCCGCGCAACCGGCCGCGTCCGCGCTTCGCGCCGCCGGCTACTGCGTACGGACGGTCGTCGGCACCGATGCCGATGACGCGCTGGCCCGGCTGCGGGCCGCCGTACGCGAGGGCACCGGGGCGGTGATCGCCGTCGGCGGCGACGGCGTGGTGCACCTGGCCCTCCAGGCGCTCGCCGGGACCCTCACCCCGCTCGGCGTGGTCGCCGTCGGCACCGGCAACGACTTCGCCCGGGCCCTCGGGCTGCCCGTACGCGACCCTGCCGGGGCCGGCCGGCTGGCCGCCGAGGGGCTCAAGGAGGGCCGGATCCGGGAGATCGACCTGGGCCGGATCGGCGACCGCTGGTACGGGACCGTGCTGTGCTCCGGCTTCGACTCGCGGGTCAACGACCGGGGCAACCGGATGCGGTGGCCCTCCGGCCGGTTCAAGTACGACCTCGCGATGCTCGCCGAACTGGCCGCCTTCCGGCCCTTCCCGTACCGCATCACCCTGGACGACGGCCCGGTGATCGAGACCGAGGCCACCCTCGTCGCGGTCGGCAACGGCTCCTCCTACGGCGGGGGCATGCAGATCTGCGCGGACGCGGTGCCCGACGACGGGCTCTTCGACATCACCGTGGTCGGGGACTGCTCCCGCAGCACCCTGCTGACCGTGTTCCCCAAGGTGTACAAGGGCACGCACCTGAGCCACCCCAAGGTGACCGTGCACCGGGCCGCGAAGATCACCCTGGAGGCGCCGGGGATCACCGCCTACGCGGACGGCGAGCCGCAGGGGCCGCTGCCGGTGACCGCGAAATGCGTGCGGGCTGCGGTGCGACTGGTCATGTAAATGATCGCGACTGTTGTCAGAGGTGGCGGGTAGGCTCGACCACAAGATGACCGAGGACCTCTCACCCGCCGAGCGGTACGCCGCTGCCCGGATCCGCGCCGCAGAGGAGGCCACTGCGCTGGCCCCCTTCCGCGAGATGTACGCATTCGGACTGGACCCCTTCCAGATCGACGCCTGCAAGGCACTGGAGGCCGGAAAGGGCGTGCTCGTCGCCGCCCCCACCGGTTCGGGCAAGACCATCGTCGGCGAATTCGCCGTCCACCTCGCCCTGACCCAGGGCCGCAAGTGCTTCTACACCACCCCCATCAAGGCCCTGTCCAACCAGAAGTACGCCGACCTCGTCAAGCGCTACGGCGCCGAGAAGGTCGGCCTGCTCACCGGTGACAACAGCGTCAATTCCGAGGCACCGATCGTGGTCATGACCACCGAGGTCCTCCGCAACATGCTGTACGCGGGATCGCAGTCGCTGCGCGGCCTCGGCTACGTGGTGATGGACGAGGTGCACTACCTCTCCGACCGGTTCCGCGGGGCCGTCTGGGAAGAGGTGATCATCCACCTCCCCGAGTCGGTGACCCTGGTGTCCCTGTCGGCCACCGTCTCCAACGCCGAGGAGTTCGGCGACTGGCTGGACACCGTGCGCGGCGACACCGAGGTGATCGTCGCCGAGGAGCGGCCCGTCCCGCTGTGGCAGCACGTCATGGCCGGCCGACGGATCTACGACCTCTTCGAGGAGGAGTCCGACCACGGCGGCCGCGGCTCCGCCCGCCGCGAGGTCAACCCCGACCTGCTGCGCATGGCGCGGGAGGAGAACAGCCGCACGTACAACCCGCGCGACCGGCGCCGCGGCAAGATGGTCCGCGAGGCCGACCGGGAGCGGGAACGCCGCTCCCGCAACCGGATCTGGACCCCGGGCCGCCCCGAGGTCATCGAGCGGCTCGACCGCGAGGGCCTGCTGCCCGCCATCACCTTCATCTTCAGCCGGGCCGGCTGCGAGGCGGCCGTCCAGCAGTGCCTGTACGCGGGCCTGCGGCTCAACGACGACGCGGCACGGCTGCGGGTGCGCGAGATCGTCGAGGAGCGGACCGCAGCCATCCCCGCCGAGGACCTGCACGTGCTCGGCTACTACGAGTGGCTGGAGGGCCTGGAGCGGGGCATCGCCGCCCACCACGCCGGGATGCTGCCGACCTTCAAGGAGGTCGTGGAGGAGCTGTTCGTCCGCGGTCTGGTCAAGGCCGTCTTCGCCACCGAGACGCTGGCGCTGGGCATCAACATGCCCGCGCGCACGGTCATCCTGGAGAAGCTGGTCAAGTGGAACGGCGAGCAGCACGCCGACATCACCCCCGGCGAGTACACCCAGCTGACCGGCCGGGCCGGCCGACGCGGCATCGACGTCGAGGGCCATGCGGTGGTGCTGTGGCAGCGCGGGATGGACCCGGGCGCCCTGGCCGGCCTCGCGGGCACCCGTACGTATCCGCTGCGGTCCAGCTTCAAGCCCTCGTACAACATGGCCGTCAACCTGGTCCAGCAGTTCGGCCGGCACCGCTCGCGCGAGCTGCTGGAGACCTCCTTCGCGCAGTTCCAGGCGGACCGCTCGGTGGTCGGGATCTCCCGGCAGGTGCAGCGCAACGAGGAGGGGCTGGAGGGCTACCGCGAGGGCATGACCTGCCACCTCGGGAACTTCGAGGAGTACGCGCAGCTGCGCCGGGACCTCAAGGACCGGGAGACGGAACTCGCCAAGCAGGGCGCGACGCAGCGCCGGGCCCAGGCGGCCGCCTCGCTGGAGCGGCTCAAGCCGGGCGACGTCATCCACGTGCCCACCGGCAAGTTCGCCGGGCTGGCGCTGGTGCTGGACCCGGGTGTGCCGGCCGGGCGGTCCAACGGGTACCGCGGGCAGGAGTACCACGAGGGTCCGCGGCCGCTGGTGCTGACCGCCGAGCGGCAGGTCAAGCGGCTGGCCGGGATCGACTTCCCGGTTCCGGTGGAGCCGATCGAGCGGATGCGGATCCCGAAGACCTTCAACCCGCGTTCGCCGCAGTCCCGGCGGGACCTGGCGTCCGCGCTGCGCACCAAGGCCGGGCACATCGCGCCCGACCGGCACCGGCGCGGCCGGGCCGAGGCGGCCGACGACCGCGAGATCGCGCGGCTGCGGTCGGCGCTGCGGGCGCACCCCTGCCACGGCTGTGACGAGCGGGAGGACCACGCCCGCTGGGCGGAGCGCTACCACCGGCTGCAGCGGGACACCAAGCAGCTGGAGCGGCGGATCGAGGGCCGGACGAACACGATCGCCCGCACCTTCGACCGCATCCATGCGCTGCTGACCGAGCTGGACTACCTGCGCGAGGACGAGGTCACCGAGCACGGCCGCCGGCTGGCCCGGCTGTACGGGGAGCTGGACCTGCTGGCCTCGGAGTGCCTGCGGGCAGGCATCTGGGAGGGGCTGACCCCGGCCGAACTGGCCGCCTGCGTCTCGGCGCTGGTGTTCGAGGCGCGGCAGTCCGACGACGCGGTGGCGCCGAAGGTGCCGGGCGGCGCGGCCAAGGCGGCGCTCGGTGAGATGGTCCGCATCTGGGGCCGGCTGGACGCCCTGGAGGAGGAGCACCGGATCAACCAGGCGGAGGGCGTGGGCCAGCGGGAGCCGGACCTCGGCTTCGCGTGGCCGGTGTACCAGTGGGCCTCGGACAAGAGCCTGGACGAGGTGCTGCGGGAGGCGGAGATGCCGGCCGGCGACTTCGTCCGCTGGTGCAAGCAGGTCATCGACGTACTCGGGCAGATCGCGGCGGCGGCTCCCGCGGCGGGGGCCGACGGGGGCAGTACGGTCGCGCGGAATGCGCGCAAGGCCGTGGACGCCCTGTTGCGGGGCGTAGTGGCCTACAGCTCGGTCGGATAGGCGCTTTTGGGCCTTCCTCCGAATTCGGGGATGGCCTGATCTGATCTCTTGCCATGATCATTTCGGCGTGCGCTGTGCGACGATCTGGCCATGATTGACGCGGAGAGACGGGTCGGGCGTCCGCGCGCCGACCGGCGAAGACCGGCGAGCGGCCGGCCGCCGCGCGAGGAACTCCTCGAAGCGGCGGCCGAGTTGTTCACCCACAACGGGTACGCGGCCACCACCACCCGGGCGGTGGCCCGGCAGGCCGGGATGCGCCAGGCCACGATGTACCACTACTTCGGCGGCAAGGAGGAACTCCTCGCCGAACTCCTGGAGTCCACCGTCTCGCCCTCGCTGGAACTGGCCGGACGGCTGCTCGCCGACACCGGCCGGCCGGCCGCGCTCCGGCTCTGGGAGCTGTGCCGTTCCGACGTCCTGCTGCTGTGCGGCGGTCCGCACAATCTCGGCGCCCTCTACCTGTTGCCCGAGGTGAGCGGCGAACGCTTCACCGCGTTCCACCGGATGCGCACCGAACTCAAGGCCGTCTACCGCAGGTTGCTGGCGGAAGCGGCGGCCGCCGAGCGGCACCGGTGGGACGCGGCCGGACTCGCGCTCCGCAGCGACCTGGTCTTCGGGCTGATCGAAGGGGTCATCCTGATCCGCCGGTCCGCCCCGCACCGCCCGGTGGAGGCGTTCGCGGAGGCGACGGCGGACGCGGCGCTGCGGATCGCCGGAGTGGGCCGCCCTCAGGCCGTTTCCACCCCACGGCCTTCTTCCGGGCCTTCTTCCGGGCCTTCTTCCGGGCCTTCCGCCCAGGCCTGGTAGTCCGTCCACGCCTGCAGGGTGAGCCCGCTCTCGAAGCGGTGCGCGATGCCCGTCACCGGATCGGTGAACTCCAGGCGCCGGGCCAGTAGTTGCAGCGGCCGGCGGTAGTCGTCCGGCGCCGGGTCGGTGACCTGCGGGTAGACCGGGTCGCCCAGGATCGGCAGGCCGAGGCTGTTCATGTGCACCCGCAGCTGGTGGGTGCGGCCGGTGTGCGGGGTCAGCCGGTAGCGGCCCAGGCCCGCCCGGTGCGCGAGCAGCTCCACGAGGGTCTCCGCGTTGGGCTCGCCGGGGACCTCGGCGGCCGCGATGACCCCGCGGGTCTTCTCGATCCGGCTGCGCACGGTGCGCGGGAAGGCGGCCGCCGGATCGTGCGCGGCAATGGCCTCGTACTCCTTGCGGACCGCCTTCCGCTGGAACAGCAGCTGGTAGGCGCCCCGGTCCTCGGGGCGGATGCTGAACATGACGAGCCCCGCGGTGAGCCGGTCCAGCCGGTGCGCGGGGCTGAGGGCGGGCAGGTCCAGCTCGTGGCGCAGGCGGGCGAGCGCGGTCTGGGTGATGTGGCTGCCGCGCGGGGTGGTGGCCAGGAAGTGCGGCTTGTCGACGACCAGCAGGTGCCCGTCGCGGTACACGACGCGCGGCGCGAACGGCACCGGGGTCTCCGGGGGCAGGTCGCGGTGGAACCAGAGGTAGCCGCCGGGCGTGTACGGGTCCTCCGCGCGCAGGCTCCGGCCGTCCGGCCCGACCACCCGGCCGGTCCGCAGCAGCTCGCCGACCGCGTCGGCACCGGCGCCGCCCGCGTAGTGGGCTTCGAGGAATCCGCCGACATCGCTCCAGGTGCCGTCGGCGGGCATCCGCAGCCGGACCGGGTCGATTCCGGCGCGCTGGGGCAGGGGCGAGGGCGGGATGGGCGTACGGCGTCTCATGTCGCCCTACAGCCTAGGGGGGCCGGCGGATCAGGGCCGGGCCCGGCCCTCGTCGGACGTCCCTAGCCGCGGCGGAAGGTGCCCAGGCCGTTGGTGTCGAGGTACTCGATGCGGAGGGTGGTGTCGGTGAAAGTGACGCCCGTGCGGCCGATGGCGTTCTCGCCGGCCGTCTCGAAGCTGAAGGTGTCCCCGTCGTAGTGGGTGAGGGGGAAGCGCTTCGGTTCGGGACCGAGGGCGAGGACCAGGCCCTTGCCCTGCGGGCCGGTGCTGACGGTGGCCTTGCCGTAGTAGGGGTTGTCGTACGTGCCGGTGTACGCGGCGTCGTCCTGCGCGGGCCGGGCGCCGGCCGGGGGTTTGGCGTAGTCGGTGGGGGAGCGGCCGGTGTTCAGCACTTGCTCGTACAGGGCGGCGACCAGGGGCAGCCAGTCGGTGGTTGGCTTGCCGTACTGGGCGGTGTCGAAGAAGTCGAGGGCGAGGGCGTCGGCCATGCCGACGGGCGCGCCGTTGGTGAGGACGACGATGCCCAGCTGTTCCAGGGGCAGCAGGGTGACGTTGGAGTTGGCGCCGAGCTCGAAGCCCCCGGAGTGGCTCAGGCGCAGCCGGCCCGCGTCGTCGTAGGAGACGTTCCAGCCCAGCCCGTAGAAGCCGGTCCGGCCGTCGGGTGCGGTGGGCGGCTGGGACACGATCTCCGGGAGGTGGGTGCGGGCCAGGGTGTCGCCGTTGATGATCCGCTTGCCGTCGAGGGTGCCGTTGCCCAGCTGGAGGCGCACCCAGCGGGCCATGTCGCGGGCGGTGGAGCTGACGCCGCCGGCCGGGGCCTGGGCGTCGGGGTCGCGGACATAGCGGGCGCTCCAGGTGCCGTCGGCGTTCCTGACGTGGGTGGAGGCCCGGTCGGTGGCGGCCTCGAGACCGGCGAAGGTGGTGCCGGTGCGGGTCATGCCGGCCGGCTTGAACAGGGTGTCCTGGCTGAGCTTCTCCCAGCTGACGCCCTTGGCGCGGGCGACGGCCTCGGCGGCGGCCGTGAGACCGAAGTTGGTGTAGGCGTAGCTCGCCCGGAACGGGGTGAGGGGCTCCTCGCGGAGGTGGCCGAGGATGTACGACTGGTCGTAGCCGAGGTCTTCGAGGAGGTCGCCGGCGTGGTCGGGGAGGCCGCTGCGGTGGGAGAACAGGTCGGCGGTGGTGACGTGGCCGGTGACCCACGGGTCCTTGAGGGCGAAGCCGGGCAGGGAGACGTGCCGGTCCCAGTCGGAGGGGTTCTTCAGGGCGCCGGCGACCACGGTGGAGGAGATGGGCTTGGAGACCGAGGCGACCTGGAAGACGGTGTCCGCATCGACGCGGTCGGCCCGGCCCACCGTCCGGAGGCCGAAGCCCTTGAGGTAGACCACCTTGTCCTGGTGGACCACGGCCACTGCCGCGCCGGGCACCCCGGTCCTGCGCATGAGGTCGGCGATGGTGGCGTCCAGCTTGCCGACGGCGGTGTTCACCTGGGCATCGCTCAGCTGCGGCTCGGGCGGGGGAGGCGGGCTGGGAGCTGCCGCCAGCGCGGCCGCGGCCAGGAGGAACGCGGCCCCGGCGGCTCCGATTGTGTGCAGTCGGCGCATGCCACCATCGTCCCGCCGGGCGGGACATTCCGCCCGGGGAGCGGGAGTGGCAGAAGGCAGGGGCAGGCGCGGTCCGGCCGGGCTCAGGCGTGGGCCAGGGATTCCTGTTCCGCTTCCACCTGGGCGTTCCAGTCGCGCTTGATCGCGCGCCAGCTCTCGTCCGTCTCGCCCAGGCGCCAGTAGCCCGAGATCGACATGCGCTCGCGGGCGATGCCGCGGTCCGCGCGCAGGTGGCGGCGGAGCTCCTTCACCACGCCCGCCTCGCCGTGCACGAAGGCCTGGACGTCGGTGGACGGGAAGTCGAGGGAGGTCACCGCTTCCAGCAGGGCCTCGCCGACCGGGCGGCCGCCGCGGTGCAGCCAGACCGGGGTCACCCCGTCCGGGGTGGCGATCCGCTGCTCGTCGGCCGGGCCGTCGACCTCGACGAACGCGTGCA
This sequence comes from Streptomyces sp. NPDC051211, assembly GCF_040689505.1. Taxonomy (NCBI): domain Bacteria; kingdom Bacillati; phylum Actinomycetota; class Actinomycetes; order Kitasatosporales; family Streptomycetaceae; genus Streptomyces; species Streptomyces sp. NPDC051211. The sequence continues at coordinate 42,992 of NZ_JBFBAV010000051.1, forward strand.
CCCGGGCGCCGCGCGGGAGCCGCTCCAGCGAGGCCGCGATGGCCGGCAGGGCGCTCTCGTCGCCGGCCAGCAGGTGCCAGCCGGCCGCCGGCGCCGGGGCGTACGCGCCGCCCGGGCCGACGAAGTACACGGACTCGCCGGGCACGGCCCGGGCCGCCCACGGGCCGGCCAGGCCCTCGTCGCCGTGCACCACGAAGTCGATGGTCAGTTCCCGGACGACCGGGTCCCAGGCGCGCACCGTGTACGCGCGCTGCCGCGGCCACTCGGCGCGGGGGTGCACGGCCCGGATCTGCTCCAGGTCCCACGGCTCGGCGTAGGTGACGCCCTCGGGGGCGAAGAGGAGCTTGACGTAGTGGTCGGTGAACTCGCCCGCGCCGAATCCGGCCAGCCCGTCGCCACCCAGGACGACCCGCACCATGTGCGGGGTCAGCCGCTCGGTGCGTACGACGACTGCGGTGCCGACTGTGCGGCCGGGTCCTGATGCCACGGCTGTCTCCCCTGACTCCCCAGATACTTAGGATTGCCTAAGTTAAGTTAGCACCTCATCCGCGCAGGGAGGTGCTCAGGCGGGAAACTGCACCCCCAAGACCCCACCGGTGGACCAATGCGTCCACCACGTCCGGGTGGGCCGGCCCGGCCGGCAGCGCCGGGTCGAAGGAGGGCAGCGGCACGTCCGTGGCCACCTTGACCACCTTCGGCGCCACCGCCAGATACGGCCGCGCCTCGTCCAGCCGCTTGCGCTGCACGGGCGTCAGCTTCGACTTCGGGTCGTCGACCGCGTCGATGATCCCGGCCAGGTTCCCGTACGTCGCGAGCAGCTTCGCGGCGGTCTTCTCGCCGATGCCCGGAACGCCCGGCAGGCCGTCGCTCGGGTCCCCGCGGAGCAGCGCAAGATCGGCGTACCCGCGACCGTCGACCCCGTACTTCTCGCGCAGCACGGCCTCGTCCGTCACCTGGAGGGTACCCACGCCCTTGACCGGGTAAAGCACGCGCCGCTGCCGGGCGTCGTCCACCAGCTGGTACAGGTCCCGGTCGCCGGTGACGATGTCCACCGGCCCGGTCGCGCGCGCGGTCAGCGTGCCGATCACGTCGTCCGCCTCGTACCCGGCGACCCCCACCCGGGCGATCCCGAACGCGTCCAGCGCCGCCTCGATGATCGGCACCTGCGGGACCAGGGTGTCCGGGGTCTCCTCCACGTCCGGCCCGGTCTCCGTCTCCACCGCCACCCGGTGCGCCTTGTAGGAGGGGATCAGCTCCACCCGCCAGTGCGGCCGCCAGTCCGCGTCCATACAGGCCACCAGGTCGTCCGGCCGGTGGTCGTGGACCAGGCGGCCGATCATGTCCAGCAGCCCGCGCACCGCGTTCACCGGGGTGCCGTCCGGTGCCTTCACGGAGTCCGGGACGCCGAAGTAGGCGCGGAAGTACAGGGAAGCGGTGTCGAGGAGCATCAGGCGGCGCGTGGTCACTCGGTTCATGGGGCAGATGATGCCGTACCCCGCGGTCCGGCCGGGGCGCCGCCGTTGCGCGACGGACGGTCACCGGGCCTCCACCGGAACGTGTCGGCGGAAGGGGTGCGGTCCGGACGAGCGCGAGAAACCGGAGGCGGTTGCTGCGTAAGGTGCTTACAGCACACCGATGTGCGATGGACAAGGGGAGGGCAGCCCCGCGATGGACGACAGGGAAAAGGAAAAGGACGCCAAGGAAGCGCTTCGGGTGGGTGTGGCCGTGCGCAAGCGGCGACGCGCGCTCAAGCTCACCCTCGCCGCCGTTTCGGGGCGCAGCGGACTCTCGGTGCCCTTCCTCAGCCAGATAGAGAACGAGCGGGCCCGGCCCAGCATGCGGTCCCTGGAGCGGGTCGCGGACGCGTTGGAGACCACGGCCGTGGAACTGCTGGCGGCCTCCGACACCGCGCGCACGGTGGACCTCGTACGGGCGGCCGACGCGGGCGGCCTGGAACCGGTCGCCGGGGTACGGCCGCTGGTCCGCGGGCACCACCAGCTGCACGCGCTGGAGTTCACGGGCGACCAGGACGCCGGCCGGGAGTACCAGCACCGCAACGACGAGCTGATGTACGTGGTGGACGGCGCCTGCCAGGTGGAGGCGGAGGGGCGGGCCTACCGGCTGGAGAGCGGCGATGCGCTGTTCCTGTCGGGCGGGGTCCGGCACCGCTGGCGCGCCACCACCGAGGACACCCGGATCCTGGTGGTCGCGGTCGGCGACCACATCCACGCCACCGCCGAACCGCCCTCGCCGGAGCACTAGCCGATGGGCGTCGGGGCGGGCCGGCGGGCGGGCCCGAGGGCGGGCCTGCGGGTGGTGTCGCTGGTGCCCTCGCTGACCGAGGCGGTCGCGGAGACCCGTCCCGGGCTGCTGGTCGCGGCCACCGACTGGTGCAGCCACCCGGCCGGGTTGGACGTCGTACGGGTGGGCGGCACCAAGAACCCGGACGTGGCCGCGATCACCGCCCTCCGTCCCGACCTGGTCATCGCCAACGAGGAGGAGAACCGGGCCCCGGACCTCGCGGCCCTGCGCGCGGCCGGGCTGGAGGTCCTGGTCACCGAGATCCGCGACCTGCCGCAGGCGCTGCGCGAGCTGGATCGGCTGCTGGTACGTGCCCTGGGGCTGCCCCGGCCCGGCTGGCTGGACGCGGCCGAGGAGGCCTGGGCGGGACTCGCGCCGGCGGGGGAGTGGCGGGCCTTCGTGCCGGTGTGGCGGCGGCCCTGGATGGTGCTGGGGAGGGACACCTTCGCCGGGGACCTGCTCACCCGGCTGGGGGTGCGCAATGCGTACGCCGGGCACGCGGAGCGCTACCCGCGGGTGCCGGCCGAGGAGCTGGCGGCGGCCGGCTGCGATCTCGTCGTCCTGCCCGACGAGCCCTACCGGTTCACCGCCCAGGACGGGCCGGAGGCCTTCCCCGGCCTGCCGGCCGCCCTGGTCAGCGGCCGTCACCTCACCTGGTACGGGCCCTCGCTGGCGGAAGCCCCGCAGGTGCTGGGGGCCGCGCTGCGAAGGGCCGTACACGGGTCCTAGGCCGCGCCGGCCCGATCTTGACCGGCTCCCGGAACGGGCCCCGTTGCCCGGGCGCGGTGCGGGTCCGCTCCCGAGCAGTGCCGCGGTGATCTCAGATGGAGGTCACCGTCACCGCGGGGCCGCGAGGAGCCGGCCGGCGGCCAGGCCGCGCAGGGTGTGGGTGGCGGCGGTCAGCCAGGCCGCGACCAGGACGGCGAACAGTGCGGCCGCCAGCCAGGCGAAGGCGGTCAGGCCGGTGTGCCGGGCCAGGCCGGCAGCGCCGGTGACGCAGGTCCCCACGGGGAAGGTCAGGGCCCACCAGGTCATCGCGAAACCCATGCCGTTCCGGGCGGCCCGCACCAGCATCGCGGTGGCCAGGGCGAGCCAGAGGAGGGCGAAGCCCATCACCGGGACCCCGTAGACCACGGCGAAGGCGCCCAGCGCGCCGGCGTAGGGGGCGCCGATGGCACGGGGAGCCACATCGGCCAGCTGGTTCACCGCGGTGGTGGACTGGCCGAGCGGGCCGAGCACCAGGAACAGGGTGGGGGTCAGGGCCAGCGGCAGCGGGCCGCCGACGATCAGCCGGCCGAACACCAGGGGCAGCATCAGCAGGGTCGCCAGCAGGCTGATCCCGAACATCGCGTAGCAGGCGAGCAGCAGCGACTCCTGGGCCTGCCCGGCCGGGAGGTGGGGTATCAGCAGCGGCCCGACGGCGGCGGACACCATGGGGGCGACCAGGGGCAGCAGCCACACCGGGGTGGCCTGGGAGGCGTCCACCTTGTGCCGGACCACCATCAGGTAGGGCACCACCACGGCCATCACCAGGCCGATCGCGGTGCCGGCGGAGAACAGCACGGCGTCCACGGCGATCGCCGTGGGCTCCCCGATCAGATCCTTACCGACGATCAGGGTGCCGGCGCCGACGGCCAGCAGGGCCATCGCCAGACAGCCGTAGAACGGGGCGACGGCCGGGTCGAGGAGGTGGGCGCGGGCCTGGTCGCGGTGGTGCAGCCAGTGCCCGGACCGGGCCAGCAGCACCACGACGAGCGCGAGGGCGGACAGCGCCCACACGAGCTGGCAGGCGACGCGCTGGCCCGGCAGCTGGTACGGGAGGGTCGCTCCCGCGTTGGCGATGATCGCCGTGCCCATCACCGAGGCGTACCAGTTGGGTCCGAGGTGGCGGAGGGCGGGGAATGCGAGGTGCCGCTGGGGGTGGTGCGGCTGCGCGATGGTGGCCATGGATCCAGGGTCGGGGCCGGTGGGGTGGGGCGGCAGAGGTCCATTTCCTATGAGGTCATAAGCTGGATTTATGTCTGAACGGATGAGTGGGAGTCCGGGGCCGGGGCGTGGTCCGGGCCGGGGTCCGGGTGCAGGTCAGGGTCTGGGGCCGCAGGTTCCCTTGTCGCACCGGGTGCCGGATCTGGGCGCGCTCGAGCTGCTGCTGGCCGTGGCCCGGGTGGGCAGCCTGGGCGGGGCGGCCCGCGAGCTGGGCATCACCCAGCCGGCCGCCAGCAGCCGCATCCGGGCCATGGAAGCCCGGCTGGGCGTGGCCCTGGTGGACCGCTCGCCGCGCGGCTCCACGCTGACGGCGCAGGGTGCACTCGTCACGGACTGGGCGCGGCGGATCGTGGAGGCGGCGGAGGCGTTCGACGCGGGGGCGCAGGCGCTGCGGGGGCGGCGGGACTCGCGGCTGCGGGTGGCCGCCAGCATGACCATCGCGGAGTACCTGCTGCCGGGCTGGCTGATCGCCCTGCGGGCGGAGCGGCCGGACACGGCGGTGTCGCTCCAGGCCGGCAACTCGGCGACGGTGGCGGAACGGGTGCTGCTGCACGAGGCGGACCTGGGCTTCGTGGAGGGGCTGACGGTGCCGGAGGGGCTGGACTCGGCGGTCATCGCGCGGGACCGCCTCGTCGTCGCGGTCGCCCCCGCGCACCCGTGGGCCCGGCGGACCGCGCCGGTCCCGGCGGCCGAGCTGGCCGGCACCCCGCTGATCCTCCGCGAATACGGCTCCGGCACCCGGCAGGTCCTGGACGCGGCGCTGGCGCCGGTGGGGGGACTGGCGGTGCCGCTGCTGGAACTGGCGTCGACGACGGCGGTGAAGGCGGCGGCGGTGAGTGGGGCGGGGGCGTGCGTGCTGTCGGAGCTGGCGCTGGGGGAGGAGTTGGCGTCGCGGCGGCTGGTGGAGGTGGGGGTGGCGGATGCGCGGCTGGAGCGGGCGCTGCGGGCCGTCTGGCCGGCCGGCTCCCGGCCCGCGGGCCCGGCCCGCGACCTCCTCTCCCTGACCCGCGGTTAGCTCCTCTGCCGGTGGTGCGGTGCGGCACCGCTGCCGGGGGCCAGCCCCCGGACCCCCGCGCCTCAAACGCCGGCGGGGCTGGACCCGGATGCTCGAATCGGTCGTCGACGACCAGGAGGGCACCGGC
>NZ_JBFBAV010000052.1:0-47153 GCF_040689505.1 Streptomyces sp. NPDC051211
GGGCTGGAGTTGCCTGCGGCAACCCAGCCCGCAGGGCACCCCCAGCCCCGCCGGCGTTTGAGGCGCGGGGTCTGGGCGGAGCCCCCCACACGGCGGAGCCGCATATCAGGTACCGCGGGAAGGGGCGGGGAGGGGAAGGCCCCGCAGGGGGCCGCCCCGAGCGGCGGCCCCCTGTCAGGTCAAATCAGGTCAGAGCTTCTTGGCCTCGGGCTTCGCGTCCGCCACGGGAGCCTCGGCTTCGGCATCAGCCGGCTTCGCGTCCGCCGGCTCGGCGGAGTCGGCGGATTCGGCGTAGTCGGCGGAGTCAGCGGCCTCGGCGGCGTCGGTCGAGGCGGCAGCTTCGGGGTCGGACGGCTTCGCGTCGGCGGCATCGGCGGAGGCGGCGGCGGAAGCAGGCGCGTCCGAGGCCGGCTTCGGGGCCGTGCGGTCGGGTTCCACCACCGACTCCCGCCCCGGCCTCAACCTCGCCGAGAGGACGAAGTACGTCACGGCGAGCAGGAACACCACGATCGAGGTCCACACGTTCAGCCGCAGCCCGAGCACGTGGTGCGCCTCGTCGACCCGCATGTACTCGATCCAGCCGCGCCCCACGCAGTACGCCGCGACGTACAGCGCGAAGGCCCGCCCGTGGCCCAGCCGGAAGCGGCGGTCCGCCCAGATGACCAGGAGGGCGACGCCGATGCACCACAGGGACTCGTACAGGAAGGTCGGGTGGTAGATGCCGGCCACCCGGTTCGGGCCCTCGCTGATCTCCAGGCCCCAGGGCAGGTCGGTCTCCCGGCCGTACAGCTCCTGGTTGAACCAGTTGCCCCAGCGGCCGCAGGCCTGGGCCAGCGCGATGCCGGGGGCCAGGGCGTCCGCCCAGGCGGGCAGCGGGATGCCGCGGCGACGGCAGCCGATCCAGGCGCCGACCGCGCCCAGCGCGATCGCCCCCCAGATGCCGAGGCCGCCCTCCCAGATCTTGAAGGCGTCGACCCAGTTCTGGCCCTCGCCGAAGTAGAGCTGGTAGTCGGTGATCACGTGGTAGAGCCGGCCGCCGACCAGGCCGAACGGCACGGCCCAGACGGCGATGTCGGCCACCGTGCCCGGCTTTCCGCCGCGCGCGATCCAGCGCCTGTTGCCGATCCAGACGGCGAGGAAGACGCCGATGATGATGCAGAACGCGTAGCCGCGAAGCGGGATCGGTCCGAGATGGATCACGCCGGTCGACGGGCTGGGGATGTAAGCAAGGTCCATGGCAGGACCGACGCTACCTTGCCGGGCGGCCGGTACCGCAACCCGCCCGGCAAGCCGAAACCAAAACGTCGCACGGCGCGGCCGCCCGGCCGGCGGTCAGCCCCCGGCGGGCTTGGCGGGCTTGGCGGCCTTCGCGGCTGCTTCCACCTTCTCCTTGAGCTTCTGCGGGGTCAGCGGGTTGGCCTGGTCGGCGAAGATGTCCTTCCCGTCCAGCAGCACGGTCGGGGTCCCCCGGAACTTGCCGCCCCGGAAGGCTTCGTACGACTTGGCGACCCAGCTGTTGTGGGTGCCCTCCTCCACGCAGCTGCGGAACCCGGGGGTGTCCAGGCCCTCGACCTTGGCCGCCAGCTCCAGCAGCTTCGCGTTGTTGCCGTAGGCGTCGTCGGTCTCCTGCGGCTGGTTCACGAAGAGGAGGTCGTGGTAGGCGGGGAACAGGCCGGCGTCCTGGGAGCAGGCGGCCGCGTTGGCGGCCTTGAGGGAGCCGCTGCCGCCCATGTTGTTGTCGATCAGGGTGACCAGGTGGTACTCGACCTTGAGCTGCCCCTTGGCCTCCAGCTCGTGGATGACGCTCCGGTAGGCGTCCTCGAAGGACTTGCAGGCCGGGCAGCGGAAGTCCTCCCACACGGTGAGGGTGGACTTGGCCTCGTCCTTCCCGGTCTGGATCGCGAGCGCGTCCTTGCCGGTGGCGCCGGAGGGGGCGACCACCGGGCCGGCCGTGGACTTGCCGCCGTCCTTGCCGGTGTTGGCGGCGATCACGCCGACGACGGCCGCCAGGCCGAGTACGCCGGCCACCGCGGAGGCCACCAGGATGGTCCGCCGGCGCTTGTCCCGGGTCTTCTGCCGGTCCCGCTCGGCTTGGAGCCGCTCGCGGGCCGATCGTTTCGCATCGCGGTTCGCACCGTCGTTCTTCTCGCTCACGTCCCGCCAAACGAAGCGGGGAGGCACGCCAGTGCCTCCCCGCCGCCACATCCACCCGATCGGGCTACGGAACCCCTCGCGGGGTCAACGCCCGTGGACGTTTCTTCAGCTCCTGCGTACGCCTTCCGCAAGCTCGCCCGCCAGGGCGCGGACCGCGTCCAGGCCGGCCGGCAGGTCCGGCGCGTCCAGCAGCAGCTTCACGAAGGCCGAGCCGACGATCACGCCGTCGGCGAAGGCGGCCACCTCGCGGGCCTGCTCCGGGTTGGAGACGCCGAGGCCCACGCAGACGGGGAGTCCACGACGGGCACCAGCCGTGCGGCGGGTGCGCTCGACGAGCTCCTGGGCCTGGTTGCCGACCGATTCGCGGGTGCCGGTGACGCCCATCAGCGAGGCCGCGTACACGAAGCCGCTGCCGGCCGCCGTGATGGTGGCGAGCCGCTCGTCCTTGCTGGAGGGGGCGACCACGAACACGGTGGCCAGACCGTGCTTCTCGGCCTGCTCCCGCCACAGGGCGGACTCCTGGACCGGCAGGTCGGGCAGGATGCAGCCGGCCCCGCCGGCCGCCGCGAGCTCCTCGGTGAACCGCTCGACGCCGTAGCGGTCGATGGGGTTCCAGTACGTCATGACCAGGACCGGCGCGCCGGTGGCGGCGTGCGCCTCGCGGACGGTGCGCATCACGTCGGCGATCTTCACGCCGCCGCGCAGCGCGATGTCGTCCGCGGTCTGGATGATCGGGCCGTCCAGGACCGGGTCGCTGTGCGGCAGGCCGACCTCGACGATGTCGGCGCCGCCGGCGAGGACGGCCTTGACCGCCTCGATGCCGCCGTCGACGGTCGGGAACCCGGCCGGGAGGTAGGCGACCAGGGCCGCGCGGTCCTCGGACTTGGCCTTGGCCAGGGTGTCGCTCAGGAGCTGGATGTTGCCGGTACTCACTTCGACTCCCCCTCGGTGCCGTCGTACAGCCCGAAGTAGCGGGCCGCCGTGTCCATGTCCTTGTCGCCGCGGCCGGACAGGTTGACCACGAGCAGGCCGTCCTTGCCCAGTTCCTTGCCCAGGTCGAGGGCGCCGGCCAGGGCGTGCGCCGACTCGATCGCCGGGATGATGCCCTCCGTACGGGAGAGCAGGCGCAGGGCCTGCATCGCCGCGTCGTCGGTGACGGCGCGGTACTCGCCGCGGCCGCTGTCCTTGAGGAAGGCGTGCTCGGGGCCGATGCCCGGGTAGTCCAGACCGGCCGAGATCGAGTACGGCTCGGTGATCTGGCCCTCCTCGTCCTGGAGGACGTAACTGCGGGAGCCGTGCAGGATGCCCGGCTCGCCGGCGGTCAGGGTGGCCGCGTGCTCGCCGGTCTCCACGCCGTGGCCGGCCGGCTCGAAGCCGACCAGGCGGACCGACGCGTCCGGGATGAAGGCGTGGAACAGGCCGATGGCGTTGGAGCCGCCGCCGACACAGGCCGCGACCGCGTCCGGGAGGCGGCCGGCGCGCTCCAGGATCTGGCGGCGGGCCTCGACGCCGATGACCCGGTGGAAGTCGCGGACCATGGCCGGGAAGGGGTGCGGGCCGGCGACCGTACCGAAGAGGTAGTGGGTCTGGTCCACATTGGCGACCCAGTCGCGGAACGCCTCGTTGATGGCGTCCTTCAGGGTCCGGGAGCCGGACTTCACCGCGATGACCTCGGCGCCCAGCATCCGCATGCGGGCCACGTTCAGGGCCTGCCGCTGGGTGTCGATCTCGCCCATGTAGATGGTGCAGTCGAGGCCGAACAGGGCGCAGGCGGTGGCCGTGGCCACGCCGTGCTGGCCGGCGCCGGTCTCGGCGATGACCCGGGTCTTGCCCATGCGCTTTGTGAGGAGCGCCTGCCCCAGCACGTTGTTGATCTTGTGCGAGCCGGTGTGGTTCAGGTCCTCGCGCTTGAGGAAGATGCGCGCGCCGCCCGCGTGCTCGGCGAACCGCGGCACCTCGGTGAGTGCGCTGGGCCGGCCGGTGTAGTTGACGAGGAGATCGTTCAGCTCCGCCGCGAAGGCCGGGTCGTCCTTGGCCTTCTCGTACTCGACGGCGACCTCGTCCACGGCGGCGACCAGCGCCTCCGGGATGAACTTGCCGCCGAAGTCGCCGAAATAGCCCTCGGCGTTGGGGACGTGACCCTCCGGGTCGGGAATGAAGAACTGCTCGCTGGACATGGCCAGAACTCCTACGGAAGCGACGGTTGATGACAACGATTGCGCCGTCGGCCCGTGCGGCTGAGGCCCCGGTGGGGCGAACGCGGTACGGGCGGAGCAGCCTGCGGCCCGGCGGTCGGTTGCGACCGGATCCGGCGGCAGGCGGAGTGCATCAGCCGGACGGTACGCCTCGCGTACCGTTCCGCGGCTGCGCTACGGCGCGCCTCCGGCGTGCCATCGCATGCCGTTGACCTGACCCGGCTCGGAGCCGATCACGTAGCGCACCCGGCGGCCGAGGACTCGGCGGGCCGGCGCCCGGCAGCCCCGCGGCTTGCGGCCGCGTGCCAGGGACGCGTGCGGATCACGGGCCTGCAGTCCCGCCGCCGCGACCGCGGGCACACCGCCGGCCGGCCCGGCGGGTACGAGACCCTCGGGGCGGCGGCTGGCACCGGTGCGGACGGCGGGCTGCTGGGGCTTCATGGTGCTGGTTCAGCTCCGGCCGTGGCGCAGAGCGGGGTGGGCGCCGGCGGCGACCAGGTCGGCGACGGCGGCCTTGGGGTCGCGGCCGGTGACCAGGGACTCGCCGACGAGCACGGCGTCGGCGCCTTCGTTGGCGTACGCGATCAGGTCGTGCGGTCCGCGGATGCCGGACTCGGCGACCTTCACGATGTGCGCCGGGATCTCGGGCGCGACCCGCTCGAAGGTGGCACGGTCCACCTTCAGGTCCTTCAGGTTGCGGGCGTTGACGCCGATGATCTTGGCGCCGGCGGCGACGGCCCGCTCGGCCTCCTCCTCGTCGTGGACCTCGACGAGCGGGGTGAGGCCGATGGACTCGGCCCGCTCGATGAGGGAGACCAGGGCGTCCTGGTCCAGGGCCGCGACGATCAGCAGGGCGAGGTCGGCGCCGTAGGCGCGGGCCTCCCAGAGCTGGTACGCCGTGACGATGAAGTCCTTGCGGAGGATCGGGATGTCGACCCGGGCCCGGACGGCCTCCAGGTCGGCCAGCGAGCCGCCGAAGCGGCGCTGCTCGGTCAGGACCGAGATGACGGAGGCGCCGCCCGCCTCGTAGTCCGCTGCAAGCCCCGCCGGGTCGGCGATCGCGGCCAGCGCACCCTTGGACGGGCTGGAGCGCTTGACCTCACAGATCACCTTGACGCCGTCGCCGCGCAGGGCCGCGACGCCGTCCTTCGCCCGGGGCGCCTTGGCGGCGCGCTCCTTGAGCTCGTCGAGGCTGACGCGCGCCTGCCGTTCGGCAAGGTCTTCGCGGACCCCTTCGATGATCTCGTCGAGCACACTCACGCGAGCGGCCCCCTTCCGGGTCTGGTCGGCTGATTCAAGTCGTTTCAAGTGGTTCAAGGTCAGCACTCAAATGGTATCCGCAGGAGGCGTTGTGCCCGACATGCGGTTGACGCCATCCCACCACCCGGACACGCGGAATCAAATGTTCAGGTCGTGGTTCACGGCGCCGGCCAGAACCCGAAGGGCAGGTTCCGGACAGTGGCGAAAGCCAGTCCGATGACGCCCAGGGCCCACCAGTACTGGGTTTTCAGGCTCGGACGCGGCGCCGGCCGGCCTTGGTAGGCGCGTTTCAGCCACAGCGCAATGTAGCCCGCGAAAAGGAAATAGCCGATCACCGCGAGTGCATTCGCACCCGCCGCTTGGATCAAGTCGCCGTGTGCAAAGGCGTGCGCGCTGCGCAGTCCGCCGCACCCCGGGCACAGCACACCGGTCAGCCGCAGCAGCGGGCAGACCGGATAGTGGCCGGGTTCGTTCGGGTCCACGGCGCCGACGTACGCGAAGGCGGCCGCCGCGGCGGCCAGGGTGAGGACGGGGGCCGCCAGCCGGCGGGCGGGCCCTGGGGGCGCCACCGGGGGGCCGTGCAGCGCCTGCGGGCCCTGGAGCGGATCCCGCAGCGGCTGCGGGGCCCGTGGGGGCTCAGGGGCCGCGGGGACCGAAGTGGCCCCGGCGGGCGGCAGCGGCGGCGTGGGAGAGGCGGCCGAGGCCTTCGAGGCGTCCATCCGGCGATTGTCTCCGCCCATGGCAAAAGGCGCAGCCCGACCGGGCCGCGCCTTTCGAAAACCGCCGTGCCGGAGCGGGCGCCGTCAGGCGGCCCGGGCGGCGATGACCTCGGCCAGGTCGTGGTGCTCCGGCTTCTTCGCACCCATGCCGGCGGCCCTCATCGCCATGCCGACGACACCGCCGATGGCGACGACCACCAGGCCGGCCCAGAACCCGAGCGGGTTGGCCAGCACCATGAAGGCGCCGGAGACGCAGAAACCGATGAAGGCGATGATGACACCGGTCCAGGCGGCCGGGGTGTGTCCGTGGCTGCTGCCCGCCATGAGTTGCTCCTCGTTGCTCTGTCGAACGTGCTGTGTCGAACGCTCGGAAATCATTCTCCCGTACCCCGCGGAACCGGGCTCCGGCGGGTCCGCATTCAGCCGGTCGGGTCCTCGCCCCGGTCCAGGGCCTTCCACAGGTCCTCGGGGCGGTCCGTGTCCCCGGCATCCGCGGCCTTGCGGGCGCGGGGGCTCGGCCCGCCCTCCCGCTCGTACCGGCCGCCCATCGCGGGCCAGCTCCGCCCGTACCGCAGGGCCAGCAGCCCTGCGGCGAGTATGAGGATCCCGCCGGCGGCGGTGATGTACGGCCACGGGGTGTGCGTGAGGGCGCCCACCCGGGCTGCCGTGTCGGCGGTGGTGCTGGCGGCCTGGTCGTCCAGGGCCGCCCGGTCCGAGGCACCCGCCAGCGCGGCCAGCGCGGCACCCAGGCCGCTCAGTGCCAGCAGTCCGGCCACCAGCAGGCGGCCCTTGCTGCGCACCGCGAACACCGCCACCAGGGCGGCCAGGCCGACGATGGCGAGGGCGGCCGGCACACCGGTGACGGCACGGCCGTCGGCGGTCAGCTGCATGGAGCCGCCCGCCACGGCCGCGGTGCCGCGGGCCCAGACGCGGCCGGAGGCCAGCAGGACGACGGTGGCGCCGAGCGCGCCGCACAGCAGGGCGATCGCGACGCTTCGGCGGCCGGCGCGCGCCGCCGCCTCGGCGGCTTCGGCAGCGGCTTCGGCGGCGGACTCGGCCTCGGTACGGGGCTGGGGTACGGCACTCACGTACCCCACTATCCCCTACCGGCTCAAGAGCTGTGCAGCCGGTTGGCCGCTCCCACCGCGCGCAGCACCGCGGCGGCCTTGTTGCGGCACTCGTTGTCCTCCAGCTCGGGCACCGAGTCGGCCACCACCCCTGCCCCGGCCTGCACGTACGCCGTGCCGTCCCGCAGCAGCGCGGTACGGATGGCGATGGCGGTGTCGGAGTCCCCGGCGAAGTCGAGGTAGCCGACGCAGCCGCCGTACAGCCCGCGGCGGGAGGGCTCCAGCTCCTCGATGATCTGCATGGCCCGCGGCTTGGGCGCACCGGAGAGGGTGCCGGCCGGGAAGCAGGCGGTCAGCACGTCGAAGGCGGTCTTGCCCTCGGCGACCCGGCCGGTGACGGTCGACACGATGTGCATCACATGGGAGTACCGCTCGATCGACATGAAGTCGACGACCTCGACGGAACCCGGCTCGCAGACCCGGCCGAGGTCGTTGCGGCCCAGGTCGACCAGCATCAGGTGCTCGGCCCGCTCCTTGGGGTCGGCCAGCAGCTCCTCGGCGAGGTCGTGGTCCTCCTGCGGGGTGGCGCCGCGGTGCCGGGTGCCGGCGATCGGGTGGACCATGGCCCGCCCGTCCTCGACCTTGACCAGGGCCTCGGGGCTCGACCCGACCACGTCGAAGCCGTTCTCGAACCGGAACAGGTACATGTACGGCGACGGGTTCGTGGCCCGCAGCACCCGGTACACGTCCAGGGCGGAGGCCTTGCACGGGGTCTCGAACCGCTGCGAGGGCACCACCTGGAAGGCCTCGCCGGCCCGGATCCGCTCCTTGATGTCCTCGACGGCGTCCTGGTACTTCTTCCCGCCCCACAGAGCCGAGAACTCCGGCAGCTCGGAGGCGGGCAGCGGGGTCGGGGCGTACGGCGCCGCGCGGCCCAGGTCGGCCTCCATGGCGTCGAGCCGGGCCACCGCGTCCGCGTAGGCCTCGTCCACGCCGGTGTCGAGGTCGTTGTGGTTGATGGCGTTGGCGATGAGCAGGACCGTGCCGTCCCAGTGGTCCAGGACCGCCAGGTCGGAGGTGAGCAGCATGGTCAGCTCGGGGAGCTGGAGGTCGTCGGTGCCGTGCTCGCCGATGCGCTCCAGGCGGCGGACGATGTCGTAGCCCAGGTAGCCGACCATGCCGCCGGTGAACGGGGGCATGCCGGCGGCCAGGTCGCGGGGGGTGTGCAGGGTCTCGACGGTGCGGCGGAGCGCCTCGAGCGGGTCGCCGTCGACCGGGACGCCCACGGGCGGGGTGCCGATCCAGTGGGCCTGGCCGTCGCGGACGGTGAGGGTGGCATCGGACCGCACCCCGACGAAGGAGTAGCGGGACCAAGAGCGGCCGTTCTCGGCGGACTCCAGCAGGAAGGTGCCGGGTCGTTCGGCGGCCAGCTTCCGGTAGAGCCCTACCGGGGTGTCGCCGTCCGCCAGCAGCTTGCGGCTGACGGGGATGACACGGCGGTCGTTCGCGAGTTTGCGGAACGTCTCAAGATCCATGAGCTGGGACCTTACCTGTGGGAGATCGGCAGTACGTCGGCGTCGAAGCAGGTACGGGCGCCGGTGTGGCAGGCGGCGCCGACCTGGTCGACCTTGACGAGGAGGGTGTCGGCGTCGCAGTCGAGCGCCACGGACTTGACGTGCTGGACGTGGCCGGAGGTGTCGCCCTTGACCCAGTACTCCCGGCGGCTGCGGGACCAGTAGGTGCAGCGGCCGGTGGTCAGGGTGCGGTGCAGGGCCTCGTCGTCCATCCAGCCGAGCATGAGCACCTCACCGGTGTCGTACTGCTGGGCGATGGCGGGCACCAGGCCGTCCGCGGACCGCTTGAGGCGGGCGGCGATGGCGGGGTCGAGGTTGCTCGGGCGGGGGGTGGTACTCATGCGGGCCATTGTGCCGCGCGGTGGTGCCGGGTACGGCCGGCTGTCCGCCTGATGAGCGGGCATCTGTCAAGTCGCCGCCGTAGGCTTGGCCCCATGTCGACCCATGCGAAGCGTGAACGCCTCCTGCTGGCGGACCTGTTGGAGGCGGCCGGCCCGGAGGCCCCCACGTTGTGCGACGGCTGGACCTGCCGTGAGCTGGCCGCGCACGTGGTGGTGCGGGAACGGCGGCCGGATGCGGCGGGCGGGCTGCTGCTGGGGGTGCTGAAGGAGCGGCTGGACCGGGCGATGGCGGAGTACGCGGCCAAGCCGTACGAGGAGCTGATCCAGCTGATCCGGACGGGGCCGCCGAAGCTGTCGGTGTACGCGCTGAAGCAGATCGACGAGGCGGCGAACGCGGTGGAGTTCTACGTCCACGCGGAGGACGTCCGCCGGGCCCAGCCCGACTGGTCGCCGCGCGAGCTGGACCCGGTCTTCTCGGACGCGCTCTGGTCCCGCCTGGAGAAACTGGCCCGCCTGACCGGGCGCCGCTCGCCGGTGGGGCTGGTCCTGCGGCGGCCGGACGGGCGGACGGCGGTGGCGCGGAAGGGGGTGCCGGTGGTGACGGTCACGGGTGAGCCCGGGGAGCTGACCCTCTTCTGCTTCGGGAGGCAGGCGGCGGCGAGGATCGAGCTGGAGGGCGAAAAGCAGGCCATCGCAGCCCTGACCACCACCAAACTCGGCATCTGACCCCCGCGGGGCCATTTCAGCCCCGCCGGGCACTTCCCCGCTGGCCCTGCCGGCTGGGTTGCCGCGCAGCGGCAATTCCAGCCCCGCCGGCGATTGAGGCGCGGGGGCCCGGGGGCCGGCCCCCGGCAACGGCGCCGCACCCGGCAGGGCACCTCCAGCCCCGCCGGGCACCTCCCCCCGCCAGGCCTTACGGCTGGGCTGCCGCAGGCAACTCCAGCCCCGCCGGCGATTGAGGCGCGGGGGCCCGGGGGCCGGCCCCCGGCAACGGCGCCGCACCCGACGGGCGGCAGCTGCGCGGAGCCTTCCCCCACCCCGCCCCTTCCCGCAGTACCTGATACGCGGCTCCGCCGCGTGGCGGGCTCTGCCCGGACCCGCGCCTCAAACGCCGGCGGGGCTGGAAAGACCTGGGGCTCCGCCCCAGACCCCGCTCCTCAAACGCCGGAGGGGCTGAAATGCCAAACGCCGGCGAGGCCAGAGGGTGTCCCGGCTGACGGGACATGGGGGTGGGGGGCCTGGGGCGCAGCAGGAGGGCTAGCGGACGGGGTGGCCTGCCTGGCGGAGGGTGTCCTTGACCTGGGCGATGCGCAGGTCGCCGAAGTGGAACACGGAGGCGGCCAGCACCGCGTCCGCGCCCGCCGCAATGGCCGGCGGGAAGTCGGACAGCTTGCCGGCCCCGCCCGAGGCGATCACCGGGACGGTCACGTGCTTGCGGACCGCCGCGATCATCTCCACGTCGTACCCGTCCTTGGTCCCGTCCGCATCCATCGAGTTGAGCAGGATCTCGCCCGCCCCCAGCTCCGCCGCCCGGTGCGCCCACTCGACCGCGTCGATGCCGGTGCCCTGGCGGCCGCCGTGCGTGGTGACCTCGAAGGAGCCGGAGGCGGTGCGCCGGGCGTCGACCGACAGGACGAGCACCTGGCGGCCGAAGCGCTCGGCGATCTCCCGGATGAGGTCCGGGCGGGCGATGGCCGCCGTGTTGACGCCGACCTTGTCCGCGCCGGCCCGCAGCAGCTTGTCCACGTCCTCCGGGGTACGGACGCCGCCGCCCACGGTGAGCGGGATGAAGACCTGCTCGGCGGTGCGGCGCACCACGTCGTAGGTGGTCTCGCGGTTCCCGGAGGACGCGGTGATGTCGAGGAAGGTCAGCTCGTCGGCGCCTTCGGCGTCGTACAGCTTGGCCATCTCCACCGGGTCGCCCGCATCGCGCAGGTTCTGGAAGTTGACTCCCTTGACGACCCGGCCGTTGTCCACGTCCAGGCAGGGGATCACCCGTACGGCGAGGGTCATGAGGACTCTCCTCGGTAGGCCTCGACCTCGACCTCGACGACCAGGTTGGGGTCGACGAGACCGGCGACGATGACCATGGTGGTGGCGGGGCGGGCGGCGTCGAAGAGCTCCTTGTGGGCGCGGCCCACCTCGTCGACGTCCCGCGCGTGGGTGAGGTACATGCGGGTCCGGACCACGTGTTCCGCGCCGAGGCCGATCTGCTTCAGGGCGGCCAGGGCCACGTTGAAGGAGTTGACGGTCTGGTCGTACGGGCCGCCCGGGACGACCTGCCCGTCGACGACCGAGGTGCAGCCGGACACCAGCACCATGCCGTTGGGCAGCTCGACGGCGCGGGAGTACGCGATCACGTCCTCCCAGGGACCGCCCGAGGAGATGCGCTTGAGCTCGCTCACGCCGAGACCACCTCCAGCGCCTCCTGCAGGGTGAAGGCCTTGGCGTACAGCGCCTTGCCCACGATGGCGCCCTCGACGCCGGCCGGGACCAGCTGGGCCAGGGCCCGCAGGTCGTCCAGCGAGGAGACGCCGCCGGAGGCGACGACCGGCTTGTCGGTGGCGGCGCAGACGTTGCGGAGCAGCTCCAGGTTGGGGCCGGTCAGGGTGCCGTCCTTGCCGATGTCCGTCACCACGTACCGGGCGCAGCCCTCGGAGTCCAGCCGGGCCAGGGTCTCGTACAGGTCCCCGCCCTCGCTGGTCCAGCCGCGGCCCTTGAGGGTGGTGCCGCGCACGTCGAGGCCGACGGCGATCTTGTCGCCGTGCTCGGCGATGACCTTGGCGACCCACTCGGGGGTCTCCAGGGCGGCGGTGCCCAGGTTGACCCGGGTGCAGCCGGTGGCGAGGGCCTTGGCGAGGGAGGCGTCGTCGCGGATGCCGCCGGACAGTTCCACCTTGATGTCCATGGCGCGGGTGATCCCGGCGACCAGGTCGCGGTTGTCACCGGTGCCGAAGGCGGCGTCCAGGTCGACCAGGTGGAGCCATTCGGCGCCGGCCGCCTGCCAGGCCAGGGCGGCTTCCAGCGGGGAGCCGTACGAGGTCTCCGTGCCGGATTCGCCGTGGACGAGGCGGACCGCCTGGCCGTCGCGGACGTCCACCGCGGGGAGCAACTCGAGCGTCTTCGAGGACTCGGGCATCACAGGGTCTCGATCCAGTTGGTGAGGAGCTGGGCGCCGGCGTCACCGGACTTCTCGGGGTGGAACTGGGTGGCCCACAGGGCCGCGTTCTCGACGGCCGCGACGAACGGCTCTCCGTGGGTGGCCCAGGTGACCTTGGGGGCGCGGATCGCCGGGTTGGTGACCTCCAGGCTCCACTCGCGCACGGCGTAGGAGTGCACGAAGTAGAACCGGGCGTCGGCGTCCAGGCCGGCGAAGGCCTGGCTGTCGGCCGGGGCCTCGACGGTGTTCCAGCCCATGTGCGGAACGATCGGGGCCTTGAGCGGCTCGACGGTACCGGGCCACTCGTCCAGGCCCTCGGTCTCCACGCCGTGCTCGATGCCGCGCTCGAAGAGGATCTGCATGCCGACGCAGATGCCCATGACCGGGCGGCCGCCGGAGAGCCGGCGGCCGACGATCCAGTCGCCGCGGGCCTCCTTGAGGCCCTGCATGCAGGCGGAGAAGGCGCCGACGCCGGGGACGAGGAGGCCGTCGGCGTCCATCGCCTTGTCGTAGTCGCGGGTGATCTCGACGTCCGCGCCGACCCGCGCGAGGGCGCGTTCGGCGGAGCGGACGTTGCCGAAGCCGTAGTCGAAGACCACGACCTTCTTGGTGGGGCGGGCTGCGCTCATTCCCAGATTCCTTGGATTCGCAGGACTCCGGCGACCAGACACATCGCGGAGCCGAGGGCGAGCAGCACGACGACCGACTTCGGCATCTGCTGCTTCTGGAAGGAGTAGACGCCGCCGGCCAGGAAGAGGCCGACGACGATCAGGACGGTGGAGAGGCCGGTCACGACTACAGGGCGCCCTTCGTGGAAGGCAGGATTCCGGCCGCGCGCGGGTCGCGCTCCGAGGCGTAGCGCAGGGCCCGGGCCAGGGCCTTGAACTGGCATTCCACGATGTGGTGGGCGTTGCGGCCGTACGGGACGTGCACGTGCAGCGCGATCTGGGCCTGGGCCACGAAGGACTCCAGGATGTGCCGGGTCATCGTGGTGTCGTACTCGCCGATCATCGGCGCCATCTTCTCGGGCTCGGTGTGCACGAGGTAGGGGCGGCCGGACAGGTCGACGGTGACCTGGGCGAGGGACTCGTCCAGCGGAACGGTGCAGTTGCCGAACCGGTAGATGCCGACCTTGTCGCCGAGCGCCTGCTTGAAGGCGGCGCCGAGCGCGAGGGCGGTGTCCTCGATGGTGTGGTGGGAGTCGATGTGCAGGTCGCCCTCGGTCTTGACGGTGAGGTCGAAGAGGCCGTGGCGGCCGAGCTGGTCGAGCATGTGGTCGTAGAAGCCCACGCCGGTGGAGACGTCGACCCTGCCGGTGCCGTCGAGGTCTATCTCGACGACGACCGAGGTCTCCTTGGTGGTCCGTTCGACCCGTCCGATGCGGCTCATGCCTGCTGCTCCTTCTTCAGTGCGCGAACCGCTTCCAGGAACGCGTCGTTCTCGGCCGGGGTGCCGGCGGTGACCCGCAGCCAGCCCGGTACGCCGTTGTCCCGGACCAGGACGCCCCGGTCGAGGATCTGCTGCCAGGCGGTGTGGGAGTCCTCGAACGTCCCGAACTGCACGAAGTTCGCGTCGGACTCGGTGACGTCCCAGCCGATCGCGCGCAGTTCGGCGACCAGCCGGTCCCGCTCGGCCTTGAGCTGCTCGACGTAGCCGAGCAGGGTGTCGGTGTGCTCCAGGGCGGCCAGTGCCGTCGCCTGGGTGACGGCTGACAGGTGGTACGGCAGGCGCACCAGCTGTACGGCGTCCACGACGGCGGGGTGCGCGGCGAGGTAGCCCAGGCGCAGGCCGGCCGCGCCGAAGGCCTTGGACATGGTCCGGGAGACCACCAGGTTGGGCCGGCCCTCGATGAGGGGCAGCAGCGAGTCCCGGTGGGAGAACTCCACGTACGCCTCGTCGACGACCACCAGGGACGGCTTGGCGGCCTGGGCGGCCTCGTAGAGGGCGAGGACCGTTTCGGCCTCGACCGCGGTGCCGGTGGGGTTGTTGGGCGAGGTGATGAAGACGACGTCGGGGGCGTGCTCGGCGATGGCCCGGGCGGCCGCCGTCACGTCGATGGTGAAGTCGGCGTTGCGCGGGCCGGAGATCCAGCCGGTGCCGGTGCCGCGGGCGATCAGGCCGTGCATCGAGTACGAGGGCTCGAAGCCGATCGCGGTGCGGCCGGGTCCGCCGAAGGTCTGCAGCAGCTGCTGGATGACCTCGTTGGAGCCGTTGGCCGCCCACACGTTCTCGCGTCCGACCGGGTGCTTGCCGGTGCGGGTCAGGTACTTCGCCAGCTCCGTGCGCAGCTCGACCGCGTCCCGGTCGGGGTAGCGGTTGAGGCCGCGGGCGGCATCGGCGACCCGCTCCGCGATCCGCTGCACGAGCTCCTCGGGCAGCGGGTACGGGTTCTCGTTGGTGTTCAGCTGGACGGGCACGTCGAGCTGCGGGGCGCCGTACGGGGACTTGCCGCGCAGTTCGTCCCGGATGGGGAGGTCGTCGATGCCGATGTCGGTCATGTCGGTCATGCGGTGGGCACCTTCCAACCGAAGCGCGCCTTGAGGGCGGCTCCGTGCGCGGGCAGGTCCTCGGCCTCGGCCAGCGTCACCACGTGGTGGGTGACCTCGGCGAGGGCGTCGCGCGTGTAGTCGACGATGTGGATGCCGCGCAGGAAGGACTGCACGGACAGGCCGGAGGAGTGGCAGGCGCAGCCGCCGGTGGGCAGCACGTGGTTGGAGCCGGCGCAGTAGTCGCCGAGCGAGACCGGGGCCCACGGGCCCACGAAGATCGCGCCCGCATTGCGGACCCGGGCGGCCAGGGCGGCGGCGTCGGCGGTCTGGACCTCGAGGTGCTCGGCGCCGTAGGCGTCGACCACCTTCAGGCCGTCCTCCAGGTCCGCCACCAGCACGATCGCGGACTGCTTGCCCGCCAGGGCCGGCTTGATCCGGTCGTCGACGTGCTTGGACGCGGCGACCTGGGTCTCCAGCTCGGCCTCGACGGCCGCGGCCAGCTCCGCGGAGTCGGTGACCAGCACGGCGGCGGCCAGCGGGTCGTGCTCGGCCTGGCTGATCAGGTCGGCGGCGACGTGCACCGGGTCGGCCGTGGAGTCCGCGAGGATCGCGATCTCGGTCGGGCCGGCCTCGGTGTCGATGCCGATCTTCCCGGTGAAGTAGCGCTTGGCGGCGGCCACCCAGATGTTGCCGGGGCCGGTCACCATGTTGACGGGCGCGCACTCGTCGGTTCCGTACGCGAACATCGCGACGGCCTGGGCGCCGCCTACGGCGAACACCTCGTCCACGCCGAGCAGCGCGCACGCGGCCAGGATGGTCGGGTGCGGCAGCCCGCCGGCTGGGTCTCCTTCAAAAGCGGGCTTCTGCGGCGGGGACGCGAGCGCGATGGACTCCACGCCCGCCTCCTGCGCCGGGACCACGTTCATGACCACGGACGACGGGTACACCGAGCGGCCGCCGGGCGCGTAGAGGCCCACGCGCTCCACCGGAACCCACTTCTCGGTGACGGTGCCGCCGGGGACCACCTGGGTGGTGTGTTCGGTGCGGCGCTGGTTGCGGTGCACGATCCGGGCGCGCCGGATCGACTCCTCGAGGGCGGCGCGGACGGCCGGATCGAGCTCGGCGAGGGCCTTCTCCAGGGCCTCGGCGGGCACCCGTACCTGCTCCAGGGTGACCCCGTCGAACTTCTGCGCGTACTCGATCAGCGCCGCCGTGCCACGATGATGGACGTCCTCGCAGATGGGCCGCACCTTGTCCAGGGCGGCCGCTACGTCGAACTCGGCACGGGGAAGCAGATCGCGCAGGGCGCCGCCCTCGGGGAGGGCGTTGCCGCGCAGGTCGATACGAGAGATCACGTCCCAATTCTCTCAGACCGTCTCCCGCCACCGTTCGCCCGTATCACTGGCTGATACACGTCCCGGCTGTCACACCCGGCCGATAGCGTTCGAGTACAGGTGGGGACGAGCGGAGGGGGGCCGCGTTGACCGAGGTGCGCGCCGGCGAGGAGCCGGCGGATCTCACCGCGCCCGAA
Source organism: Streptomyces sp. NPDC051211 (assembly GCF_040689505.1). Classification (NCBI taxonomy): domain Bacteria; kingdom Bacillati; phylum Actinomycetota; class Actinomycetes; order Kitasatosporales; family Streptomycetaceae; genus Streptomyces; species Streptomyces sp. NPDC051211. The sequence goes on from NZ_JBFBAV010000052.1 coordinate 16,491, forward strand.
CGGCGCATGTGGCAGGCGTTCCGCACGGGCAGCGTCTGCGACCTCAGCGCGCGGGCCGCCGGGGTCGACGACCCGTTCGGGGACCGCGGCTGGGGGCCGGACCGCAGCGTCCGGGCCCAGGTGGTGGCGCTGCTGCTGCTCCACGGCCCGCCGCCGGTGCCGGGCCGGGTGTCCTCGCTGAAGCTCCGGGGCGTCCGGATCACCGGCCGCCTCGACCTCTCCGGGGGCACGGTGGAGCCGTACGTGGAACTCCAGGCCTGCCGCTTCGACAGCGAGATCCAGCTGCCCGAGGCCCGGTTCACCACGCTCCGGCTGGTCCGGTGCGCGATCCCCCGGCTGGACGCGGCCCGGCTGCACACCGAGGGGGACCTGCACCTGCCGCGCTGCCGGGTGGCCCGCGGGATCCGGCTGACCGACGCCCAGATCGGCACGGACCTGCTGATCAGCCAGGCCGTCGTACAGCGGGACTCCAAGGGGCGGGCCATAGCCGCCGACGGGCTGGCCGTCGCCCAGGACCTGCAGGCCGAGATGCTCGAGGCGTACGGGGAGGTGAGCATGCGCGGCGCCAAGGTCGGGGTGTCGATGAGCCTGCGCGGCGCGAAGCTGGTCAACCAGTGGGGGCGGCGGGCGCTGAACGCCCCGCAGCTGACCGTGGAGCGGACCTTGTACCTGACGTCGATCGCCGTGGACCCCGCCACCCTCGACCCCTCCTCCACACCCCCGTACGGCATGGGCAATACCCCCACCCGGGGCGGGCCGGCCCGGCACTTCGAGTGCCGGGGCGAGCTGCGGCTGGACGACGGCCGGTTCGGGGACGCCGTCGACTTCTACGGGGCCCGGTTCCGGCTGACCGAGGAGCAGGAGGTCTCGCTGCGGCGGATCCAGACGCCGGAGCTCCGGTTCGTCGGCGAGGCGCCGGACCGCGGCCGGGTGGTGCTGTCCGGAGCCAAGGTGGTCAAGCTGGTCGACCTGACCACCAGCTGGCCGGGGCCCGGCCGGATGGCCATCGAAGGGTTCGTCTACGAGAACCTGGCGCCCCGCGGCCACTTCCCGCTCATCCGGCGGCTGGAGTGGGTGACGGCCGCCACCGTCGAGTACTCCCCGGAGCCGTACGAGCGGCTGGCCGCCGTACTGCGGGCCAGCGGGGAGGACGCCGACGCCCGGGAGGTGCTGCTCGCCAAGCAACGCCGGCGGCGCGGGACCCTGCCGCCCGCCGCCAAGGCCTGGGGATACCTGCAGGACTGGACGGTGGCGTACGGGTACCGGCCGGGCCGGGCCGCGCTGTGGATGCTGGTGCTGTGGGCGGCCGGCGCTGTGCTGTTCTCCTCCCACCACCCGGCGCCGCTCAAGCCGGGCGAACACCCGCAGTGGAACGCGGTGCTGTTCGCCGTCGACCTGCTGCTGCCGGTGATCGATCTCGGCCAGCAGGGCCACTGGAAGCTGGTCGGCGGCTGGCAGTGGGCGGCGGCGGCCCTGGTCATGCTGGGGTGGATCCTGGCCACCACGGTGGCGGCGGGTGCGTCGCGCCTGCTGAGGCGGGGGTGACGGCTCCGGGCCCGCGGCCATTACCCTGTGGCTCGTGACCACCGTTCGCCTGCCGCTGTTCCCGCTGAACACGGTGCTGTTCCCGGGACTCCTGCTCCCCCTCAACGTCTTCGAAGAGCGTTATCGCGCCATGATGCGCGAACTGCTGAAGGCGGGCGAGGAGGAGCCGCGCCGCTTCGCCGTCGTCGCCATCCGCGACGGGCGGGAGGTCGCCGCGACCGCACCCGGCATGCCGGACGAGACGGCCCTGCCGGACCGGGGTCCGGCGGCGGGCTTCGGCGCGGACCCGATCCAGGCGTTCCACCGGGTGGGCTGCATCGCGGACACCGCGTCCGTCCGAGAACGGGAGGACGGCAGCTTCGAGGTGCTGGCCACCGGCACCACCCGGGTCCGGCTCCTCTCCGTCGACGCGAGCGGCCCCTTCCTCGTGGCCGAGCTGGAGGAACTCCCGGAGGACCAGGGAGAGGGCGCGGGAGCACTGGCCGAAGGGGTCCTGCGGGCCTTCCGGAACTACCAGAAGCGGCTGGCGGGCGCCCGCGAGCGCACCCTGACGACCGGGGTGGAGCTGCCCGACGACCCGTCCGTGGTGTCCTACCTGGTCGCGGCGGCGGCGGTGCTGGACGTGCCGGCGAAGCAGCGGCTGCTCCAGGCGCCGGACACGGCGACGAGGCTGGCGGAAGAGCTGAAACTGCTGCGCACCGAATCGGCGGTGATCCGGCACCTGCCGTCGCTCCCGGCGGTGGACCTGACCTTCGCCCCGACGAGCCCGAACTGAGGTCACCTCGATGGCGAAGAAGCCGAAGCAGGGCGGCTCGGCCGGCACCCCCGCGCTGACCGCGGTCGGCGCGGCCGGCATCCCCCACACGGTGCACAGCTACGACCACGATCCGGCCCACGCCTCGTACGGGGAGGAGGCGGCGCAGGCGCTGGGCGTCTCCCCCGACCGGGTCTTCAAGACCCTCGTCGCGGACGTGGACGGCGAACTGACGGTGGCGGTGGTCCCGGTGGCCGGTTCACTGGACCTGAAGGCGCTCGCCGCGGCGGTGAACGGCAAGCGGGCCGCGATGGCGGACCCGGCCCTGGCCGAACGGACCACCGGCTACGTCCGGGGCGGCATCTCGCCGCTCGGCCAGCGCCGCCGGCTGCGCACCGTTCTGGACGCGTCGGCGTCCGCGCACCCCACCATCTGCGTCTCGGCGGGGCGCCGCGGCCTGGAGGTCGAACTCACTCCGTCCGACCTGGCGGCCCTCACCTCGGCGGTGCTGGCGCCGATCGGGCGGGCCTAGCTCCTCCCGGGCTCCGGCCACCTGGCACGATGTGGGGGTGACCGAAGCCGTGACCCCGCAACCTTCCGCCGACCCCTTCCGGCCGCCGGCCTCCCCGGACGGGGATCCTGCCGACGCCTCGACCACCGCCTCGGCGGGCACCACCCCCGCGGACATCCGCGACGCGGCGGCCGTCGCGCTCGCCGTCGGCGTGGCCGGGGTGCTGCTGGGGCTGCTGTGGGTGTGGCTCGCGCCCCGGGCGCAGTACTTCTCCAACGGGGAGGCGGTGTTCCTCAAGGACACCGAGAGCGAGGCCAGGATCGGGGCCGACGCCACCTTCTTCCTGCTGTCCCTGGGGCTGGGCGTGCTGAGCGCGGTCGCGGTGTTCCTGTGGCGCCGGCGGGGCGGCGTCGCCCTGGTCGTCGGCCTCGCCCTCGGCTCGGTCTTCGCGTCGCTGGCGGGCTGGCGGGTCGGCCTGTGGCTGGGGCCTTCGCGGGACCTGGTCGCGTCGGCGAAGGCGGCGGGCAAGGGGGTGCCGTTCGATGCGCCGCTGGAGCTGCTGGCGCACGGGGCGCTGCTGGTGTGGCCGATGGCAGCCGTCGCCGCCCACCTGGCCCTCACGGCCCTCTGGTCCCCCCGCACCCCCCAACCGGACCCTCCGGCCGCCTACCCCCCTCCCCACGTCCACGACACCCCTCCGACGTAGGCGCCATTCCAGCCTCGCCGGCCTTCGAGGCGCGGGGTCTGGGGCGGAGCCGGGGCCGGCCGCGCGGCCTAGGGCCGCTGCGCGGGGCTGTCCCCACCCCGCCCCTTCCCGAAACTGGGGGCAAGCCCCCAGCCCCCCGTCCGGCGCTCCGCGCCGGGTGCGCTCAAACGCCGCGCGGGCTGCATTCAGCTTCGCCGGGCGGTACTTCCCAGCCCCTCCGGCGTTTGAGGAGCGGGGTCTGGGGCGGAGCCCCAGTTCGGGAAGGGCCGGGGTGGGGAAAGGCTCCGCGCAGCGGCCGCCCGTCGGGTGCGGCGCCGTTGCCGGGGGCCAGCCCCCGGACCCCCGCGCCTCAAACGCCGGCGGGGCTGGAGGGGGCTCAAGTACCGGCGGGGCCGGGGTGGCTCAAGCGGCGGCGGGCCGGGGTGGCTCAAGCACCATCGGGCCGGGGTGGCTCAAGCGGCGGCGGGGCCGGTCAGCGGGTGGCGGCTCGGCGGTAGGACCAGGTGGCTGCTGTCAGGGAAGCGATCGCCACCGCCGCGCAGACCCCCAGGTCGACGGCGACCGCACCCCAGTCGGGGTGCGGAGCGAAGGTCCGGGCGAAGGCCTCCACGCCGTAGGTGGAGGGGAGCAGGTCCCGGGCCCAGACGATCGGCGTCGGCATGCGTTCCGGCGGCAGCACCCCCAGCAGCAGCGCCGCCGACATCCCGAGCTGCCCCGCCAGCGTGGCCAGCTCCTGGCGGGGGGCCAGCAGTCCCAGCGCCGCGCCCAGGCCGGCCAGGGCCGCGCCGGCCAGTGGCACGACGGCGGCGAGGATCCACAGCCCGCCCATCGGGAGGTCGAACAGCACGCACCCGAAGACCGCCGTCACCAGCGTGCCCGGCAGCGTGAACGAGGCGTACGCCGCCGCCGCGCCCAGCACCACAGAGGCGGGCGGCACCGGCAGGGTGGCGTAGTGGTCGAGGCCGCCGGATGCCCTGAGCTGGCCGAAGTACTGGGCCAGCAGGTTGAGGGCGACGAAGGCGACGACCAGGACGGACGAGCCGGCGACCACGGCCCGCGCCTCCGTGCCCGACCCCCCGTCGACGACCCCGCGCATCAGGATCATGATCCCGACGGACTGGAAGGTGGCCACGAACAGCAGCGGTATCCGGGCCACCCGGGCCCGGGAGAGCTGTGCCCTGTACACGGCGGCGAGCGCGGGCAGCAGCTTCGCCCGCGGCGCCAGCGGAGCCGGCCCCGGCGCCGCCGACGCCGCCCCCGGCTCGACCGGCACGGGCGGCACGCTCGTACGCGCGGTCATGACTTCACCAGGCCCTTCATGCGGCCGCCGAGGGCCAGGTACACGTCCTCCAGGCTGGGCGTCGCCAGCGTGAAGTCGTCGAGTGCCGCGAAGGCCGGCCCGCCGGTGACCGCGGCGACGGCGGCCCGCGCCTCCTCCGGGCCCAGCCGCAGCACCCACTTGCGCCCGGCCTCCGCGGCCAGCGGCGCCAGCGCCGCGACGTCCGGCACGTCCAGCGGAGCCCGCTCGCGCCAGACCAGCTCCAGCCGGACCTCGTCGGAGAACTGCGCCTTCAGTCCGGCGGGGGTGTCGCAGGCGATGACCCGGCCCTGGTCGACGACCGCGACCCGGTCCAGGACGGTCTCCGCCTCGATGACGTTGTGGGTGACCAGCACCACCGTGCTGCCGCATTCCGCCCGCCGCCGGTCCACCGCGGCCCAGACGGCCCGCCGGGCCACCGGGTCCATGCCGGTGGTCGGCTCGTCGAGGACGAGGAGCGGGCGTTCGCCGACCAGTGCGGCGGCGAAGCAGGCCAGCCGGCGCTGTCCGCCGGAGAGCTTCTTCAGCGGCCGGCCGGCGATGCCGGTCAGGCCGAGTTCGTCCAGGACCGCGTCCCGGGCCGCGCGGGCGGCCGGCGCGGACAGTCCGCGCAGCCGGCCGGTGGTCTCGGCGGCGAGGGCGACGGTGAGCTCGTCCAGGGCGGTGGACTCCTGCCCCAGGTAGGCGAGCAGCCGGGCGGCCCGTTCGGGGTGGCGTACGAGGTCGTGGCCGAGCAGGTCGACGGAGCCGGCGTCCGGGCGCAGCAGGCCGGTCAGCTGGCGCACGAGGGTGGACTTGCCGGCGCCGTTGGGGCCGAGCAGGCCGAAGATCTCGCCGCGCTGGACCTCCAGCGAGACGCCGTCGGTGGCGCGGGTCTCGGGCAGCGCCGGGGCGCCGCGCCGGGCGCGGACGGCCGGGTAGGTCTTGACCAGGTCGCGGACCACGCAGACAGCGTCGGCCCCGGCGGCTCCTGCCGTGCCGTGTTCCGCCCCTGCCGTGCCCGTACTCACGAGGGAGCAGCCTACGGGGTTACGGCGCCTCCCCGGCCCCCGGGGTCACCGGCGCGGCGACGTGCTCGGCGGCGGCCCGTACGTCGATCTCGCGCCAGAAGCCGGCCCGGATGGCGTAGCGGTCGTGCTCGTCGATCTGGTCGTCCTTGTGGGCGAGCAGCCCGAACCGAGCGGCGTAGCGGAGCAGCTCGCCGTCGATGCGGTGCGGGATCCGCGGGTACAGGGTGGAGAGTTTCTGCACGTGGACGGTCTCGGGGAGGCGTTCGATCCAGCGGCGGGCGAAGACCTGGCCGACCTCGAAGGGGTCGCCGCCGACGGTGGTGATGTCCTCCTCGCGGTCGGCCCAGCGCTGTTCGGCGCTGGTGAGCTGGGCGAGGGTGGGCAGTGAGGCGGTTTCGGCGGGTTCGCCGAGCGGGCCGGCCCGGTCGATCCAGCCCTTGTCGGAGGACCAGCGCAGCGCGCTGCCGGCGGGCGGCTGCCCGTTCGCCGGGGCGGCTCCCGGTCCGGCGGGGGCGGGGGCGGCGGCCGCGCGGAGCCCGGCGAGGTCCTTGGGGGTGGGGACGGTCCGGCCGGCTCCGGCCGCCGTGGCCGCGCCGGTTCCGGCGGGTTCCGGGACGGTGGCGGTGTCGTTCCGGTCCGGGGTGCCGGGGCTGCTGGGGCTCTCGGGGCGGCCGGGGAGTCCGGGGCCGGCCGGGACGGAGCCGTTGCGTGCGGCTTCGGCGAGGGCGGCCTCCGGCAGGGGCGCGGAGAGGATGGCGGCGATCTCGGGGCGGGGGGCGGGCGGTGGCGGGCAGAGCCCGGTGAGGTCCTTGGCGCGGACGGCCCGGGTGATCCAGGACCGGTCGAGGACCCGGCGTTCGTCGGCTTCGGCGACGAGGTCCTCGGACTGGTTGTAATCCCCGTCGGCGGCCTGGACGGCCCACAGGTGGACGGCGACCCCGTGCTCCTTCGCGGACATCAGCCCGGGCAGCAGGTCGCCGTCGCCGGTGACCAGGACCACGTCGGAGCAGGCGCGGTTTCTGGCCAGTTCGGTGAGCTCGGCGTGCATGGCCGCGTCCACGCCCTTCTGGGCCCAGCGGCCGTCGCTGCGGGTCAGGGCGCCCAGCCGGACGGTGACCCGGGGCATCACGCGCAGCCGCCGGTGTTCGGGCTGCGGCACCCGGTCGGGTGCGCCGTCGAACCAGTAGATGCGGAGCAGGGGCTGTTCGGTGTCGGCTTCGGCCCGTTCTCGCAGGCCCTGGATGAGGGCGGCGTGGTCGACGGTGATGCGGGAGCGGGAGGGCTCCCCTGCGAGAAGACTCGCGGCGGCGCCCAGCAGATAGCCGGCGTCCACCAGGACGACGCAGCGGTCCACGCTTTCCACCCTCTTCCGTGAGAGCCCTGCTTTTCCCCGAGTCTGCCCGACCGTAAGGGTGTTGACGTCCGGAACTCGATCATCGGCGTGGCGGATCCCGCGGACGGCCGGAGAAAGCACCTCGGCTACGCACGGTAATGATCCAAAATGCGGGTTTTCTGGCGGTGTGTGAGTGTGAAGGCGGCCCTGGCCCCTACACCCTTCTCAGGAGGCTTCACCATGGCCAAGAACAAGAACCGCCAGCAGCCCTCGAAGCAGCAGTCCCGCCCCTCGGGCCAGGACGCGAAGAGCTCGGCGGAAACCTCTGCCACGCCCTCTTCCTCGGCTCCGAGTCCGATCGAGATGGCGCACAAGCGCAAGGGGAAGAAGTTCGGCCACAACTGAAGGCCTGCTTGCGCAGTGCGCGAAGGGCGCCCCCGTCACGTATCGGGGGCGCCCTCGCATGCGCGCGCGTCCGTATGGGCGTACGGACCTCGCAGTACGAACGTCGCAGTAAAGATGTCGCAGTACGGACGTCGTGCGTACGGCCGTCAGCCGGCCAGGCAGGACGGGCCGAGCAGCACCTTCAGGTCGCCGAAGAGGGCCGGGTCCGGCTGGACCCGGTGCCGGTCGAGCCGGAGCACGGTCGTGGTGCGCGGCCCCTGGAGCTTGATCCGGACCTCGGTGTTGCCCTTGTGGTGGCGCAGGATCTCACCGAGCCGCGTGACCATCGGGGGGGTGACCTTGACGGTGGGGATGGTGAGGACGACCGGGGCGTTGGTGCCGGCCGAGGACAGGTCGGGGACCATCATCTCCATGGCGACCAGCCGGGGGACGTCCTCGCGCTTGTCGAGGCGGCCCTTGACGAACACGACCGTGTCCTCGACCAGCTGGGTGGAGACCAGCTGGTAGGTGGCCGGGAAGAACATGCACTCGATGGAGCCGGCCAGGTCCTCGACGGTGGCGATGGCCCAGGCGTTGCCCTGCTTGGTCATCTTGCGCTGCAGGCCGGAGATGATGCCGCCGATGGTGACGACCGCGCCGTCGGAGTGCTCTCCGCCGGTCAGCTGGGAGATGCCGGCGTCCGTCTTGTCGGAGAGGACGTGCTCCAGGCCGAAGAGCGGGTGGTCGGAGACGTACAGGCCGAGCATCTCGCGCTCCTGGGCGAGCAGGTAGGACTTCTCCCACTCCACGTCGGAGAACTCGACGTCGAGGCCGAAGCCGGGCTCGCTGCTCTCCTCGTCGCCCATGCCGCCGAACAGGTCGAACTGTCCCTCGGCCTCCTTGCGCTTGACCGCCACCACGTTGTCGATCATCGATTCGTGGTGGGCGACCAGGCCCTTGCGGGTGTGGCCCATCTCGTCGTAGGCGCCGGCCTTGATCAGCGACTCGATGGTCCGCTTGTTGCAGACCACGGCCTCGACCTTGTCGAGGAAGTCGGGGAAGGAGGTGTACTTCCCCTTCGACTTCCGCGTCTTGATGATCGAGTCCACGACGTTCTGGCCGACGTTGCGCACCGCGGTGAGGCCGAAGAGGATCACGTCGTCGCCCTGGGCGGCGAAGTTCGACTCCGACTCGTTCACGTTCGGCGGCAGCACCTTGATGCCCATGCGCCGGCACTCGTTCAGGTAGATCGCGGACTTGTCCTTGTCGTCCTTGACCGAGGTGAGCAGGCCGGCCATGTACTCGGCCGGGTAGTTCGCCTTGAGGTAGGCGGTCCAGTACGAGACCAGTCCGTAGGCGGCGGAGTGCGCCTTGTTGAAGGCGTAGCCGGCGAACGGGACCAGCACGTCCCAGAGGGCCTTGATGGCCTGGTCGCTGAAGCCCTTCTTCTTCGCGCCGGCCTCGAAGATGACGAAGTTCTTCGCCAGCTCCTCGGGCTTCTTCTTGCCCATCACGCGGCGGAGGATGTCGGCCTCGCCGAGCGAGTAGCCGGCGATGATCTGGGCGGCCTTCTGCACCTGCTCCTGGTAGACGATCAGGCCGTAGGTGACGTCCAGGACCTCCCGCAGCGGCTCCTCCAGCTCCGGGTGGATCGGGGTGATCTCCTGCTGCTTGTTCTTGCGCAGCGCGTAGTTCGTGTGCGAGTTCATGCCCATCGGGCCCGGCCGGTAGAGGGCCGACACGGCGGAGATGTCTTCGAAGTTGTCGGGCTTCATCAGGCGCAGCAGGGAGCGCATGGGCCCGCCGTCGAACTGGAAGACACCGAGGGTGTCGCCGCGGCCGAGCAGCTCGAAGGTCTTGGGGTCGTCGAGCGGGAGGGCCAGGAGATCGATGTCGATCCCCTTGTTGGCCTTCACCATCTTGACGGCGTCGTCCATGATCGTGAGGTTGCGGAGGCCCAGGAAGTCCATCTTCAGCAGGCCGAGCGACTCGCAGCTCGGGTAGTCCCACTGGGTGATGGTGACGCCGTCGGTGTGCCGCACCCAGACGGGCACGTGGTCGGTGATCGTCTCGCTGGACATGATCACGCCGGCCGCGTGCACGCCCATCTGGCGGACCAGGCCCTCGACGCCCATGGCGGTGTCGATGACCTTCTTCACGTCCGGCTCGTTCTCGTACATCCCGCGGATCTCGCCCGCCTCGCCGTAGCGGGGGTGCGAGGGGTCGAGGATGCCGGAGAGCGGGATGCCCTTGCCGAGGACGTCGGCGGGCATGGCCTTGGTCAGGCGGTCGCCCATCGCGTACGGGTAGCCCAGGACGCGCGCCGAGTCCTTGATCGCGTTCTTGGCCTTGATGGTGCCGTAGGTGCCGATCATGGCGACCTTGTCCTGGCCGTACTTCTCCGTGACGTACCGGATCACCTCGACGCGCCTGCGCTCGTCGAAGTCGATGTCGACATCGGGCATGGAGACGCGCTCGGGGTTCAGGAACCGCTCGAAGATCAGGCCGTGCGGGATCGGGTCGAGGTCGGTGATGCCCATGGCGTACGCGACGATCGAGCCGGCCGCGGAGCCTCGGCCGGGGCCTACCGCGATGCCCTGGTTCTTGGCCCACATGATGAAGTCGGCGACCACGAGGAAGTAGCCGGGGAAGCCCATCGAGATGATGGTGTCCATCTCGTACTCGACCTGCTTCATGCGGTCCTCGGGGATGCCCCCGGGGAAGCGGCGGTGCATGCCCCGCATGGTTTCCTCGCGGAACCAGGTGACCTCGGTGTAGCCCTCCGGGATGTCGAACTTCGGCATCAGGTTCCGGAACTTGAACATGCCCTCGGTGTCGATCTGGTCCGCGACCAGCTTCGTGTTGGCGCAGCCCTCCTGCCAGGCGTCCGAGGAGTCGATGGCGTACATCTCCTCGGTCGACTTCAGGTAGTAGCCGGAGCCGTCGAACCGGAAGCGGTCCGGGTCGGAGAGGTTCTTGCCGGTCTGGATGCAGAGCAGGGCGTCGTGGGCGGCGGCCTCGCTCGCGTAGGTGTAGTGCGAGTCGTTCGTCACCAGCGGCGGGATGCCGAGCTTCTTGCCGATCTCCAGCAGGCCGTCGCGGACCCGGCGCTCGATCTCGATGCCGTGGTCCATCAGCTCCAGGAAGTAGCGGTCCTTGCCGAAGATGTCCTGGTACTCGGAGGCCGACTTCAGGGCCTCGTCGAACTGGCCGAGGCGGAGCCGGGTCTGCAGCTCGCCGGAGGGGCAGCCGGTGGAGGCGATCAGCCCCTCGGACCACTGGCTGATGGTCTCCTTGTCCATCCGGGGCCACTTGGTCAGCCAGCCCTCGGCGTAGGCGTCGGAGGACAGCCGGAAGAGGTTGTGCAGGCCGGTGGCGTTCGCCGCCCAGATGGTCTTGTGGGTGTAACCGCCGGAGCCGGAGACGTCGTCCCGCTTCTGGTGCGGCTGGCCCCAGGTGATCCTCCGCTTGTTCCGCCGGGACTCGGGCGCGACGTACGCCTCGATGCCGATGATCGGCGTGACCCCGGCCTTCTGGGCGGAGTGGAAGAAGTCGTACGCACCGTGCAGGTTGCCGTGGTCGGACATCGCGATGTGGGTCATGCCCATCTCGTTGCACGCGTTGAACATGTCCTTCAGCCGCGCGGCACCGTCCAGCAGCGAGTACTGGGTGTGGACGTGCAGGTGCGTGAACGGCGTCTTGGTCACGACGGCAGACCTCCGGGAAATGCAGCGGCGCGAAGCGCCCCGATGAGGGGCGGTGGTCGGGCGACGGGTGGGCGTGGGGACAGCTTCGAATCCTACGTCGAGCGGGTGACTGATCGCGGGCACGGAACGATAGCGTCGGGCGTTGCAAGAGCCAGAAGACCCGCGCACCAGGAGGCACCACCCATGGCGGTCCCCGAGACGACAGACGAGCAGCGCGCCGAGCAGATCCTCGACGTGTTCGACACCGCGTTCGGTGAGCTGCTCGCCGCCGACCCCGCTGCCTTCCAGGTGAAGTTCCGGAAGATGGCGGCCTCCGCTTTCGCCTTCTACCGGGGCACCGCCTGCCTGTTCTACGCCGACCTGGAGCGCGACCGCCACGGCGGCCCCTACCTGGACGAGCGGACCGGCCGGGTGTGGATCCACGGCGACCTGCACGCCGAGAACTTCGGCACGTACATGGACGCCAACGGCCGGCTGATCTTCAACGTCAACGACTTCGACGAGGCGTACGTCGGCCCCTTCACCTGGGACCTGAAGCGGTTCGCCGCCTCCATCGCCCTGATCGGCTACACCAAGGCGCTCAGCGACGAGCAGATAAGCGGTCTGGTGCGGGTCTACGCGGCCGCCTACCGGGAGCGGATCCACCGGCTGGCCACCGGCGCCAAGCACGAGGAGGTTCCCTCCTTCACCCTGGACACCGCCGACGGCGCGCTGCTGGAGGCCCTGCGCGCGGCCCGCTCGCGGACCCGGTTCTCGCTGCTCGACTCGATGACGGAGATACGGGACTACGAGCGCCGCTTCTCGGCGGGGGGCGGCTCGATCGAGCTGGACGCGGCGACCCGCTACAAGGTCCTCGCGGCCTTCGACGGGTACCTGGAGACGCTGCCGGAGGAGTCCCTGGTCCGGCCCGACTCCTACCGGGTCAAGGACGTGGTCGGCCGCCGGGGCATCGGCATCGGCTCGGCCGGCCTGCCCTCGTACAACATCCTGCTGGAGGGCCACAGCGACGCCCTGGAGAACGACGTCGTGATCTACCTCAAGCAGGCGCAGGTCCCGGCGGTGTCCCGGCACATCACGGACCGGGCGGTCCGCGAGTACTTCCGGCACGAGGGGCACCGCACGGTGATCTCCCAGCGGGCGCTTCAGGCGCATGCCGACCCGTGGCTGGGCTGGACGGAGCTGGACGGGGCCGGGCAGCTGGTCGCCGAGGTCTCCCCGTACGCGGTGGACCTGGACTGGTCGGACATCGACGACCCGGAGGAGATCGCGGCGGTGGTCGCGGACCTGGGGCGGGCGACGGCGACCATGCACGCGTCGGCGGACGAGCACGGCAGCGGCCACTCGCTGGTGCCGTTCTCCACGGAGCGGGCCATCGACGCGGCCATCGCGGCGGACGAGGAGGGGTTCGGCGGGCTCCTGGTCGACTTCGCGCACGCCTACGGGGCCCGGGCCCGCGCGGACCACCAGATCTTCGTGGACCTGTTCCGCAACGGCCGGCTCACCCCCCGACCGCGGCCTCTGACCGGGACCTGACACCGTCCTTCACAGGGACTCGTGGCAAACTCGCGGCGATGGACATATCAGGGGTACGACTGAGGGCCGTGCGGGCCGCGCTGTTCAGCGCGCTCGTCGTGCTGCTCTCGGCCGGCTCGCACGTCCTGATGTCCCGGGTGCCGCTGCCGCCCTCGCTGGTCCTCGGCGCCTTCGCGGCGGTCTTCGCGATCGCCTACGCGCTGGCCGGCCGGGAGCGGGGCTTCGGCGCGATTGCCGGGCTGCTGGTGCCGCTGGAGCTGGCGGCGGACACGGCCTTCACCGTCGGCCAGCACGTCTGCTACGGGCCGGCGGGCGGCCCGGTCGCCGGGCCGCTGCGGGCCCTGGGGCTGGACGGGCTGTGCGGCGGGCCGCCGCTGGGCGGCCCGCTGGCCGAGGTGGCCGGGCCCGTCGGCGACCCGGCGGCGCTGCTCGCCGCCCCCGGCCCGTGGACCCCCTGGCTGCTGCTGGCCGTCCACGTCTCGGTGGGCCTGCTGGCCGCACTGTGGCTGCGGCAGGGCGAGCGGGCGCTGGGCCGGCTCCTGCGGGCGGTGGGCGCACTGGCGTTCCGGCCGCTGCTGCTCGCCGTCGCCGCCGGTTCCGCGGCGGTCACCGGCCCGGCCCGGCGGGCCGTCCGGCCGGCCCCGGCGGGTGCGTGGACCCGTAGCCGGTTCCCCGCGCACTCCGTGGGACGGCGGGGTCCTCCCGTACCGGTCGCGGCGCCGTCCGGCGCCTGACGGACGTACGGCAGCACCCCACCCCTCATCTGAATCACCCACGGAGTACCACCATGAGCGCACGCAACAACAAGGCCAACAAGGCGGCTGCCCGCGAACGGCTGCGCCAGGAGCGCGAGCTGCAGGCGAAGAAGGACAAGGCCCGCCGGCAGGCCATCGTGGCCGGCTCGGTCGTCGGCGTGCTCGCCCTGGCGGGCGGCATCGGCTACCTGGTCATGGAGATGACCAAGCCGGACGCCTGGGAGAAGGCCGCCACGGCGGAGCTGGTCAAGCCGAAGAACTCCGAGGGCGAGAACGGCACCACCGTCGTCATCGGGAAGAAAGACGCCAAGAAGACCCTGGAGCTGTACGAGGACTCGCGCTGCCCGGCCTGCGCCTCCTTCGAGCAGGCGGTCGGCGGCCAGATCAAGCAGGACGTCGACGCCGGCAAGTACAAGCTCCGGTACGTCGGCGCGACCTTCATCGACAAGGCCGCCCCCGGCGAGGGCTCGAAGAACGCGCTGAGCGCGCTGGGCGCGGCGCTCAACGTCAGCCCCGAGGCGTTCATGGAGTACAAGGCGGCGCTGTACTCGAAGGCGAACCACCCGGAGGAGACGGTCGACAAGTTCGCCAAGGACGACTACCTGATCAAGGTGGCGGACGGGGTGGCCGCCCTGAAGAACAACGCCGAGTTCAAGACGGCGGTGGAGAACGGCACCTACGACCGGTGGGCGCTGGAGATGTCGAAGACCTTCGACGCGGCCGGCGTCGGAAGCACGCCGTCCCTGCGGATGGACGGCAAGAAGCTCGAGGTTCCGCAGACGCCGGAGGCGTTCACGGCCACCGTCGACGCGGCGCTCAAGGGCTGACCGAACGGGCTGAACGAAGGCTGGCCAGCGGCCTGAACGGCGGCTGGACGACGGGCCGAACGACACGTTCAGGCCAACGGGCGGGCGGACTCGGAGAGTTCGCCCGCCCGTTGCCGTTCGAGGGGTGTTCGGGTGGCCATACCGGTCGGTAATATGATCATCCGTGACCAGTCAACTCCCCCTTTCTTCCGCGGCTTCGCCGCGCCGCCGTACGGTCGTCCTGGCCGCGGCGGCCACCGCCGCCCTCGCCCCGCTGACGCTCGCCGGCGGGACGGCCCGCGCGGCCGAGAACGCCCCGGCGTTCCTGCACGGTGTCGCCTCCGGCGACCCGCTCCCCGACGGGGTCCTGCTGTGGACCCGCGTCACCCCCACCGCCGAGGCCGTTCCCGGCTCCGGCAAGGGTCCCGACATCCAGGTGGGCTGGGAGGTGGCCGAGGACAAGGCCTTCTCCCGGATCGTCGCGAGCGGCAGCCTGACCGCCTCCGCCGCGACCGACCACACCGTCAAGGCCGACGTACGGGGACTGCGGCCGCAGACGGGGTACTTCTACCGCTTCACCGCGGGCACGTCGGGCTCGGTGGTCTCCCCCACCGGCCGCACCCGCACCACTCCGGCGCACGACACCACCACCTCCGGCGTCCGCTTCGGCGTGGTGTCCTGCGCCAACTGGGAGTCGGGCTACTTCTCGGCCTACCGCCACCTGGCCGCCCGTAGCGACCTGGACGCGATCCTGCACCTGGGCGACTACATCTACGAGTACCAGACCGGGGGTTACCCGGAGGCCAAGTACGTGGTGCGGCAGCACGAGCCCAAGCACGAGATCACCACGCTCGCCGATTACCGGTCCCGGCACGGCCACTACAAGACGGACGCCGACCTCCAGGCGCTGCACGCGGCCCACGCGGTCGTCGCGATCTGGGACGACCACGAGTTCGCCGACGACACCTGGTCCGGCGGCGCCGACAACCACACCCCGGGCACCGAGGGCGACTGGGCGGCCCGCGCGGCCGCCGCCAAGCAGGCCTACTTCGAGTGGATGCCGGTCCGCACCTCCATCGCCGGCACCGTCTACCGCCGCCTGCAGTTCGGCACCCTGGCCGACCTGCACCTGCTGGACCTGCGCTCGTTCCGTTCGCAGCAGGTCAAGACCGGCAGCGGCTCGGTGGACGACCCGGAGCGCACCATCACCGGCCGCGCCCAGCTGGACTGGCTCAAGTCGGGTCTGGCGGGCTCGCAGGCGACCTGGAAGCTGGTCGGCACCTCGGTGATGATCTCGCCCGTGGCCTTCGGCTCGCTGCCCGCGCACCTGATGGCGCCGCTGGCGAAGCTGCTCGGCCTGCCGCAGGGCGGCATAGCCGCCAATGTGGACCAGTGGGACGGCTACACGGACGACCGCAAGGAGCTGCTGGGCCACCTGACCTCGCAGAACATCAAGAACACGGTGTTCCTGACCGGCGACATCCACATGGCGTGGGCGAACGAGGTCCCGAACAACATGGCGACGTACCCGAAGTCGGGCACGGCGGCGACGGAGTTCGTGGTGACCTCGGTGAGCTCCGACAACCTGGACGACATCCTGCACGTGCCGGCCGACACGGCCTCGCTGGTCGCGGAGACGGCCATCAAGGGCGCCAACTGGCACGTGAAGTGGCTGGACATGGACGCGCACGGCTACGGCGTGCTCGACGTGACGGCGGAGCGGTCGCAGATGGACTACTACGTGGTGTCGAACAAGGCGAAGCAGGACGCCACCTCGGCCTGGTCCCGGTCGTACCGGACGCTGAACGGTACCCAGAAGGTGGAGCGGGTGAACCAGCCGGTGCGGTGATCATTTACTGACGCACCGTCAATCTTGCGGCCACAGCGGCGTTCGGACACAGTCCGGGCGCCGCTGTGCATTTTCGGCAACAAATCTTTTACGGCAGACGTCTTGACGGCTTGATGACATGCCCACGTAAGCTTCGCGCCAGTTGAGGAGATCATTCTCCGCCACCCCCACTTATTTCCGCGAGGAGCACACGTGCGCGCTGTTGCCCGCATATCCCCCCTTCTCCGCCGCCGCCTGATCGGTGCGACCGCTCTGGCCGGCGCCCTGGCGCTGTCCCCCCTCTCCGGCCCGACCACGATCGCCGCAGCCAAGACCCCCGCCGAGGTCTGCGTCGAGGAGGCCGACGCTCCGGCCAACGCCCGGGTGGCCCGCCCCAAGGACCACCACGTTGCGGAGCCCAACGAGGTCACCGAGGCCCAGGCCAAGGCCATGGACGCGGACCTCAAGGTCAAGCTGGACAAGGCCCTGAAGCAGCAGCAGCCGCGCAGCCTGCGCGCCGCCGAGGCCCTCACCACCATTCCGGTCTACTTCCACGTCATCCACTCCGGCACCGCCGGCAAGCTGACCGCGACCGACGTCAACAACCAGCTGGCCGTGCTCAACTCCGCCTTCGGCGGGCAGGGCACCGGCAACGTGAACAGCGGCTACCAGTTCTCCCTGGCCTCGACCGACTACACGGACAACGCCTCCTGGTACAACCTGGCTTCCGGCTCCACCGCCGAGAAGACCATGAAGAGCACCCTCCGCAAGGGCGGCGCGGGCGCGCTGAACATCTACACCGCCAACCTCTCCGGCGGGCTGCTCGGCTGGGCCACCTTCCCGAGCTCCTACACCTCGCAGCCGAGCATGGACGGCGTGGTGCTGCTCGACTCCTCGCTGCCGGGCGGCTCCGCGGCCAACTACAACGAGGGCGACACCGGCACCCACGAGGTCGGCCACTGGATGGGCCTGTACCACACCTTCCAGGGCGGCTGTAACGGGAACGGCGACTCCGTCGCCGACACCCCGGCCGAGAAGAGCGCCGCGTACGAGTGCCCGACCGGCCGCGACTCCTGCGCCAGCAAGACCGGCGCGGACCCGATCCACAACTTCATGGACTACACGTACGACGCGTGCATGTACCAGTTCACCGCCGGCCAGGTGGCCCGCATGAAGAGCCACTGGACCGCGTACCGCGCAGGCTGAGCGAAGACCCTCCCGTCTCCTCTAACCTGGCGCCATGAGCGCGCCGGGGGACGTGATCGACGGACGGTTCGAGCTGCTTGAGCGGCTCGGCAGCGGTGGAATGGGCACGGTCTGGCGCGCGCTGGACCGTGCCCTGCACCGCGATGTGGCCGTCAAGGAGGTCCGGCCGCCGGTCGGCCGGGACGATCCGGAGACCCTGCGGGTGCTCCGCGAACGGGTGTTGCGGGAGGCCCGGGCGCAGGCCCGGATCAGCCATCCGCACGTGGTCACCATCCACCACATCGTGGACGAGGACCCGCACCCCTGGCTGGTGATGGAGCTGCTGCCCGGCAACTCCCTCCAGCAGCAGCTGGAACAGGGCCCGATGCGGCCCGCCGAGGCCGCCCGCATCGGCCGCGAGGTGCTTTCCGGACTGCGGGCCGCGCACACCGCCGGCATCCACCACCGGGACGTCAAACCAGCCAACGTACTGCTGCGGTCGGATGGTTCCGCCGTACTGACCGACTTCGGCATCGCCGCCCTGCAGGACGCCACCTCGCTCACATTGACCGGCGAGGTCATCGGCACACCCGAATACCTGGCGCCCGAGCGGATCCGGGGCGCCGATCTGCCCGCCTCCGACCTGTGGTCTCTGGGCATGATGCTGTACGTGTGCGTGGAGGGCGTCAGCCCGATGCGCCGGGCCACCACCCTGGCCACCCTCGCCGCCGTGCTCGACGACCCGGTGCCCGCGCCGCTCCGGGCCGGCCCGCTGGGGTCCGTACTGGCCGCCGTCCTCGTCCGGGATCCGGCGCAGCGGCCGGACGCGGAACGGCTGGACGCGATGCTGGCCGCGGTGGCCGGGGGCGGCGCGCTGCCGCCGGAACCCACCCGGGTCGACCGGGCCTCCGATCCGCGGCAGCAGCCGGGCGGCCGGTTCGCCCCGCCGCCCGCCCTGCCTCCCGGCCCGGCCCCGCGCCCGCCGCAGCCCCCGGCCACCCCGCCGGCCACACCCTCACCCGTGACCCCGTACGACACCACGCCCCGGGACTCCCTGCCGACCCTCGGCACCGGCAACTCCGGCGGCTCCAGTAGCTCCGGCGGCGCCGACGGTTCGGGCGGCTCCGGCAGCGGCCCCTACGGCACCGGTCCGGCGGCCGGCCGGGCCGGGCAGCGGATGACCCCGCTGGCCGCGGCCGCCGCCGTGCTCGCCCTGGCGCTGCTCGGCGCCGGCGGGTACGCACTGTTCAAGCCGGGCGCGGAGGGCGGCGACGACGGCCGGAACCGGACCGTCTCACCGGCGGCCTCCACAACCCCGGGCCACAGCCCGACCGGCAGTCCGGCCGGGAGTCCGACAGGGAGTCCGAGCGGGGACCCGATCGGAGCCCCGAACCCGACACCCCCACCGTCCCCTTCCCCTACGCCCTCGCCCACACCGACACGAACAGCCGCGCTGACGCCCGCTCCTTCGGCCACTCCCCCGCCGGCCGGACGCTGGATCGCCCAGCTGTACTCGGAGCCGGAGAGCTCCGGCACCGCCGCCCGCGACCGGCGGCTGGCGGCCGTCCGTGCCACCGTCCCCGAGGCGCAGCTGCTGCGCAGCGGGGACTACGGCTCCCTGAACCCCGGCTACTGGGTGGTCTACGCCCCCGGCCCCTTCTCCGACGGTCGGGCGGCCCTCGCCTTCTGCGCCCAGCGCGGCCGCACCACCGCCAACCAGTGCATCGGCCGCTGGCTCAGCGGGAGCAGGGCCGACTACGGCTACCAGTGCACGCCGCCGGCCACCGCACCGGGCGGCCGCTGCCGGCACGACTGAGCGACGGACCGGCGGGCGACTAGGAGTTGTCGGCCTCGATGGACTCGATGGAGTCGAGGAAGCCGAGCGCGATCCGCCAGGTCTGCTCGGCGGCCTCCGCGTCGTAGTCCGGCAGGTCCGGGTCGGTGAACAGGTGCCCGGCGCCCGGGTAGCGGTGGACCTCCACGTCCGCGCCCGCCCGCTGCATCCGCAGGTACCAGGCGGTCAGCCAGTCGTGCGGCTCGAACACGTCCGGGTCCGCGATGTGCAGCTGCACCGGCAGCTCGTCCACCGCCGCGTCCTCGGCGATGTCGGCGGTGCCGTGCAGCAGGAGCAGCCCGCGGGCCTTCTCGTCGGCGAGCGCCAACTGCTGGGCGACCGAGCCGCCGAAGGAGAAGCCGGCGTAGACCAGGCCCTGGTCGGAGTGGGGAGCGGCGGCGAGCACCGCCCGCTTGAGCAGCTCGTCGCGGCCCACCTCTTCCTGGAATTCCATGCCCTCCCCGACCGTCTCGAAGACCCGGCCCTCGAAGAGGTCGGGCACCTGCACCCGGTGGCCGGCGGCACGCAGCCGGTCGGCGGCCGCGTGCACGGCGGGCCGCAGCCCGTACGTCGAGTGGAAAAGGATGATGTTCATGTGCCCATCGTGCCAGCAGCCGGTGACGGCGGTCGGCTACGGTCGGAGGCATGGAGACCGTGCTCCGTTCGCTGCTGCTCCGCCGTAGTCTGCCTCCGCTGCTGCTCCTCGCCTGCGCCGCGGGAGCCAAGGGGTTCCTCCGGGACCCGGGCAGACTCGGACAGCTGCTGACCCTGGTGGTGATCGGCGCGGCGGCCTGGCTGCTGCTGCGGATCGCCGACACCGTCGTGGAGGCCTCGTACGCCAGGTATGCGGCCGGCAACACGGACGAGGCGCGGGTGCGGCGGGTCCGCACGCAGGTGGAACTGATCAAGCGGGTGCTGACCGCGATCGTGGTGGTCGTGGCGATCGCCGCGATGCTGCTGACGTTCCCCACGATGCGGACGGTCGGCGCGTCCATGCTGGCCTCGGCCGGTGTGCTGGGCATCGTGGTGGGCATCGCGGCCCAGTCGAGCCTCGGCAACCTGTTCGCCGGACTGCAGATCGCCTTCGGCGACACCGTCCGCATCGGGGACACCGTGGTGGTGGACAAGGAGTGGGGCACGGTCGAGGAGATCACCCTGACCTTCCTGGTGGTCCGCACCTGGGACGAGCGCCGGATCACCATGCCGGTGTCCTACTTCACATCGAAGCCGTACGAGAACTGGTCGCGCGGCGGGGCGGAGATGACGGGGACGGTGTTCCTGCACCTGGACCACCGGGCGCCGATCCCGCTGATGCGGGCGAAGCTGGAGCGGATCCTGAAGGACCTGCCGGAGTGGGACGGCCGGTCCAGCGGGCTGGTGGTCACCGACACCACCCCGCACACCGTCCAGGTGCGGGCGCTGGTCACCGCGAAGGACGCGGACGACCTGTGGACGCTGCGCTGCGCGGTCCGGGAACGCCTGATCGCCTGGCTGGCGGCGGAACACCCGTACGCCCTCCCCCGCATCACGACCTCCCCGGCCCCCGACCCCGGCACTGCCCCCGACCCCGGCACTGCCCCCGGCCCCGGCCCCGAAGGCCGCCCGGAATAGCGCCCTTCGGCTCGTAGGGGGACGGTGCCTCCGGGTTTCAGCCCAGGAGCGCGGCCGTGCTCTCCTCGGTGAGCTCCTCGGCGTACGGCGGCAGGGGCTCGCCGGCACGCAGGTGCCGTCGGACGACGGAGAGCGGCAGGTCGACCACGGCGAGGGCGACGCGTTCCTGCTCCCGCGGGTCGCGCGCGCCGAGGGCCTCGGCCAGGGTGCCGAGGGAGGCGAACACCCGGCCGTTGCCGGCGTCGGCGCGCCGGGTGTGCTCCTCGGACCAGTCGGCGCGGCCGAAGTCCCCGGGGCCGTAGAGGAGCAGGGCGGCCTCGTCCGGATGTGCCCGGCTCCATGCGACGACGTGGCGGGCCGCCGAGCGGGCGGCCCTGCGCGGGTCGGTCTGATCGCGGAGCGCTGCGAAGTAGCCCTCCTGGAAGCGCTCCACGGTCCGCAGCCACACCTCGGCAAGGAGGGCCGTGCGGCCGGCGAAGCGGTGGTAGACGGAGCCGCTCGGAGCGCCGACCGCCTGGGCGACCGCAGACATGGTGACGGCGGACGGTCCGCCGGCGGTGGCGAGGCGGAGGGCTGCGTCGAGAAGTTGGTCGGTGTCGAAGCGGGGTGGTCTCGCCATGAATCAGAGAGTACCCTCCAATTAATTAGAGAACTCTCTCTAATACGAGCGGAGGGGAGGACGCATGGGCGTCTACAACGTGCACGAGCGCCTGCTGACGGCCGGGGCGAGCGAGGTCGGTGCACTCATCGACAGCCTGGCCGGCGGGGACGAGGACCGGTTGTGGCCCGGCCTGGACTGGCCCCGGATGGAGTTCGACGGCCCCCTGGCCGCCGGCGCGGCCGGCGGCCACGGCCCGGTGCGCTACACCGTCGACGCCTACGTGCCCGGCACCTGGATCCGGTTCGCGTTCAGCGGGCCGCGCGGATTCGACGGCTTCCACGAGTTCGCCGTCCTGCCCGTCGACGCGGAGCGCACCGTACTGAGGCACACCCTGGCGATGACCACCAGCGGCCCGGCCCGCATCACTTGGCCGCTGGCCTGGCGGCCGATGCACGACGCCTGCCTGGAGGACAGCCTGGACCGCGCCGAACTCGCCTGCACGGGAACGGTGGCCCGCCCGGCCCGCTGGTCACCGTACGTACGCCTGCTGCGGGCACTGGCCGCTTGAGGGGTCCGGTGGACACCCCCGGCGTTCAGCGCAGGCTGCGGACGTCGAGGTAGCGCAGGACCCGGTCGACGATCTCCGGGTCCGCGCCCGGTTCACTGCGGGCCGAGAGGACCTCGTGGCGGGCCGCGGACATCAGCTCGCGCTGGATGCGCTGGATGTCGCGGAGCCGTTCGACCCGCTTCGCGTACGCCTCCCGGCGTTCCTCGTCGACCATGTCGGGGCTGATCCGCGCCCCCACGTCGTACGCGCGCCGGTGGAGCTGCTCGACGAGGTCCTCGGGGAGGTCCTCGGCCTGCTCGATCTCCTTCAGCCGCTGCTTCGCCGCCTTGGCCGCGCGGATCGCGAGGTGCCGCCGGAACTCCCGCTCCGCATCGGTGTCGGCCTCCACGCCCAGCAGCCGCACCAGCCACGGCAGCGTGAGGCCCTGCACCACCAGCGTGGCCATGATTACCGCGAAGGCGATGAAGACGATCTCGTCCCGGGCCGGGAAGGCTTCCCCGCTCTCGGTCCGGAACGGGATGGCCAGCGCCAGGGCCACCGAGGCCACCCCGCGCATCCCGGCCCACCACATCACCACGCTCTCCCGCCAGCTCAGCGGGATCTCCTCGTCGTAGTCGCGCCGCTTGTGCAGTTTCTTCGCCAGCCAGGACGCCGGCAGCAGCCACAGCAGCCGTACGCCGACCACGACCGCGACCACGGCGGCCGCCCAGCCGGCCATCTCGCCCCAGCGCTCGTCCGCCGAACCGAACACGTTGTGCAGCTCCAGCCCGATCAGCCCGAACGCCACACCGGTGACCAGCATGTCGACGACCTCCCAGAACGTGTGCCCGGCCAGCCGGCCGAGGACGTCGTCGGCGTCGCTCGCGTACTCGGCGAGGAACAGTGCGGTGGTGAGCACGGCCAGCACCCCGGAGCCCTGCAGCTCTTCGGCGAGGACGTACGACACGAACGGCACCAGCAGGGTCAGCCCGATCTGCAGGGTGGCGTCGTCGAGCCGGCCCATCAGCCGGTTCGCGGCCCAGCCGAGCGCCAGTCCGACGGCCACCGCGACGACCGCGGACAGCACGAACTCGCCGAGGGCGGCGGGCCAGGAGAAGCTGCCGCTGACGGCGGCCGCGATGGCGACGTGGTACAGCACGATCGCGGTCACGTCGTTGAACAGGCCCTCGCCCTCCAGGATCGACACCATGCGCCGGGGCAGTCCGAGCGAACCGGCGACGGCGGTGGCCGCGACCGGGTCGGGCGGGGCGACCAGCGCGCCGAGCGCCACCGCGGCGGCGAGGGGCAGACCCGGCACCACGGCGTGGGCGACCGCGGCGACCGCGGCGGTGGTGACGAAGACCAGGGCCACGGCCAGCAGCAGGATCGGCCGCACATTGGCCGCGAACTGCCGCCAGGAAGTCCGCTGTACGGAGGCGTAGAGCAGCGGCGGCAGCACCAGCGGCAGGATGTAATCGGGCGGGATGTCGACGTTCGGCACCACCGGCACCAGGGCCAGCACCACCCCGGCGATGGTCATCAGCACCGGCGCGGGCACCCCCAGCCGGTCCCCGAGGGGCACGGTGACCACCGCGCCGAGCAGCAGCACGAAGAGAAGCAGAAGCTGATCCACTCCCCCACCCTGCCAGGCGTGCCGGGTTCGCTCGCTCACATGAGGGTGCTACGCGAGGGTGCGCCGCATCGCGCGGTGCGGCATGCCCGCGTCCTCGAACTCCGGGCCGTACGCCACGTAGCCGAGCCGCTCGTAGAAGCCCAGCGCATGCGTCTGGGCACCGAGGTCCACCGCGGTGAGGCCCAGCCGGGCCGCCTCCGCCTCGATCGCGCGGACCAGCGCCGCGCCGACCCCGAGGCCGCGGGCGGCCTTCAGTACGGCCAGCCGGCCCAGCGAACCGACCTCCGGGGAGCCGGTCTTGCCGCGGGCGGCCTCGCCGTACAGCAGCCGGCCGGTGCCCAGGGGGCCGTCCGGGCCGACGGCCAGCACATGGACGGCCTGCGCGTCGTAGGCGTCGTACTCCACCGCCTCCGGAACGCCCTGCTCGACGACGAAGACCTCGGTGCGGACGGCGAAGCAGGCCGCGAGGTCCGCGTCACCGGCGGCGACCCGGACCTCGAAGGGGACCGTCACTCGCTCTCTGCGCGGATCACGTCCAGCGCGTTCTGGAGGTCCGCCGGGTAGTTGCTCTCGAACTCCACCCACTGCCCGTCGGAGGGGTGCTCGAAGCCGAGCCGGACCGCGTGCAGCCACTGCCGGGTCAGGCCCAGCCGCTTGGCGATGGTCGGGTCGGCGCCGTAGGTCAGGTCGCCCACGCAGGGGTGCCGGTGCGCGGACATGTGCACGCGGATCTGGTGCGTGCGGCCGGTCTCCAGCTTGATGTCGAGCAGCGAGGCGGCGCGGAAGGCCTCGATCAGGTCGTAGTGGGTGACCGACGGCTTGCCTTCCTGGGTCACCGCCCACTTGTAGTCGGCGCTGGGGTGACGGCCGATCGGCGCGTCGATCGTGCCGCTCATCGGGTCCGGATGCCCCTGGACGAGGGCGTGGTAGCGCTTGTCCACGATCCGCTCGCGGAACTGGTTCTTCAGCGAGGTGTAGGCCCGCTCGGACTTGGCGACGGCCATCAGGCCGGAGGTGCCGACGTCCAGGCGGTGCACGATGCCCTGGCGCTCGGCGGCGCCGGAGGTGGAGATCCGGTAGCCGGCGGCGGCCAGGCCGCCGATGACGGTGGTGCCGGTCCAGCCGGGGCTGGGGTGCGCGGCGACCCCCACCGGCTTCATGATCACGACGATGTCATCGTCGTCGTGGATGATCTCCATGCCCTCGACGGGCTCGGCGACGATCTCCACGGGGCGCGGGGGCGCGGGCATCTCGACTTCGAGCCAGGCGCCACCGTGCACACGCTCGGACTTCCCGACGACACTGCCGTCGACCGACACCTTCCCCGCGGCCGCGAGCTCGGCCGCCTTCGTCCGGGAAAAACCGAACATACGGGCAATGGCGGCGTCGACGCGCTCGCCTTCGAGGCCATCGGGAACGGGCAGGGTGCGGATCTCGGGAATCGTACTCACCCGTCGAGTATGCCTTGTCAGTCCTTGTGGACGGTCCCGTCCGGGTCCAGGCCCCGGAACGACAGCAGCACGATCAGGATGCCGCCGCACACGATCGCCGAGTCGGCGAGGTTGAACACGGCGAAGTGCGCGGGTGCGATGAAGTCGACCACCGCGCCCTGGAAGACGCCGGGCGAGCGGAAGATCCGGTCGGTGAGATTGCCGAGCGCACCGCCGAGCAGCAGGCCCAGCGCGATGGCCCAGGGCAGGCTGTAGAGCTTCCGGGCCAGCCGCACGATCACCACGATCACGGTGGCGGCGATGCAGGTGAAGATCACCGTGAAGGCCTCGCCGAAGCCGAAGGCTGCACCGGGGTTCCGGATCGCCTCGAACTTCAGCAGGTCACCGATGACCTCGATGGGCTGCTGGTGCTCCAGCTTCGCGACCACCAGCATCTTGCTGCCCAGGTCGAGCAGGTAGGCGAGCAGGGCCACGACGAGCAGCGCGGCGATCCGCCGCCGCCCCTTGGGCTGCGGGGACTCCGGCTGGGAATCCTCCCCGCCCTCCGGCGTACCGATGATGCGCTCCGCCTCTGCCACGTGCGTCCCTCGTCCTGGCTCGACAACTGAAGACGAGGGTACGTCACGCCCTCCGGCGGCGCCCCGGGGTGCCAGGGGTACCCGGAAGCACCCGGGACCCGTCCTAGTGCCGCCGCTCCTGCTTCTGCTTGCACTCCACGCACAGGGTGGCCCGGGGAAAGGCCTGCATCCTGGCCTTGCCGATGGGCTGCCCGCAGTTCTCGCAGAGCCCGTAGGTGCCCGCCTCCAGCCGCTCCAGGGCCCGCTCGGTCTGCTCCAGCATCTCCCGTGCGTTCGAGGCGAGGGCGATCTCGTGCTCGCGGGTGATGTTCTTGCTGCCGGTGTCGGCCTCGTCGTCGCCGGCGCCACCGCCGCCGTCGCGCATCAGACCGGTGATGGCCAGCTCGGAGGCCTCCAGCTCGGCGTTCAGCCGCTGCACCTCGCCCTCCAGCTCGCTGCGCGCCTCCGCCACCTCGGCGGGGCTCCACGGGTCCTCACCCGGCCGTACGGCGAGCTCCCCGGGTGCCCCGGCGGCGACCACGGCCCGGGCCTTGGGCAGCCCGCTGGTGGCCGCGGCGGCGGTCTTCCTGGCCTTGCTCGTGCCCGTGCTCTTCTTGGCAACCACGTTCCCGGCTCCCGTCTGGGTCGTTTCCCCGGCCACATCGGCAGGGGCCGCATCTTCGGCCGCCGTCTTGGCGGGGGCCGCCTTCTTGGCCGGCTTCTTGGCCACAGCCTTGGCCGGAGCCTTGGCATCGGCCTTGGCCGGAGCCCGCTTGGGCGGGGCCTTGGCCTCGCTCCTGGCCGGGGCCTTGGCCTCACCCTTGGCAGGGACCTTGGCGTCGGCCTTGGCCGGAGCCTTGGCATCGACCTTGGCCTCAGCCTTGGCCGGGGCCTTGGCCTCAGCCTTGACCGGAGCCTTGGCCGATGCCTTGGCCGGGGCTTCGTCGACTGCGGCAGCCTTCTTCCCGGCGGCAACCTTCTTCGCTGCCACGGCAACCTTCTTCCCTGCCGCGGCCGCGGCCGCACGCTTGGGCGCCGCCGTGCCGTCGGCCCGGGCCGTCTTCCTGGCCGGGGCCGCCCGCTTGGCGGCAGGGGCCGAGCCGGCCACCGCCCCCGCCGGCTCCGCGTCGAGCCGCTTCTTGGCGGCCGGGGCCGGCTTCGTACCGGGGACCGCCCCCCGGGCGGCCTTGGCCGCCGTCGACTGCTTCTTCGCCACCATGGCTGCGGCCCCTTCACATATGGTGATCTTGCACGCAAATCGTGCTGGGACGATAAATCGACTCCAGCCCCGCGGCAACGGGGCACGCGTCCAGCCAGGCCGACCTGCAACCGTTGTGCCCAGCTCCGCGCCCGGTAATCCGCGCCACAACCCCGCCGGCCCCATCGGCCCATTCGGGTCAGCGGAAATCCGGTCTGCCGAGCCGCCACCGGGCCCGTACACTGGGCCCAGCGAAAGGCATGGATGGGGACGAGTAGCTTCGTACGCAGCCAGGAGCGACCCGGGGACGGTGAGAGCCCGGGGGCGAGCGCGATGTGAAGGATCACCCCGGAGCCGCCGGAAGAACGCCCACGGACATCCCACGGGCCAGTAGAACCGGCTCGCGCCCCTAATGAGGGGGTCACCGGCGCGCGCAGGCGCACGGCGGCCAAGGAGGGTGGTACCGCGGGAGCAGCTCGGCTCTCGTCCCTCCGACGGACACACCACGCCGCCGGAGGAAGAGCCCAGCCTCATGACCACACCGCCGCAGTACCGCCCGGTACCCGCCCAGGTCGATCTGCCCGCCCTGGAGCACGCCGTCCTGGAGTTCTGGCAGGAGAGCAAGACCTTCGCCAAAACCCTGGAGCAGTCCGAGGGCCGCCCGGAATGGGTCTTCTACGAAGGCCCGCCGACCGCCAACGGCATGCCCGGCGCGCACCACATCGAGGCCCGCGTCTTCAAGGACGTCTTCCCCCGCTTCCGCACCATGCGCGGCTACCACGTGGCCCGCAAGGCCGGCTGGGACTGCCACGGCCTGCCGGTCGAGCTCGCCGTCGAGAAGGAGCTCGGCTTCAGCGGCAAGCAGGACATCGAGGCGTACGGCATCGCCGAGTTCAACGCCAAGTGCCGCGAGTCGGTGACCCGCCACACCGACGCCTTCGCCGAGCTCACCACCCGCATGGGCTACTGGGTGGATCTGGACGACGCCTACCGGACCATGGACCCGGAGTACGTGGAGTCCGTCTGGTGGTCCCTGAAGGAGATCTTCAACAAGGGCCTCCTCGTCCAGGACCACCGCGTCGCCCCCTGGTGC
Source organism: Streptomyces sp. NPDC051211 (assembly GCF_040689505.1). Lineage (NCBI taxonomy): Bacteria > Bacillati > Actinomycetota > Actinomycetes > Kitasatosporales > Streptomycetaceae > Streptomyces > Streptomyces sp. NPDC051211. The sequence goes on from NZ_JBFBAV010000052.1 coordinate 44,391, forward strand.
CCCCGCTGCGGCACCGGCCTCTCGGACCACGAGCTGGCCCAGGGCTACGAGACGGTCGTCGACCCCTCCGTGTACGTCCGCTTCCCGCTGACCTCCGGCCCGCTGGCCGGCGAGGCCGCGCTGCTGGTCTGGACGACCACCCCGTGGACCCTGGTCTCCAACACCGCGGTCGCCGCCCACCCCGAGGTCACGTACGTCGTCGCCACGAACGGCGAAGAGAAGATCGTGGTCGCCCAGCCCCTGCTGGAGAAGGCCCTCGGCGAGGGCTGGGAAGCCACCGGCGACACCTTCACCGGCAAGGAGATGGAGCGCTGGACCTACCGGCGTCCCTTCGAGCTGGTCCCCTTCGACGCCCCGGCCCACTTCGTGGTCAACGCCGAGTACGTCACCACCGAGGACGGCACCGGTCTGGTCCACCAGGCCCCGGCCTTCGGCGCCGACGACCTCGCGGTCTGCCGCGCGTACGGCCTGCCCGTCGTGAACCCGGTCCGCCCCGACGGCACCTTCGAGGAGGAGGTCCCGCTGGTCGGCGGCATCTTCTTCAAGAAGGCCGACGAGAAGCTGACCGCCGACCTCGACGCGCGCGGCCTGCTCTTCAGGCACATCGCCTACGAGCACAGCTACCCGCACTGCTGGCGCTGCCACACCGCGCTGCTCTACTACGCGCAGCCGTCGTGGTACATCCGCACCACCGCCGTCAAGGACGCGATGCTGCGGGAGAACGAGAAGACCAACTGGTTCCCGGACTCGGTCAAGCAGGGCCGCTTCGGCGACTGGCTGAACAACAACATCGACTGGGCGCTGTCCCGCAACCGCTACTGGGGCACCCCGCTGCCCATCTGGCGCTGCGAGGAGAACCACCTCACCTGCGTCGGCTCCCGCGCGGAGCTGTCCGAGCTCTCGGGCACCGACCAGTCGGCGCTGGACCCGCACCGCCCGTACATCGACGACATCACCTTCACCTGCACGCACGAGGGCTGCTCCCTGACCTCGGTCCGCGTGCCGGAGGTCATCGACGCCTGGTACGACTCGGGCTCGATGCCGTTCGCGCAGTGGGGCTACCCGTACAAGAACAAGGAGATCTTCGAGAAGCGCTACCCGGCGCAGTTCATCTCGGAGGCCATCGACCAGACCCGCGGGTGGTTCTACACCCTGATGGCTGTCGGCACCCTCGTCTTCGACAAGTCCTCGTACGAGAACGTGGTCTGCCTGGGCCACATCCTCGCCGAGGACGGCCGCAAGATGTCCAAGCACCTGGGCAACATCCTTCAGCCGATCCCGCTGATGGATCAGCACGGCGCGGACGCGGTGCGCTGGTTCATGGCGGCCGGCGGCTCCCCGTGGGCGGCCCGCCGGGTCGGCCACGGCACCATCCAGGAGGTCGTCCGCAAGACCCTCCTCACGTACTGGAACACGGTCGCCTTCCAGGCTCTGTACGCCCGTACGTCGAACTGGGCGCCCTCGGCCTCCGACCCGGCTCCGGCGGACCGCACGGTCCTCGACCGCTGGCTGCTCTCCGAGCTCCACACCCTCGTGAGCGAGGTCACGGAGGCGATGGAGGCGTACGACACCCAGCGCGCCGGCAAGCTGCTGTCCTCGTTCGTGGACGACCTGTCCAACTGGTACGTCCGCCGCTCGCGCCGCCGCTTCTGGCAGGGCGACGCCTCGGCCCTCCGCACCCTCCACGAGGTCGTCGAGACGGTCACCCGGCTGATGGCCCCGCTGACCCCCTTCATCACGGAGCGGGTGTGGCAGGACATGATCGTCCCGGTCACCCCGGAGGCCCCGGAGTCGGTCCACCTGTCCTCGTGGCCGGTCGCGGACACCGCGGCGATCGACCCGACCCTCTCCCAGCAGATGCTGCTGGTCCGCCGCCTGGTGGAGCTCGGCCGGGCCACCCGCGCCGAGTCCGGCGTCAAGACCCGCCAGCCGCTGTCCCGGGCGCTGGTCGCCGCGACGGGCTTCTCGGCCCTGTCCCCCGACCTCCAGGCCCAGATCACGGAGGAGCTCAACATCTCCTCCCTGGCCTCCCTCTCCGAGGTGGGCGGCTCGCTGGTGGACACCACGGCCAAGGCGAACTTCCGGGCACTGGGCAAGCGCTTCGGCAAGGGCGTCCAGGACGTGGCCAAGGCCGTGGCCGCGGCGGACGCCGCCGCCCTGTCCCTGGCCCTTCGCTCGGGCGAGGCCTCGGTGGACGTGAACGGCTCGCCGGTCACCCTCACCCCGGAAGAGGTCATCATCACGGAGACCCCGCGCGAGGGCTGGTCCGTCGCCTCGGACTCCGGCGCGACGGTCGCCCTGGACCTGGAGATCACTCCGGAGCTGCGGCTGGCGGGGCTGGCGCGTGACGCGATCCGGCTGATCCAGGAGGCCCGCAAGAACTCGGGCCTCGACGTGGCCGACCGCATCGCCCTGCGCTGGTCCTCCTCCGACCCGGAGCTCACGACGGCTCTGACGGACCACGCGTCGCTGATCGCGGACGAGGTCCTGGCGACGGACTTCGCATCGGGCGAGGCCGACGCCTCGTACGGCGCCCCCTTCACGGACGCCCCCCTCGGACTGACCTTCCGCCTCCGCAAGGCCTGACCCAGCCCCGTCCCGTGGCCCGGCCCACCCCCACCCCGGGGGCGCGCCGGGCCACCGGCGTTCCCGCTGCGCGGAGCCTCTCCCCTCCCCGCCCCTTCCCGAACTGGGGGCAAGCCCCTGATTCAGCCCCTCCGGCGTTTGAGGAGCGGGGACAGGGGCGGAGCCCCAGTTCGGGAA
>NZ_JBFBAV010000053.1:0-44317 GCF_040689505.1 Streptomyces sp. NPDC051211
GACCCGCGCCTCAACCGCCGGCGAGGCTGGGGGTACCCCCGGCGGGGCCGGGAGGCTTGGGGCTCCGCCCCAGACCCCGCTCCTCAAACGCCGGCGAGGCTGGGGGAGGTACCGCCCGGCCGGGCTCCGCGCCGGGCGCCGACGGCGAGGCTGGATGTGCCCGGCGGGGCTGCGGTGTCGGGGCGCGGACCGAAAAGGGCCCGGACCTTGCGGTCCGGGCCCTTCGGGCGTCGCGTTCGGGCGGGGTGGCGGTCAGCCGGCCGGGAGGGATGCGATCTGGGTCTGGATGCGGGCGATGTCCGCCTCCGCCTTGGCCAGGCGCCCCTTGATCTTGTCGACCACGTTGTCCGGCGCCTTCGCCAGGAACGCCTCGTTGCCCAGCTTGGCCTCGGCCTGCTGCTTCTCCTTCTCGGCGGCGCCCAAGTCCTTCGTCAGGCGCTTGCGCTCCGCCGCCACGTCGATCGTGCCGGACAGGTCCAGCGCGACCGTGGCCCCCGCGACCGGCAGGGTCGCAGTGGCGCTGAAGGAGTCGCCCTCCGGCTGGAGCCGCAGCAGCTGCCGGATCGCCGCCTCGTGCGCGGCCAGCTGCGTGCCGGCCAGGTCCAGGCGGGCCGGGACCTTCTGGCCCGGCTGCAGGCCCTGGTCGGCGCGGAAGCGGCGGACCTCGGTGACGACCTGCTGCAGGTTCTCGATCTCCGCCTCGGCGGCCTCGTCGCGGAACCCGCTGTCCTTCGGCCAGTCGGCGATGACGATGGACTCACGGCCGGTGAGGGTCGTCCACAGCGTCTCGGTGACGAACGGAACCACCGGGTGCAGCAGCCGCAGGGTGACGTCCAGGACCTCGCCGAGGACCCGCCCGGAAACCTTGGCCGCCTCGCCGCCCGCGAAGAAGGTGGTCTTCGAGAGCTCGACGTACCAGTCGAAGACCTCGTCCCACGCGAAGTGGTAGAGCGCCTCCGACAGCTTCGAGAACTGGTAGTCCTCGTAGAACGCGTCGACCTCGGCCACCGTCTTGTTCAGCCGCGACAGGATCCACCGGTCGGTGGCCGACAGCTGCTCGGCCGCCGGCAGCTCGCCCTCGACCGTGGCGCCGTTCATCAGCGCGAAGCGCGTGGCGTTCCAGATCTTGTTGGCGAAGTTGCGGGAGGCCTGGACCCAGTCCTCGCCGATCGGGACGTCGACGCCCGGGTTGGCGCCGCGGGCCAGCGTGAAGCGGACCGCGTCGGAGCCGTAGGCGTCCATCCAGTCCAGCGGGTTGACCGCGTTGCCGAAGGACTTCGACATCTTCTTGCCGAACTGGTCGCGGACCATGCCGTGCAGGGCGATGGTGTGGAACGGCGGGGTGCCGTCCATCGCGTACAGGCCGAACATCATCATCCGGGCGACCCAGAAGAAGAGGATGTCGTAGCCGGTGACCAGGACGGAGTTCGGGTAGAACTTCGCGAGGCTGTCGGTCTGCTCGGGCCAGCCCAGCGTGGAGAACGGCCAGAGACCGGACGAGAACCAGGTGTCCAGGACGTCGGTGTCCTGGTGCCAGCCCTCGCCGGTGGGCGCCTCGTCGTTCGGTCCGACGCAGACGATCTCGCCGTTCGGGCCGTACCAGACCGGGATGCGGTGGCCCCACCACAGCTGGCGCGAGATGCACCAGTCGTGCAGGTTGTCGACCCAGTCGAAGTACCGCTTCTCCATCTCCTGCGGGTGGATCTTGACCCGGCCGTCGCGGACCGCGTCGCCGGCGGCCTTGGCGAGCGGGCCGACCTTGACCCACCACTGCATGGACAGGCGCGGCTCGATGGTGGTCTTGCAGCGCGAGCAGTGGCCGACGGAGTGGACGTACGGGCGCTTCTCGGCGACGATCCGGCCCTCGGCGCGCAGCGCGGCGACGATGGCGGAGCGGGCTTCGAGGCGGTCCAGGCCCTGGAAGGGGCCGTGGGCGGTGATGACGGCGCGCTCGTCCATGACGGCGAGGTTCGGCAGGCCGTGGCGCTGGCCGATCTCGAAGTCGTTCGGGTCGTGGGCCGGGGTCACCTTGACGGCGCCGGTGCCGAACTCGGGGTCGACGTGCTCGTCGGCGACGACCGGGATGCGGCGGCCGGTGAGCGGCAGCTCGATCTCGGTGCCGACCAGGTGCTTGTAGCGCTCGTCCTCGGGGTGGACGGCCACGGCGGTGTCACCGAGCATCGTCTCGGCGCGGGTCGTGGCGACGACGATGGAGGAGTCGCCCTCGCCGTACCGGATGGAGACGAGCTCGCCGTCGTCGTCCTGGTACTCGACCTCGATGTCGGAGATCGCGGTGAGGCAGCGGGGGCACCAGTTGATGATGCGCTCGGCGCGGTAGATCAGCTCGTCGTCGTAGAGCTTCTTGAAGATGGTCTGGACGGCCTGGGACAGGCCCTCGTCCATGGTGAAGCGCTCACGGGACCAGTCGACGCCGTCGCCGAGGCGGCGCATCTGGCCGGAGATCTGACCGCCGGACTCGGCCTTCCACTGCCAGACCCGCTCGACGAAGGCCTCGCGGCCCAGGTCGTGGCGGGACTTCCCCTCCTTGGCGAGCTCGCGCTCGACGACGTTCTGGGTGGCGATGCCGGCGTGGTCCATGCCCGGCTGCCACAGCGTCTCGTACCCCTGCATGCGCTTGCGGCGGGTGAGGGCGTCGATCAGCGTGTGCTCGAAGGCGTGGCCCAGGTGGAGGCTGCCGGTGACGTTCGGCGGCGGGATGACGATGGTGTACGGCGGCTTCTCGCTCTTCGGGTCCGCCGTGAAGTAACCCCGCTCTACCCAGCGCTCGTAGAGCTTCCCCTCTACCTCGGCCGGCGCGTACTGGGTCGGCAGTTCGGAGTTGGGGCTGCTGGGTGTCTGCGAGTTCTCGGTCACGGGGCACAGGATACGGGCGGCTCCGCCTCCGTTACGAATCCAATCCGCTCGGCGTCGCCGGTGGTCCCGGCGTCGTAGTTCGGTAACGCCTGGGACCCCGGCGCCCCGGCACGGCCGTGCTTCCGACAGGATGGGAACAAACATAAGAAGTTCCTAAAGGGGGACCGCAGGGATGAGCTACAACCAGCCGGGGCCGTACGGCCAGCAGCCGCAGCAGCCCAACCCGTACGGCGGGCAGCCGCAGCAGCCCAACCCGTACGGCCAGCCGCCGCAGGGCCAGCCGGGCTACGGCTACCCCCAGCAGCCGCCGCAGGGCGTGCCCCCGCAGGGCTACCCGCAGCAGCCGGGCGTCCCGCCGCAGGGCCAGCCGGCCTACGGCTACCCGCAGCAGCCGGGCACGGCCCCGCAGCCGCCGTACGGCCAGCCGCCGAAGAAGTCGAAGACCGGCATCATCGTGCTGGCGGCCGTGGTGGCGGTAGCGGCGATCGGTGGTGGCGCGTGGTTCCTGCTGGGCGGTGGCGGCGCCGACAACAGTGACGTTTCGGCGTCCACCAAGGGCTACAAGATCGTCCCGCCGGAGTCGGTGGACGAGTTCAAGAAGCCCGCGAAGGCGGACTCAGACGAGGGCGACTTCACCGAGAAGGAGAAGAAGGAAGCCGAGGAGCTCGGCATCCAGAACGCGCAGGAGGTGGAGCAGAGCTACGAGTCCGGCAGCGCCAAGGAGAACCCGCTCCAGGCCAAGATGCTCATCTTCGGCGGCTTCTACGGCGAGATCGCCGACCCCGGCAAGACCCTCGACGCCTCCTTCACCTGGATGAAAAAGGAAACCGAGGACAAGGACAAGAGCGAGGTCACCTTCGTCGGCACGGCCAAGACGATGGAGCCCGCCGGGTTCTCCGGCGCGCTGATGAAGTGCCAGGAAGTCAACGTCAAGCCGAAGGAGAAGTCGGACAACCCCATGGCGCCGAAGGAGTTCACGATGCCGCTGTGCATCTGGACCGACTACAGCACCATGGGCGTGTCCATGCCCATGGACCTCGGCGCGGTGATGACCGGCAAGAAGGGCCACACCCTCGAGGAGACGGCCGACCTCGCGGCGAAGCTCTACAACACCTCCCGCGTCAAGAAGTGATCGCCTTGCGGCCAGCCGGCAACCATTGGGGTGCAGGCTGGCCGCGGCCAGATCAGGCCAGTTGGCAGGCCTTGCTGGCGTGCTCCGGCTTGACCCCTATGTTGCCCAGGGACATGAAGCACTGCCCCCAGGCAGCCGGATTCATGACCTCGCCACCGCCATCGCCGTCGCCGCCATCACGCCGGTCACGCGCTTGAACCTGGACATCCCGCCCCTTGCCCAGAAGTTACCTACCGGCAAATCAAATAGGCATATCCGGCCACTTGTTGCCATATTTGACGCGGAAGTGACACGCGCGAAAGGGCGCCCCGGATTCCCGGGGCGCCCTTTCGCGTACGGTGCGGCGCGCGGCTAGGCCGACTTCTCGTGGGGGCCCTGGTCCTTCGGGACGATGCGGGGGACCAGGGTCGGGTTGACGTTGGAGCGGACCACGTCCGCGGTGATGACCACGCGGGCCACGTCCTTGCGGGACGGGACCTCGTACATCACCGACATCAGGACCTCTTCCATGATGGCGCGCAGGCCGCGCGCGCCGGTCTGGCGGAGGATCGCCTGGTCCGCGATGGCTTCCAGCGCCTCGCGCTCGAAGTCCAGCTCCACGCCGTCGAGTTCGAAGAGGCGCTGGTACTGCTTGACCAGGGCGTTGCGGGGCTCGACCAGGATCTGGAGGAGGGCTTCGCGGTCCAGGTTGTGGACGGAGGTGATGACGGGGAGGCGGCCGATGAACTCGGGGATCATCCCGAACTTCACCAGGTCCTCCGGCATGACCTCCTGGAACTGGTCGCTGGCCTCGATCTCCCGCTTGGAGCGGATGGTCGCGCCGAAGCCGATGCCCTTGGCACCCGCCCGCGACTCGATGATCTTCTCCAGGCCGGCGAAGGCCCCGCCCACGATGAACAGCACGTTCGTCGTGTCGATCTGGATGAACTCCTGGTGCGGGTGCTTGCGGCCGCCCTGCGGCGGGACCGAGGCCGTGGTGCCCTCGAGGATCTTCAGGAGGGCCTGCTGGACGCCCTCACCCGATACGTCGCGCGTGATCGACGGGTTCTCGCTCTTGCGGGCGACCTTGTCGATCTCGTCGATGTAGATGATCCCGGTCTCGGCCTTCTTGACGTCGTAGTCGGCCGCCTGGATGAGCTTCAGGAGGATGTTCTCGACGTCCTCGCCGACGTATCCGGCCTCCGTCAGCGCCGTCGCGTCGGCGATGGCGAACGGGACGTTCAGCATCCGGGCCAGGGTCTGGGCGAGGAGCGTCTTGCCGGAGCCCGTGGGCCCGAGCAGCAGGATGTTGGACTTCGCGAGTTCGATCGCGTCGTCCCGGCCCTGCGCGCCGCCGTTCTCGCCGGCCTGGACCCGCTTGTAGTGGTTGTACACCGCTACCGAGAGCGCCTTCTTCGCCGGCTCCTGGCCGACGACGTAGCTCTCCAGGAACTCGTAGATCTCGCGCGGCTTCGGGAGCTCCTCCCACCGCACTTCCGAGGTCTCGGCGAGTTCTTCTTCGATGATCTCGTTGCAGAGGTCGATGCACTCGTCGCAGATGTACACACCGGGCCCTGCGATGAGCTTCTTCACCTGTTTCTGGCTCTTTCCGCAGAACGAGCACTTGAGCAGGTCGCCGCCGTCACCGATGCGTGCCACGAGGTGCTTCCCCTTCGCCTGGGAGACGCCTGGTTCAGCGCTCCTGGTGCCTCATATCCGACGGTACCTTGCCGGGGCCCCGCTGCGGGGCCCCGTGCAAGTATCAGGCCGCGTTGCTCTTGCGGGTGGAGATGATCTGGTCGATCAAGCCGTACGCGAGCGCGTCCTCGGCAGTGAGGATCTTGTCGCGCTCGATGTCCTCGCGGATCTTCTCGATCGGCGTGGTGGAGTGCTTGGCCAGCATGGTCTCCAGCTGGTCGCGCATGCGCAGGATCTCGTTGGCCGCGATCTCCAGGTCGGAGAGCTGCTCACGGCCGGTACCGCCGGACGGCTGGTGGATCAGCACGCGGGCGTTCGGCAGGGCCATGCGCTTGCCGGGGGTGCCGGCGGCGAGCAGGACCGCGGCGGCGGAGGCCGCCTGGCCCATGCAGACCGTCTGGATGTCCGGCTTCACGAACTGCATGGTGTCGTAGATGGCCGTCAGCGCGGTGAAGGAACCACCGGGGCTGTTGATGTAGATCGAGATGTCGCGGTCCGGGTCCATCGACTCCAGGCACAGCAGCTGCGCCATGACGTCGTTGGCGGAGGCGTCGTCGATCTGCACGCCGAGGAAGATCACGCGCTCCTCGAAGAGCTTCGCGTACGGGTCGTACTCGCGCACGCCCTGCGAGGTGCGCTCGACGAAGCGCGGGACGACGTAGCGGTTGTCCACCTGCGCGCCGGTGTAGAGGCCGCTGGCGGAGAAGTTGTTCTGCATCTGGGTGTTCACCATCCTGGTGGCGTTCTGCGGGCTGTCGGCTGCTGGGTACTGACGGTGACTGCGGGGATCAGGCCCCGGTGCCGCCGCCGCCCGGAACGTTGGACGCGGCCGAGATGATCTCGTCGATGAGGCCGTACTCCTTGGCCTCCTGAGCGGTGAACCAGCGGTCGCGGTCACCGTCGCGGATGATCGCCTCGACGGTCTGGCCCGAGTGGAACGCCGTGATCTCGGCCATGCGCTGCTTGGTGCGCAGCAGGTACTGGGCCTGGATCTTGATGTCCGACGCGGTGCCGCCGATGCCGGCGGAGCCCTGGTGCATCAGGATGTCGGTGTTCGGCAGGGCGAAGCGCTTGCCCTTGGCGCCGCCGGTGAGCAGGAACTGGCCCATGGAGGCGGCCATGCCCATGCCGATGGTGACGACGTCGTTCGGGATGTACTGCATGGTGTCGTAGACCGCCATGCCGGCCGTCACCGATCCACCGGGGCTGTTGATGTACAGGTAGATGTCCTTCTCCGGCTCGGCGGCCAGGAGGAGGAGCTGCGCAGTGATCTTGTTGGCGATCTCGTCGTCGACCTGCTGGCCGAGGAAGATGATGCGCTCTCCGAGCAGCCGGTTGTAGACATGGTCGCCGAGGCCACCACCGATGGACGGCTCACCCGCGGCGTAAGGCATCAGATTCGTCACGTATCCACCTGCTCGTCTCCGACGGCTCACGTGCCGTCTCAGCGTCTCGTTCGGAGGGCAGTGCCCTCATAGTCATGGACCCTAACGCGCAGGTCGGACAACGCCATCCCGGTTCCCGAACTGTTCGCTCGGAGCGCAAGGTGCGCGGGCCCGCCCGCGGGGATGCGGAAGGGCCCGGACGCGCGCGCGTCCGGGCCCTTCCGTCGCAGCTCAGAGAGCCGTGCCGGACTTACTTGGACTCGGCCTCGGCGTCGTCCTCGACAGCGGCCTCGACGACGTCGGCGGCCTGCTCGACCTCGTCCTCGTCGTCGGAGAGGTCGACGACCTCACCGTTGGTGTCGACGACCTTGGAGCCCTCGACGACCAGCGCGAGCGCCTTGCCGCGGGCGACCTCGCCGACCAGCATCGGGACCTGGCCGCCCTCGACGACCGCCTGGGCGAACTGGTCGGGGGACATGCCGGAGGAGGCCGCACGACGCATGAGGTGCTCGGTGAGCTCCTCCTGGTTGACGTTCAGCTTCTCCTTGTTGACCAGGGCGTCCAGCAGGAACTGGGTCTTGATGCCCTTGACCGCGGCTTCCTTGGTCTCGGCCTCGAACTCCTCGACCGTCTTGCCCTGGAACTCCAGGTACTTCTCGAGGGTCAGACCCATCTGGCCCAGCTGGTGGTTCACCAGGTTGTGCTTGCGGGTGTTGACCTCGTCCTCGAGGAGCTTCTCGGGGACCGGGATCTCCGCGAGCTCGATGAACTTCTCCAGCACGCGCTCCTGGGCCTGGGTGGCCTGGTCGTACTGCTTCATGTTCTCGAGGCGCTTGCGGCTGTCCGCCTTGAGCTCCTCCAGGGTGTCGAACTCGCTCGCCATCTGGGCGAACTCGTCGTCCAGCTCCGGGAGCTCCTTGGCGGCGACCTTGGTGACCTTGACGGTGACCTCGGCGTCCTTGCCCTCGGCGGAGCCGCCCTTCAGCTGCGAGGTGAAGGTGGCCTCGCCGCCGGCCTCGAGGCCCTTGACGGCCTCGTCGATGCCTTCGAGCAGCTCGCCCGAGCCGATGGTGTAGGCGACGTCGGTGGCGACGCCGTCCTCCAGCACCTCGCCCTCGACCTTGGCCTCGAGGTCGATGGTGACGACGTCACCCTCCTCGGCGGCGCGCTCGACGGTGTTGGTGGAAGCGAAGCGGTTGCGCAGCTGCTCGACCGACTTCTCGACGTCCTCGTCGGAGACCTCGATGGCGTCGACCTCGACCTCGATGCCGGAGTAGTCCGGGATCTCGATCTCGGGGCGGACGTCGACCTCAGCGGTGAAGGAGAGCAGCTCGCCGTCCTTCAGCTCGGTGATGTCGACCTCCGGCTGGCCCAGCGGGTTCAGGTCGGCCTCGTTGATCGCCTCGGTGTAGAACTTCGGGAGGGCGTCGTTGACGGCCTCCTCCAGAACCGCACCGCGGCCGAAGCGCTGGTCGATGACCCGGGCCGGGATCTTGCCCTTGCGGAAGCCCTTCACCGTGACCTGCTGGTTGATCTTCTTGTACGCCGCGTCGAGGCTGTCCTTGAGCTCCTCGAAGGGCACCTCGACAGTGAGCCGAACCCGAGTCGGGTTCAGGGTCTCCACGGCGCTCTTCACGGTTCGGTCTCCTTGTGGCTGACTTCGGGGGGTTCTGCCGACGCTGATCTTCAGCGGTTCGGCGGATCGGGCCCGGCACATCAGACACACGGGCACGCAGCTTGCATAGTAACCGCAAGCGGGAAGCAGCCCACAACGCGATCATCGCGGGTGGAGGTGGTGATGGTGGTCGGGGTGGCCGGATTCGAACCGACGACCTTCCGCTCCCAAAGCGGACGCGCTACCAAGCTGCGCCACACCCCGTCGGTGCGACACGTAGGGTACATGCCCGCGGACCGTCCGACGCGCAGGGTTTTTCGGCAGGCGGCGGGGTCCCCGGGAATGGGGTGTGCGAGCGGCGGACCGGACCCGCTAGGATGCTCTTCGTGCCGCGGTTTCCGACCTGCGGCGCGCGCTGTGCGGGCGTAGCTCAATGGTAGAGCACTAGTCTTCCAAACTAGCTACGCGGGTTCGATTCCCGTCGCCCGCTCTGAACGGCTCAGGGCCAGGTCAGAGGATGTTTCCTCCGCCTGGCCCTGATGCGTTTCCGGGACTGCCGCCGATCGCGGAGTCCCTGCCTCCGCTGCGGACCCCCGCACTCCTTTTCGGCCTTCCCGCGTGGGTTCGTGCCGCGCGCGGGAGGTCGCTTCGGTCCGGCCGGGGCTGGGGATGGCGGTGCGCCGGCTTGTTCGATCCGTCAACTCCAGGCCACCGGACCGCGTCCGCCGGGTCCGCCGGGTCCGCTGTCAGAGCTTGATGCCGGAGATCGTGTCGGCGAGGGAGTTCAGGAAGCGGTTGACGTCCGGGGCGATCGAGCTGGATGCGAGGAAGAAACCGAAGAGGACCGCGACGATGGCGGGGCCCGCCTTGAGGTGGTTGCTGCGGATCAGCACCACCATGATGACCGCCAACAGAACCACCACTGACAGCGAAATGGCCACTACTGATCACACCTTCGGTCGTCCCCTGGTCGGCCCGAGGGTACGGCCGCGCACCCCCACACGGACCATCGTGCCACCAACGGGCCTCCGCTATCCGCCCCATGAGGACGATTTCTGCCAACTCGGCTGTACTCAGAGCCCCAAGAGGCCCCGGACGTGCGCATACTTCGCGGTCAGCCGGGCGCGGGTGGGCTCGTCGAGTACGGACAGCCGGGCCGGGTCGGCGTTGTGGGCGAGGTCGGCTTCCTTGACCAGGAGGGCGCCCGGGGTGGCGAGGATGCGGGCGGTGTAGTCCTCCGGGGTTTCGCCCGGCCGCTTGGTGACGGCGAGGACCATCTCCTTGACGGACTGCGGGAGGGCTGCGGACTCCAGCCAGCCGAGGGAGAGTGCGTGGTCCTCGACGGCGTCGTGCAGCCAGGCGGCGGCCTGCTGGTCCGGGCTGCCGCCGCGCGCCCGGACGCCCTCGGCCACGGCCGCGAGGTGTTCCGCGTACGGCCGGCCGGCCTTGTCGGTCTGCCCCTCGTGCGCCGCGCGGGCCAGCGCCTCCACCTCGGCGAGGGTGAGGTGCGGTGCGCCCTCCGCGGGGGGCGTGCCGGGTGTGGTGCCGGGTGTGGTGCCGGTCATGCGAGTCCCTTCGCCGCGGTACGGAGGGCCTCGGCGGCCCGGCGCACATCGGCTTCGGTGGTACGCCAGTTGGAGAACGCGGCGCGCAGCGCGGGGGTTCCCGCGTGGACGGTGGGGGTGACGAACACCTCGTCGGCGGCGGCGAGCCGCAGGGCGGTCAGGCGCTCGGGGGTGGGGTCCTCGGCGAGGGTGAAGCAGACCACGTTGAGGCGGACCGGGGCGAGGAGGCGGAAGGCGGGGTCGGCGGCGAGCCGGGCGCCGAGGGAGCGGGCACAGGCGATATCGCGTTCGACGATCTCCCGGTGCCCTTGGCGGCCGTACGCGCGGAGGGTGAACCAGGCGGCGAGGGCGCGCAGCCGGTGGGAGTTCTCCGGGGTGAGGTGGACGAGGTCGGGGTCGGCGCCGAGGGGGCCGAGGTAGGCGGCGGCGTTCTGGAAGACGCGGGCCTGGAGGTCCTGGCGGCGGGTGAACTGGACGGCGCTGTCGTAGGGGACGTTCAGCCATTTGTGCAGGTCCACGCAGATGGAGTCGGCGAGGCCTAGGCCCGCGGTGAGGTGGGCGTGGTCCGGGGAGAGGGCGGCGAAGGCGCCGAAGGCGGCGTCGGTGTGGAGCCAGAAGTCGTGGCGCTGTTTGAGGGCGGCGATGGCGTTGAGGTCGTCGAAGTCGACGGTGTTGACGGTGCCGGCGTTGGCGACGACGACGGCCGGGCCGGGCGTGTCGGCGAGGGCACGGGCCAGGGCGGCCGGGTCGACGGCCTCGCGGCCGGGCAGGGTGGGGACCCGGACCAGGGCGTTCCGGCCGAGTCCGAGGACGGCGAGGGCCTTGGCGATGGAGGAGTGCGGGGCGCCGGAGAGGACGCGGACCGGGCCGAGGGCGCCGGCGCCGTCCTCGGCCGGGGAGACGCCGAGCCGCTCGCCGAGCCATTCCCGGGCGATGGCGAGGCCGGTGGTGTTGGACATGGTGGCGCCGCTGACGAAGGTGCCGTTGTGCTCGGGACCGAGCCCGAAGAGGTCGCGCAGCCAGCCGACGGTCAGGCGCTCCAGGTCCTGGCCGGCGCCGTCGAGGGCGGAGTTCGAGTTCTGGTCGTGGGCGGCGGTCAGCCAGTCCCCGGCGAGGGCGGCGGGGGTGGCGCCGCCGGTGACGAAGCCGAGGTAGCGGGGGCCGGCGGAGGCGGACAGGCGCGGGGCCCACTGCTCGGCGAAGGCGGCCAGGGTCCCGGTGAGGCCTTCGCCGCGGTCCGGGAGCGGCGGTTGCTCGGCGGCCGTGCCGGCGGGCGGTACGACGGGCCGGTCGGGGAGGGCGGCGAGGGCTTCGGCGGCCTGGCGGGCGGTGGCGCCGAGCAGTTCGGGGAGGCGGTTCAGGTCGGCGGCGAGGGAGGCGTCCATGGGGGGCACGGTAGGGGGCCGGGCCGGTGGCGCACCGGGCCAATCGCCGACAAGTGGCCGCCGCTGTGCGCGGGTCCGGCAGAGCCCGGGGGGTGGAGCGGGGTGGGCCGGAATCGTAGGGTCGGGCGGGTGATCGTGAAACGGTGGGGACGCAGGGTGGTCGGGGGTCTGGCCGTGGTGCTGGTGCCGGTGCTGGCCGGATGTGAGGCGGCGCCGCCACCGGAGCGGGCGCCGCGGCCGACCGCCGCCCTGCCGGTCCCGTCGGAGTCGGCGAAGCCGTCGATGCCCGGGGACGCGGCGAAGGTGTCGCAGGCTCCTCCCGGTCCGGAGTGCCCCGAGGGCGGGGTCCGGCTTTCCGAGGGGACCGGGGACTCCGCGATGGGGCTGCGGGTGGAGAGCGTACGCCTGGTCAACTGCGGCACCGAGCCGTACGTCCTGGACGGCTACCCGGACCTGCGGGTGCAGGACGAGGACGGGACTCCGGTGCAGGTGCAGGTGGGCCACGGAGCCAACGGCATCGCCTCGGGGACGGGTTTCGACAGGCCGGCGCAGAAGGTGGTCCTGCAGCCGGGCGAGGCGGCCTCGTTCGGGCTGCTGTGGCGCAACCTGGTCACCGAGGTGAACGCGTCGGCGGTCGAGGGGTGGTCCCTCGACATCGCGCCCGGGCCCGGCCGGCCGCGCCAGGTCCTCGAGCTGACCCGCCCGGTGGACCTGGGGAACACCGGCAGGCTGGGCATCTCCCCGTGGAGCAGGGAAGGGCGGTGACCCCGGGAGCGGCTCCCGGAGGTCAGCCCCTCCGCAGGATGTGGCGGGCCGGGAGGGTGGTGGCGGTCAGGCCGAGGGTGAGGATGGCGGCCACGAAGGCTCCGTAGACCGTCGGCGGGATGTACGGGGACTCCCCCGTGATCGCTGCCACCAGCGGGAACAGGGTGGCCAGGGCGATGGCGGAGCCGAGGGTGAGGCCGGTTCCGGTGACCAGCAGGGCCTCCCAGCGGATCATATGGAGGACCTGGCGGCGGGTGGAGCCGACGAGGCGGAGCATCTTCAGCTCGCGCCGCCGGTCCAGGACGGTCATCACCAGGGTGTTCGCCGCGGCGATCGCCGCGAACCCGCCGAGGACGGCGGCCATGGTGGTGTTGGCCCAGGCGCTGAGCTGCCGGTCCACGCTCTGTGCGGTGGTCCAGCCGGCCCGGTCGGTGACCGTGCCGAGGGCGCCCAGGGCTGCCGGTGAGCCGCCGCGGACCAGGAGTTCGGTGGCCGCTGCCGAGGCGGTGTGCCCGGCGAGGTCGGCGGCCGGCAGGGTGACCTGGCCGAGACCGAGGCCGCGGGTGTAGACGGCGACGATCTCCGGGGTGACGGGGGTGCCGTCGGGGAGCCGGGCGGCGAGGCGGTCGCCGACGCCCAGCCGCGCGGAGTCGGCGAGGGTGCGGTCGACGGCGACGGTGCCGGGACGCAGGGAGGCGAGGCTGCCTTCGCGCACCCCGAGGTCCTGTACGGCGGTCAGATCCCCCCGTACGCCCTGTGCGGGCGCGCCGAGCAGGTAGCGGTCGCCACCCGACCCGGCGGTGACCAGCAGGGTGGTCCGGATGACCGGGACGGCGGCGGTGACGCCGGGGGCCGCCGCGGCGCGGGCGGCGGCGTCGGAGGCGAGGCCGGTGGTGCCGGGGGCGGGGATGACCACGTGGTCGGCGAGCAGTCCGGCGGACTGCTGCCGGGCGGTGGCCCGGTCCTCGCTGGTGTGCAGGAAGACCAGGACCGAGGAGAAGGACGTCGCGAGCACGATCGGGGTGATCGCGGAGGCGAGCCGGCGGGCGTTGCTGCGGGAGTTGGCGGCGGCCAGCGAGGCGGCCGGTCCGGCCGCGCGCAGCGGGAGCCCGAAGAGCGCGGCGCAGGTGCGGGCGATCAGCGGGCCGAGCAGTGCCACGGCCAGCATGAACAGCATGACCACGCCCAGCGCGGCATTGGCGGCGTCGTCGCCCCGGCCGGTGGCGGCCAGGCCGGCGCAGGCGATGCCGCCGCCGAGGGCGAGCAGGCCCAGCGGGGTGCGGACCCAGCCGGGGCGTACGCGTTCCACGGCGGCTGCGGCCAGGGCCTGGCCGGGGCGGATCCGGGCGGGCCGGCGGGCGGCGGCCCAGCCGGCGAGCAGGGCGGTGATCAGGCCGATGCCGGCGGCGGAGAGCAGCGGGAGCCAGGAGACCGTCAGCTGGACCGGGCCGGGGACGGCGCCCTTCTCCTGGAGCTGCCCGAACCACCAGCGGGCGAGGGCGATCCCGGGTACGCAGCCCAGCGCGCCGGAGACGGGGGCGACGAGCAGGGCTTCGGTGGCGACGGTACGGCGGATCTGGCGCGGGGTGGCTCCGACGGCGCGCAGCAGGGCGAACTCGCGGGAGCGCTGGCCGACCCCGAGGGCGACGGTGCCGGCAGCGGTGAACACGGCGACCGTGGTGGCGATTCCGCCGAAGGAGCCGCCGAGGGCGGTCAGGGCCTCCTTGGCGGTGACGAGTCCGCCGTCCACGGCGCGGTCGTTGCCGGTGAGGACGTGGGCGTTGGTGCCGGCTACGGCCTCTTCCGCCCGCTCGGCCAGGGCGGCCGGGGCGGCCGGGGTGGTGGCGTCGGTGCCGGGATGCGGGAGCAGGGCGATGGCGTCGAGGGCCTGCGGGTGCCCGGAGAGGGTGCGGGCCTGGGCGTCGGTGAACCAGACGCCGGGGGCCTCGGACCGGCCGGAGACGCGGAACTCCCGCTTCCCGACCGGGGTGTCGAGGCTGATCCGCTGCCCGGTGGCGGCTGTGGCGGGGGCGTCGGCGCCCAGTACCACCTCGCCCGTGCCCGGCGCGCGGCCCGAGCCGAGCGGCGCGGGCGCGAAGGCGGTCGAGCCCCAGCCGTGGGCGGTGGCCTCGCCTGACACGGAGCCGGACGCGGACGCGGAGCCGGGCCCGGACACCGAGCCGGGCCCGGACACCGAGCCGGGCCCGGACACGGAGCCCGCGGTGGATCCGGCGGTGGATCCGGCAGTGGAGCGGACCGGGAAGGACACGTCGGGGACGGCCCGGCCCAGCGGGGCGAGCCGGTCGAGGAGGGCCGCGTCGACGCGGGCGTGGTCGGGGATCGGGGCGTGGACGTCGTAGGCGCCCTCGCCGCTGCCCACCCGCAGGGTGGCCTGTTGGTCGGCGGCGATGACCACGGGCGCGTCCGCGTACCGGGTGGGCGGCAGGGACGCCCGCAGGCCGGTCTCCAGGAGGATTCCGCAGGCGGAGACGATGGCCACGGTCAGGAACAGGGCGACGAAGGTGCCGACGAAGGCGGCCGGCCGGAAGCGGATGGCCGCCCGGGCGAGGCCGTTGGGGCGCATCATGCCGCTGCCCCCGCGTACGGATGGGCGGTGCGGGCGGCGACGGCGGTGAGGGCGGTCATCCGGGCGGCCACCGCCTCCGCGGAGCCGCGCGGCATGCGGTCCGCGATCAGCCCGTCGGCCAGGAAGAGGACCTGGTCGGCGTGGGCGGCGGCGGACGGGTCGTGGGTGACCATGACCACGGTGGCGCCCAGGGTGTCCACCGCGCCCCGCAGCAGGGCGAGGACCTCGGCGGCGGTGGTGGTGTCCAGGGCGCCGGTGGGTTCGTCGGCGAAGACCACGTCGGGGCTGGTGACGAGTGCGCGGGCGATGGCGACGCGCTGCTGCTGCCCGCCGGAGAGTTCGGCGGGCCGGCGGCGGCCCTTGCCGGCGAGGCCGACCTGTTCGAGGAGCCGGGCGGCCCGCTCCCGGTCCTGCCGGGCGGAGCGTCCGCCGGCCAGCCGGGTCGGGAGCAGCACGTTCTGTTCCACGGTGAGGGAGGGCAGGAGATTGAAGGCCTGGAAGATGAAACCGAGGCGGGTGCGGCGGAGTTCGGTGAGCCGGTTCTCGTTCATGCCGGTGATCTCGGTGCCGCCGAGGCGGACGGAGCCGGCGTTGGGGCGGTCGAGTCCGGCGGCGCACTGGAGGAAGGTGGACTTGCCGGAGCCGGAGGGGCCCATCACGGCGGTGAAGGTGCCGCGGGGCAGGGTGAGGTCGATGCCGCGCAGGGCGTGCACGGTGCCGGAGCCGCGCCCGTACTCGCGCCGTACGCCGCGCAGTTCGACCGCGGCGTCGTACGCCGGGTCGGCCGGGCCGTCCGGGCCGGCCGACGGCGCCGCCGTCCCGGTCCGCTGCTCGGCCTGCTGCCGGCGTGTGCTCCTGCGCAACCCCATGGGGTGCCTGCCTTCCCTTGCTCCGCTGTGCCCGGTGGTGTGCTCCTCACCGAAGCTACGGATCACGGGGCGGGCCGGGCCATGGCGGAAACCGGCGGATGGGGGGTGGGGCAAACCCCACCGGTGACCTTCCGGACCGGGCGGGACGGCCACGGCGGGACGGCCACGGCGGGAGGACCCGAGCGTGAGGGCCCGGGCGGACGGCCCGGGCGGGGCCCCGGGCGGACGGCCAGGGCGGACGGCCAGAGCGGGACCCCGGGCGGACGGCCAGGGCGGACGGCCAGAGCGGGACCCCGGGCGGACGGCCAGGGCGGGACACCCGGGCGGACCAGGGCGGGACCCCGGGGGGCGGGACGGGACTATGGGGAGCGGCGGAGTAGGAGGAGGGCGCGGTCGTCGTTGACGTCCTTGGCGACCTTTTCGATCAGGTGCCAGGCCGCGCCCTCCCAGCCGGCCGCGACGTAGCGGTCGGCTTCGCCGGTGAGCCGGTCGATGCCCTCGCTGATTTCCCGGTCGGCGGTTTCCACCAGGCCGTCGGTGAAGAGCATGAGGACGTCGCCGGGGCGCAGGTTGCCGCGGGCGGGTTCGAATGCGGCGCCGTCGTAGACGCCGAGGAGGGGGCCGGTGCCGGACTTCTCCTGCCAGCGGCCGGTGCCGGCCGAGAGCTGGAGGGCGGGCAGGTGGCCGGCGGAGAGGAGTTCGTAGTCCCCCGTGTCCAGGTCCAGGACGAGGTGGACGGAGGTGGCGAAGCCCTCGTCCCAGTCCTGGCGGAGCAGGTAGCCGTTGGCGGCGGGGAGGAAGTCGTGCGGGGGAAGGGAGCCCAGCAGGCCGCCGAAGGCGCCGGAGAGCAGCAGGGCGCGGGAGCCGGCGTCCATGCCCTTGCCGGAGACGTCGGTGAGGACGACTTCGAGGGTGCGGCCGCGGGGGCCGGTGCGGGCGGCGACCACGAAGTCGCCGGAGAAGGACTGGCCGCCCGCCGGGCGCAGGGCCATCTCCCGGTGCCAGCCGCGCGGCAGGTCGGGAAGTTTGCTCTGGACCCGGATGCGTTCGCGGAGGTCGAAGAGCATGGTGCCGCCGCGCCGCCAGGGCACCCCGACGCGGCTGCGGAACTGGGCGATGACCAGCCCGAAGAATCCGCAGGCGGCGACCACGAGGACGGTTCCGGGGGTGACCCGGGCGGGCCCCTGGGTGTAGGGGCCGAGGACGAGCGCCTCGACGATCAGGGCGGCCGCGGAGGCGGCGTACAGGGCGAGCAGGCTGGCGGGGCGCAGCAGCAGGCCGCCCGCGACGATGGGGAGGACGAGGGCGGACGGCGAGAACCAGACGGGCATCATCAGCGTGCCCCAGGTGATCGCGGGGATGGTGAGCAGCAGTCCGCCGAAGGCGAGCCAGTCCGAGGCGTCGCCGCGGAAGTAGTCCACGGCGGATTTGCGCATGGCGGTACGGGCCCGGTGCGACAGCTTCCGCATCCGGGCCATGAGGGTCTCTGCACGTGCTCCGGCCATTGTCCGGGACCCTATCCATCCTGGCTGTGCGCGCGCAGGGGTACCCCCTGAGCAGGGGTCGGAAGGGGTCCGGGAGGGGTGCGAAATATGGTCGACGCGCGACTAATGCCCTGATAGGTATGGCCTTATGCCTTATGAGATGCGGGTCGTGCGGCCGGACGAGTGGGACACCTGGTACGACTGCCTGGAGCTGGCCTTCGGCGGTGTCCCGGAGGCGCCGGAAGAGCGGGCGTTGTACAAGTCTCTGACGGAGACGGAGCGTTCGCTGGGGGTGTGGGACGGCGGGGACTGTGTGGGTTCGGCCGCCGCGTTCAGCTTCCGGCTGTCGGTTCCGGGCGGCTCGCTGGTGCCCGCGGCCGGCGTGACCATGGTGGGGGTGGCCCCGACGCACCGGCGTCGCGGCATCCTGAAGTCGCTGATGCGCCGTCAACTCGACGACATCCGGGCGGGTGGCGAGCCGCTCGCGGTACTGACGGCCTCGGAGCCGGAGATCTACGGCCGGTTCGGCTACGGCGTCGGCACGCACTCCCTGTCGCTGGACATCGATACCACCCGGGTGCGGCTGTCGGTGCCGCCGGGCACCGATGCGGTCCGGCTGCGGCTGGCGGATGCGGAGAAGGCGCTGCCGGAGTGCGAGCGGGTGTACGCGGCGCTCACCGCGCGGCGGGCCGGGATGCCGGCCCGGCAGCCGGGCTGGGAGCGGCAGGGGGTGCTGGATCCGCCGGGTGGGCGGGGCGGCGGTTCGCCGTTGAAGTGCGTGCTGGCGGAAGGGGCGGACGGCGAGGTGGTGGGCTACGCCCGCTATCACGTGAAGCCGGACTGGGATCTGGACGGTTCGGCGGGCAGCGTCGAGGTCCGCGATCTGGACGCGCTGGATCCGGCGGCGTACGCGGCGCTGTGGCGGTACGTGTTCGAGATCGATCTGACCTGGCGGGTGCGGGTGCACAAGCGGCCGGTGGACGATCCGCTGCTGCACCTGGTGTCGGACGTCCGGCGTTCCCGGCCCCGGACGCGGGATTCGCTGCACCTGCGGCTGGTGGACCTGCCGGCGGCGCTGACGGCCCGGACGTACGGCTCTCCGGTGGACGCGGTGTTCGAGGTGGCGGACGCGTTCTGTCCCTGGAACGAGGGCCGCTGGCGGCTGACCGGCGATGCGGAGGGGGCGGTCTGTGTGCGTACGGAGGAGCCGGCGGACCTGGCGCTGTCGGTGCGGGAGCTGGGCTCGGCCTATCTGGGCGGGGTGACGCTGAGCGCGCTGGCCGGGGCCGGCCGGGTCACCGAACTGCGGCCGGGCGCGCTGGCCCGGGCGTCCCGGGCCTTCCGGGGTGAGCTCGCGCCGTGGCTGCCGCACCAGTTCTGACGTACCGGCCCTAGCGGGTCTGGCAGTCCGGGCACCAGAAGAGGTTGCGGGCGGCGAGACCGGCGGTGCGGATCTCGCCGCCACAGATGTGGCAGGGCAGGTTGGCCCTGCGGTAGACGTACACCTCGCCGCCGTGGTCGTCCACGCGCGGCGGGCGGCCCATCGCTTCCGGGGTGTGCTCGGGGCGCACGGTGTCGATGCGGTTGTTGCGCACGCCCTCGCGCATCAGCTCCACCAGGTCGAGCCAGACGGCGTCCCATTCGGTCCGGCGGAGGTCCTTGCCGGGCCGGTACGGGTCGATGCCGTGCCGGAAGAGCACCTCGGCGCGGTAGACGTTGCCGACGCCCGCGACGATCTTCTGGTCCATGAGGAGCGCGGCGATCGTGGTCCGGGAACGGGAGATCCGCGCCCAGGCACGGTCGGGGTCGTCCGTGCGGCGCAGCGGGTCGGGGCCGAGGCGGTCGTGTATCGCCTGCTTCTCGGCTTCCGTGATCAGCTCGCAGGCGGTCGGGCCGCGCAGGTCCGAGAAGTGGGTGCCGTTGGCCAGCCGGAGCCGTACGGTGTCGCCGGCCGGCGGGAGCGGCGCGGTGCCGAGGGTGTACTTGCCGAAGAGTCCCAGGTGGATGTGGACCCAGTCGCCGCCCCGGAAGCCCAGGAAGAGGTGCTTGCCGTGGGCGTCGACGCCGTCGAGGACGCGGCCGTCGAGCAGTGCCGCGCTCCCGGCGAACCGGCCCTGGGGGCTGCTCACCGCCACGTCCCGTCCGGCGAACCGGTCGAGGTGGTCCTCGGCGAGGCGGTGGATCGTATGCCCCTCGGGCACGGCACTGCTCCTGTGTACGTACGGGTGCGGGTGGGCGTCAGCCCTGCTGCGGGTGGTGGGCCGGGATCGGGGGGAGCTCGCCGGTGGTCTCGTAGGCGGAGAGCATGTCGATGCGGCGGGTGTGACGCTCCTCGTCGGAGTACGGGGTCGCCAGGAAGGCCTCGATGAAGCCGGTGGCCTCCTCCTCCGTGTGCATGCGGCCGCCGACGGAGATCACGTTGGCGTTGTTGTGCTCACGGCCGAGCTTCGCGGTCTCCACGCTCCAGGCGAGGATCGCGCGGACGCCCTTGACCTTGTTCGCGGCGATCTGCTCGCCGTTGCCGGAGCCGCCGATCACGATGCCGAGGCTGTCCGGGTCCGCGGCGGTCTTCTCCGCGGCGCGCAGGCAGAACGGCGGGTAGTCGTCCACCGCGTCGTAGATGTGGGGCCCGCAGTCGACGGGCTCGTGGCCGTTGTTCTTGAGCCAGTCCACCAGGTGGTTCTTGAGCTCAAAACCGGCATGGTCGGATCCGAGGTACACGCGCATGGTCACGAGTGTGGCACGAGGGGCGCCGCGGACCCGCAGCGGGTGTCGCGTAGGTCACTCCCCAAGCTCAAGTAATCCCAAAGTGCCCAGTTCAGACAGGGGTGCGGCATTCGGGACCAACGTCCTGGACCTTCGCCTCACGGAAACGATCCGGATTCAGGTCTTCCGCCTCGCGTTCATCCCGGGTTTTACTTCCGGGGCTCGCAACCCGAGAACTTAAGGATTCGTCCATGAGCTCCACGACGACCCTTCAGAAGGCAGGCGGCCCCACCGGTGAACCCGGCGCCCCCCAGTCTTCCGACGGTCTGAAGGCCGGTCTCAAGAACCGCCACCTGTCCATGATCGCCATTGGCGGCGTCATCGGAGCGGGACTCTTCGTCGGCTCCGGCGGCGGCATCGCCAAGACCGGTCCCGCCATCCTGATCTCCTACGCGCTGGTCGGCGCGATGGTGGTCTTCGTCATGCGGATGCTGGGCGAGATGGCCGCGGCCAGCCCGAACTCCGGCTCCTTCTCGGCCTACGCCGACCGGGCGCTGGGCCGCTGGGCCGGTTTCTCCATCGGCTGGCTGTACTGGTTCTTCTGGGTCGTCGTCCTGGCCGTCGAGGCCACCGCCGGCGCGGTCATCCTCGAAAGCTGGGTCCCGGCCGTCCCGCAGTGGGCCTGGGCCCTGATCGTGATGGCCGTCCTGACCATCACCAACCTCGGCTCGGTCGCCTCCTACGGCGAGTTCGAGTTCTGGTTCGCCGGCATCAAGGTCGTCGCCATCGCCGCCTTCGTCGGCATCGGCCTGCTGGCCGTGTTCGGCGTCCTGCCGGGCTCCGACAACCCGGGTGCGGGCTTCGCGCACCTCACCGACACCGGCGGCTTCATGCCGAACGGCTGGGGCTCCGTCCTCACCGGTGTGCTGATGGTCGTCTTCTCCTTCATGGGCAGCGAGATCGTCACCCTGGCCGCCGGCGAGTCCGAAGACCCGCGCCGCGCCGTCACCAAGGCCACCAACTCGGTCATCTGGCGCATCGGCGTCTTCTACCTGGGCTCGATCTTCGTCGTCCTGACCCTGCTGCCGTGGAACGACGAGTCGATCACCGAGAAGGGCTCGTACGTCGCCGCCCTGGACTCCATCGGCATCCCGGCCGCCGGCCAGATCATGAACGTGATCGTCCTGACCGCCGTGCTGTCCTGCCTGAACTCGGGCCTGTACACCGCCTCCCGCATGGCGTTCTCGCTGGGCGAGCGCGGTGACGCTCCCAAGGCGTTCGCCAAGGTCAACAAGCGGGGCGTGCCGACCGTCGCGATCCTGGGCTCCACGGTCTTCGGCTTCGTCGCCGTCGTCTTCAACTACACCAACCCGGACACCGTCTTCAGCTTCCTGCTGAACTCCTCCGGTGCGATCGCGCTCTTCGTGTGGCTGGTCATCTGCCTGACCCAGCTGCGCATGCGCCGGATCCTGGAGGCCGAGGCGCCGGAGAAGCTGACCGTCAAGATGTGGCTGTTCCCCGGGCTGACCTGGGCGACCGCGGCACTGATCACGTTCGTGATCGGCTACATGTTCTACGACGACGCCAACCGGGAAGTGGTCACCCTGTCCACCCTGGTCGCCGGCGCCGTCGTGGCCGTCGGCTTCGTGCTCGACCGGCGCCGCAAGGCCGCGGCCCGCGCCGCCGCCTAGCCGCACCCCGTACACACGAAAGGGCCCGGCCCGCCGATCACGGCGGGCCGGGCCCTTTCGTACGCAGGCGGGTCAGCCGCGGCGGCCGGCCAGCTTCCAGGCGGCCGGCAGGGCACCCATGGCCAGGGCCGCCTTGAGGGCGTCGCCGATCAGGAACGGGGTGAGCCCGGCGGCGACGGCAGCGCTCAGGGACATGCCGGTGGCGGCCATCAGGTACGGCACACCGACCGCGTAGATGATCGCGGAGCCCAGCACCATGGTGGCGGCGGTACGCGCCACCGAGCGGTCGGCGCCGCGGCGGGCCAGCGCACCCACCACGGTCGCGGCCAGCACCATGCCCAGGACGTAGCCGAAGGAGGCGCCGCCCGCACCCGAGGTGCCGCCCGCGAACCACGGCATGCCGGCCATGCCGACCAGGGCGTACACGGCCAGCGCGAGGAAGCCGCGGCGGGCGCCCAGGGCGGTGCCGACCAGCAGGGCCGCGAAGGTCTGGCCGGTCACCGGGACCGGGGAGCCGGGGACGGGCACCGCGAGCTGCGCGGCCAGGCCGGTGAGCGCGGCACCGCCGGCGACCAGGACGGCGTCCCGGACGCGGGTCGCGGGCAGCAGATCGGCGAGGACCAGGCCCGGCCGGGTGACGACGGAAGCAGTGCTCATCAGGGGACTCCGCGGGGATGCAGGGGAAAGCGGGACAGCACGAAGCTAATCGCGGTCACCGGCCGGTCACACCGCGTTCCGGGACAAAGCCGTGAGGGCGCTCTTGGTGGGGAGTGCACAAAGCCGGGGCGCGAGATCGACAGCGGAACGCCCGAAGTGATGCGAATCACGCAGGGCTTTGGTTGTAGTGAGTCTGTTTTGCGTGGCCGCGCGCCACTCGGAGACACTGTCGGGATGTCACAAGCACCACTGCCGGAACTCGCCGAAGAACCCCTCGGCCACGGCCTCAAGCAGCGCCACCTGACCATGCTGGGCCTCGGCGGCGTCATCGGTGCCGGCCTCTTCGTCGGATCCGGCGCCGGGATCAGCCTGGCCGGCCCCGGCATCGTCCTCTCCTATCTCTTCGCGGGCGTGCTCGCGATGCTGGTGATGCGGATGCTGGGCGAGATGTCCGCCGCGATGCCGGCCTCCGGGTCCTTCTCCGTGCACGCGGAGCGGGCGATGGGCCGCTGGGCCGGGTTCTCGGTGGGCTGGCTGTACTGGTTCCTGCTGGTGGTGGTGCTCGCGGTGGAGGCGACCGGCGCCGCGAAGATCGCGAACGGGTGGGTGCCGGCCGTGGACCAGTGGGTCTGGGTGCTGGTCTTCATGGTGGTGTTCACCGCCAGCAACCTGGCCGCGGTGCGGAACTTCGGCGAGTTCGAGTTCTGGTTCGCCGCGCTCAAGGTGGGCGCGATCGTGCTCTTCCTGATCCTCGGCACGCTGGCCGTGTTCGGCGTGCTCCCCGACACCGACCCGATCGGGTTCGCCAACCTGACCGGCCAGGGCGGCTTCCTGCCCAACGGCTGGGAGGGCGTGATCTCCGGGGTGCTCGCGGTGGTCTTCGCCTTCGGCGGCCTGGAAGTGGTCACCATCGCCGCGGCCGAGTCCGACGATCCGGCCCGCTCGGTGGCGCGCGCGGTGCGCAGCGCGGTGTGGCGGATCCTCTTCTTCTACGTCGGCTCGATGCTGGTGATCGTCACGCTGCTGCCGTGGACCTCGATGAAGCCGGGCCAGAGCCCGTACGTGGCGGTGCTCGACTCGATCGGCATCCCGGCGGCCGGGCAGATCATGAACGTGGTGGTGTTCGTGGCGCTGCTGTCGGCGCTCAACGCCAACCTGTACGGCTCCTCGCGGATGGTGTTCTCGCTGGCCGAGCGGGGCGAGGCGCCGAAGGCGCTGCTGGCGGTCTCCCCGGGCGGGGTGCCCCGGCGGGCCGTGTTCGCCTCGGTGGCCTTCGGGTTCGTGTCCGTGGTGCTGAACCTGCTGTGGCCGGACACGATCTTCCTGTACATGCTCAACGCGGTCGGCGCGGTCCTGCTGTTCGTATGGGCGCTGATCGCGGTGTCCCAGCTGCGGCTGCGCCGCCGGATCGAGCGCGAGACCCCGGAGCGGCTGACCCTGAAGATGTGGGCCTTCCCGTATCTGACGTGGGCGGCGCTGGCCGGGATGGCGGCGGTGCTGGTGCTGATGCTGACCGACGCCGACGCGCGGCCGCAGGTGCTGTGGTCGGCGGGGGCGGCGGCCGTGGTGCTGGCGGTGGCCGGCCTTCGCGAACTGCGGGCCCGCCGCGCCGCTTGAGCCGTGGTCCGGTGGGGCCCCGGGGGGCGCGCTTGAGCCGTGCTCCGGCGGGGTCCCGGGGCAGCCTCGCCGACGGCGGTGGCCCCGGCGCTCGATCGCCGCTCGGGCTCGAAGTGCCGCTGCGCGGCATCTCGGCCCGGCGGCATCGCCGCCGGACGGCGGGTCAGCGGAGGTGGGAGGCGCCGTTGACGTCCAGGACGGTGCCCGAGCTCCAGAGGGCGGCGGGCGAGGCCAGGTAGAGCACGGCCGAGGCGATCTCCTCCGGGGCGGCGACCCGGCCGAAGGGGCTCTGGGTGCGGATCTGCTCGCCCTCCGGCCCGGTCAGCCGGTCCGCGACCCGCTCGGTGGCCACGAACCCCGGCGCCACCGAGGCGACGGCGATCCCGTGCGGGGCGAGGGAGACGGCCAGGGACTGGCCGAGCGCGTGCAGGGCCGCCTTGGTGGCTCCGTACGCCGGGTGGTCCGGCTCGCCGCGGAAGGCCCCGCGCGAGCCGATGTTGACGATGCGCCCCGCCCGGCCGTCGTCGATCATGCGGCGGGCCGCGCAGTAGCTGAGGTTGGCGGCGCCGAACAGGTTGACGGCAGCGGTCCGCTGCCAGGCCGCCTGCCAGTCGGCGTACGAGGTCCCGGGCAGCGGGTGAGGGACCATCACCGCGGCGTTGTTGACCAGCACGTCCACCCCGCCGAGCGCGTCGGCGGCCTCGCCGGCCAGGGCTTCGACCCGCGCCGGATCGGCGAGGTCGCCGGTGACGAGCACGTGCCCTCGCCCTTCCAGCGCGGCCAGGGTCTCCTCGGCGTCGGCCTGCCGGCCGGTGCTGTGCACCGCCACCCGGTCGCCCTGCCGGGCGAAGGCGGTGGCGATGGCGCGGCCGATGCCCCGGGAGGCGCCGGTCACCAGCACGCCCCGGCCCGTCGCGGCCAGTTCGCGCACCCGGCCGCCGTTGCCCGGGTTGCCGCTGCCCGCGTTGCCGCTGCCCGCGTTGCCGTTGCGCTCGTCGCCGTTGCCCTCGTTGCCGTTCCCGCCGCGCATCCGGATCCCCCTCGGTCCGCTCCCCTGCTGCCGCCGACAGCGTACGGACCTGATCACTGCGGGTGAGCCGCCCGTCCGGATAACGGACACCAAACGTCCGCTGAGCGGACCGGGACCACACTGGGGCGCGTTTCCCCCGTCCACCC
The DNA here is from genome assembly GCF_040689505.1 of Streptomyces sp. NPDC051211. Classification (NCBI taxonomy): domain Bacteria; kingdom Bacillati; phylum Actinomycetota; class Actinomycetes; order Kitasatosporales; family Streptomycetaceae; genus Streptomyces; species Streptomyces sp. NPDC051211. The sequence continues at coordinate 25,186 of NZ_JBFBAV010000053.1, forward strand.
GCACACCGGACAGGCACACCCAAGATGAGCCAGACCACCCTCACACCTCCCGAGCAGGCGGCGCCGGCCGGCGCCGCCGGATCCCCGCTGTCCAACGGTCTCAAGCAGCGCCACCTCTCGATGATCGCCCTCGGCGGGGTCATCGGCGCCGGGCTCTTCGTCGGCTCGGGCGCCGGCATCGCCGCCGCCGGTCCCTCGATCGTGCTCGCGTACGCCGCGTCCGGTCTGCTCGTGATGTTCGTGATGCGGATGCTCGGCGAAATGTCCGCGGCCAACCCGGCCTCCGGCTCCTTCTCGGTGCACGCCGAGCGGGCCATCGGCCCGTGGGCCGGCTTCACCGCCGGGTGGATGTTCTGGACCCTGCTCTGCGTGGGCGTGGCCATCGAGGCCATCGGGGCCGCCGCGATCCTGACGGGGTGGTTCCCCGGCACCCCGCCCTGGATGTGGGTGCTGATCTTCATGGCGGTGTTCTGCGGCACCAACCTGGCCGCCGTCTCCAACTTCGGCGAGTTCGAGTTCTGGTTCGCCGCCCTGAAGATCGGCGCGATCGGCCTGTTCCTCACCCTGGGCACGCTCGCCGTTCTCGGCGTGCTGCCCGGCACCGACTCCCCCGGCACCGCGAATCTGCTGCACGACGGCGGCTTCCTGCCCCACGGGGTGGAGGGCCTGCTGGTCGGCCTGCTCGCGTCCGTCGTCGCGTACGGCGGTCTGGAGACCGTGACCATCGCGGCCGCCGAATCCGACGACCCGGTGCGCGGGGTGGCCAAGGCCGTGCGGACCACCATGTGGCGCATCGGCATCATCTACGTGGGCTCGATGCTGCTCATCGTCACCCTGATCCCGTGGAACTCCGAGGGCGCCGCGAAGGCCCCGTACGCCACCGCCCTGGACCACCTCGGCATCCCCGGCGCCGGCCAGATCATGAACGCGGTCATCCTGATCGCCCTGCTGTCCGCGATGAACGCGAACATCTACGGCTCCTCCCGCATGGCCTACTCGCTGGTCTCCCGCGGGCAGGGCCCCAAGGCCCTCGGCAAGGTGACCGGCCGGGTGCCGCGCCGCGCGGTGCTGGCCTCCTCCGGTTTCGGCTTCGTCTGCGTACTGCTGTCGTACTGGTACCCGGACACCCTCTTCACCTGGCTGCTGAACATGGTCGGCGGCGTGATCCTGGTGGTCTGGGGCTTCATCGCCGTCTCCCAGTTCGTGCTGCGGCGCCGGACCGAGCGGGAGGCCCCGGAAAAGCTGGTCGTGAAGATGTGGGGCTTCCCCTATCTCACCTGGGTGGCGCTGGCCGGCGTGCTCGGCGTGCTGGTGCTGATGGCCTGGGATGCCGACACCCGGGTGCAGGTGGTCTTCACCGGCGGGCTGACCGCCGCGCTCGCCGCCACCGGCTACGCGATGCAGCGCCGGGCCGCCGCCGCCCGCGACTGACCCGGCCACACCTCCGCGAAGGGCCCCGTGCACCGCACGGGGCCCTTCGCCGTTCCCGTGTCGATCAAGAGAGGTAACCCTTACGTGTGAGACGGAATAGATACTGCTAGCGTGCAGTTGCGCATTGATTGCAATAAGCAGTTGGCACGCTGAGGGGACCGGACACACGCATGGCCATCTACACGCTTCCTGAGCTTCCGTACGACTACGCGGCGCTGGAGCCGGTGATCAACCCGGAAATCATCACGCTGCACCACGACAAGCACCACGCGGCTTACGTCAAGGGCGCCAACGACACCCTCGAGCAGCTGGAAGAGGCGCGCGACAAGGAGAACTGGGGCGCGCTGAACGGCCTGGAGAAGAACCTGGCCTTCCACCTCTCCGGCCACATCCTGCACAGCATCTACTGGCACAACATGGCCAGCCCGAAGACCGGCGAGGGCGGCGGCGAGCCGACCGCGGCCGACGGCGTGGGCGAGCTCGCGGACGCGATCACCGAGTCCTTCGGCTCCTTCGCCAAGTTCAAGAAGCAGCTCACCTTCGCCTCTTCCGCCACCCAGGGCTCGGGCTGGGGCGTGCTCGCGTACGAGCCCATCAGCGGCCGCCTGATCGTCGAGCAGATCTACGACCACCAGGGCAACGTGGGCCAGGCCTCCGTGCCGATCCTGGTCTTCGACGCCTGGGAGCACGCCTTCTACCTGCAGTACAAGAACCAGAAGGTCGACTTCATCGAGGCCATGTGGAACGTCGTCAACTGGCAGGACGTGGCCAAGCGCTACGCCGACGCCAAGGCGAACACCCCGCTGCTGATCCCCGTCAAGGGCTGACCGGCACCCCCGGTCCGTCCGCCTCGTGATCGTCTTCTCAACCTTCACGGCGGACGTGTCAAGCAGAAGGCCCTCGCGAGGACGTGACTCGCGAGGGCCTTCTGCCGTGTACCGATGCCCGGGTGACCGGGTGACCGGATCACTCGAAGGACGGCTCGGCGGTCCGGGTGCGCTTGATCTCGTAGAAGCCCGGGGTGGAGGCCACCAGCAGGGTGCCGTCCCACAGCCGGGCCGCGTCCTCGCCGCGCGGGGTCGGGGTGACCACCGGGCCGAAGAACGCCACCTCGCCGTCGGCGCCGGGCACCGAGATCACCGGGGTGCCGACCTCCTGGCCGACCCGCTCGATGCCGTCGTTGTGCGAGGCCCGCAGGACCTCGTCGTACTCGTCGGAGTCGGCGAAGTCGAGCAGCTCGGCCGGCAGGCCGACATCGGCCAGGGCCGCGGCGATCGCCTCGCGGGTCGGGCCCTCGCCGTTGTTGTGGAAGCGGGTGCCGAGCGCGGTGTAGAGCTTGCCGACCGCCTCGTCGCCGTGCTTCTGCTGGGCCGCCGTCACCACCCGGACCGGGGCCCAGCCCTTGGGGCCGAGCAGCTCCCGGTAGATCTCCGGGAGTTCCTCCAGCCGGTCCTCGTTGAGGACGGCGAGGCTCATCACGTGCCAGCGGACCTCCACGTCGCGGACCTTCTCGACCTCCAGCATCCAGCGGGAGGTCATCCAGGCCCACGGGCAGAGCGGATCGAACCAGAAGTCGACGGGGGTCTTCTCGCGCACCTGGGTGTCCGACATGTCACTCCTCATGCTCAATGGATACTCAATGGCCGTGACGCTGTTCCCCCTGGCCAACCGGCCGGGGGCGCGCCGCATTCCCGTGGGAGGATTCGAAACGTAGAAGGCGAGATCGCACGAAGGAGTGCCTGTGCCCGGAGAGAATCTGTCCCGCGACGAGGCCCGTGAGCGGGCCGAGCTGCTGTCCGTCGACGGGTACGAGGTGGTCCTCGACCTGAGGTCCGCGGTGGACGAGGCCGAACCGGCCGAGGGACCGCGCACCTTCCGCTCGGTGACCACCATCCGCTTCCGGGCGGCCGCACCGGGCACCGCCACCTTCGCCGACCTGATCGCCCCCTCCGTGAACTCGGTGACCCTCAACGGCCAGGAGCTGGACCCGGCCGCCGTCTTCGACGGGGCGCGGATCGCGCTGCGGGACCTCGCCACCGAGAACGTCCTGGTCGTGGACGCGAACTGCGCGTACAGCCGGACGGGCGAGGGCATGCACCGGTTCGTGGACCCCGAGGACGGCGAGGTCTACCTGTACACCCAGTACGAGCCGGCCGACGCCCGCCGGGTGTACGCGAACTTCGAACAGCCCGACCTGAAGGCGCCCTACCGGTTCGAGGTGACCGCGCCGGAGGGCTGGCAGGTCTGGAGCAACGGCGCCGAGGAGACCCGTTCCGAGGACGGGCTGACCCGCCGCTTCGCCGAGACCGCGCCCATCTCCACGTACATCACCTGCGTGGTGGCCGGTCCGTACCACTACGTCACGGACACCTACACGCGCGGGGACCTGACCATCCCGCTGGGCGCGATGTGCCGCAAGGGGCTGGCCAAGCACTTCGACGCCGACGACATCTTCCTCGTCACCAAGCAGGGCTTCGACTTCTTCCACGAGAACTTCGACTACCCGTACCCCTTCGGGAAGTACGACCAGGCCTTCGTGCCCGAGTACAACCTCGGCGCGATGGAGAACCCGGGCATGGTCACCTTCCGCGAGGAGTACATCTTCCGCGGGAAGGTCACCCGGGCCTCCTACGAGCGCCGGTGCAACACGATCCTGCACGAGATGGCGCACATGTGGTTCGGCGACCTGGTCACCATGAAGTGGTGGGACGACCTGTGGCTGAAGGAGTCCTTCGCGGACTTCATGGGCTCCTTCTCCCAGGTCGAGGCCACCCGCTTCGACCAGGCGTGGGTGACCTTCGCCAACAACCGCAAGGCGTGGGCCTACCGGGCCGACCAGCTGCCGTCCACCCACCCGATCACGGCCGACATCCGCGACCTGGAGGACGCCAAGCTCAACTTCGACGGCATCACCTACGCCAAGGGCGCGGCGGTGCTGAAGCAGCTGGTCGCGTACGCCGGGCGGGAGGCGTTCCTGGAGGGCGCGCGCCGCTACTTCAAGGCCAACGCGTACGGGAACACCACCCTGGAGGACCTGCTCTCGGTCCTCGCCGAGGTGTCCGGCCGGGACATGACCGAATGGTCGCGGGCCTGGCTGCAGACGGCCGGGGTGAACGCCCTGACCCCTGCGGTGACGTACGACGCGACGGGCCGGATCACCGAGCTCGCGGTGCTGCAGGAGGGCGACGCCCTGCGCCCGCACCGGGTCGGCATCGGCCTGTACCGGCTGGAGTCGGACGGCTCGCTGGTCCGGTACGCGCGGACCGAGGCGGACGTGGCCGGCGCCCGTACGGTGATCACCGAGCTGGGCGGGTCGGCCCGCCCCGACCTGATCCTGGTCAACGACGAGGACCTCACGTACTGCAAGATCCGCTTCGACGAGGGTTCGCTGGCCACGCTGCGCAAGCACCTCGGCTCGGTGACCGACCCGCTGGCCCGGGCCCTGTGCTGGTCGGCGCTGTGGAACCTGACCCGGGACGCGCTGATGCCGGCCCGGGACTTCCTCTCCCTCGTCCTGGCCTTCGCCGGGCGGGAGTCGGACGTGGGCGTGCTGCAGATGCTGCACGGGCAGGCGCTGGGCGCGATCACCCACTGCGCGGCGCCGGACTGGCGCGAGCAGGGCGGCCGGGAGCTCGCGGCGGGCGCGCTGCACGAGCTGCGGCTGGCCGAGCCGGGGTCCGAACACCAGCTGACCTGGGCCCGCTTCTTCGCGGCGAGCGCCTCCTCGGAGGGCGACTTCCAGCTGCTGCTCGGCCTGTTGGCGGGGACGGCCCGGATCGACGGCCTGGAGATCGACCAGGAGCTGCGCTGGGACTTCCTGCTGCCGCTGGCCGCGCACGGCGCGGTCGACGAGGCCGTCCTGGCCGCCGAACTCGCCCGTGACGACACGGCTTCGGGCAAGCGGCACCAGGTGCGGTGCCTGGCGGCGCGGCCGTCGGCGGCCGTGAAGGAGCAGGCGTGGGCGGCGGTGGTCGAGTCGGACGCGCTGTCGAACGCGCTGGTGGAGGCGACGATCGCGGGGATGCAGCAGTCCTCGCAGCGCGAGCTGCTGGCGCCGTTCGCCGAGCCGTACTTCTCCGTCCTGGAGCGGGTGTGGTCCGAGCGGTCGATCCAGATCGGCATGGACGTGGTCCGGGGGCTGTTCCCGTCCCTGCAGGACGAACCGGCGACGCTCGCCCGGACCGATGCGTGGCTTTCCGCCCACCCGGACGCGGCGCCGGCGCTGCGCCGCCTGGTCCTGGAGTCCCGCGACGACCTGGCCCGCGCCCTCCGCGCCCAGTCCTGCGACGCCGCCTCCTCCACCTCCTGACCCTGCTTCCCGAACTGGGGCTCCGCCCCAGACCCCGCGCCTCGAACGCCGGCGGGGCTGGAATGTGCTGCGCACATCCGGCCCGTGCGGCGTTTGAGCGCACGTACGGGGGTCTGGGGGCCTGCCCCCAGTTCGGGAAGGGGTGGGTAGGGGAAAGGCCCGCGCAGCGGCACCCAGGGAGGGGCCGGGAGCGGGGGGCCTATTCGGTCGTCGAACGTCCGTACTTTAGCCCCAGGTTGTCCCGTTTTGGCGACGGCCGTGTAACACGGGTTAGCACCCCCCTCCCCGCCGGGAATCCCAGCCGCATGAACCACAACACCCCCCTCCCCCTCCGGCACCTCGCCGGCAACGGCTCCCGCCCCCGCGTCCTCACCCTCGCCCAGCTCCGCGAGCACGGCGTCACCCCCGCCGATGCCGCGGAGCGGCCCTGGCAGCAGATCCTGCCGGGTGTGTTCCTGCTGCACGCCGGGCCCGCCACCAGTGAGGAGCGGCTGCACGCCGTGCTGTTGTACGCCGGGCGGCGCGGCGGGGAGGCGATGATCACCGGGCTGGCCGCGCTCGCGCTGTACCGGTTCGCCTCCGCTCCCCCGCTGCTCGCCCTCCAGCACATCGACGTCCTCGTGCCGAGCACCCGCCGGCTGCGTTCGGCGGGTTGCGCCCGGCTGGTGCGGGCGCAGGCCCCGCCGCGGCCGAACGAGGTGACCGGGCTGCCGGTCGCCCCGGTGGCCCGGGCCGTCGCCGATGCCGTCGCGCAGCTCTCGGACGCCGGTACGATCCGCCGGCTGCTCAGCGAAGCCGTCCGCGGCGGGCACTGCGAACCGGCCGCGCTGGTCCGGGAGCTGACCGTCGCCCGGCTGCTGAACCGGGCTCACGTGGTGGACGCCGTCGAGTCGCTGCTCGCCGAGGGCCGCGGGATCGCCGAGGACCGGCTGTACGACATGGTCCGCCGCCACCAGCTGCCGGAGCCGGTCTGGAACGTGGACCTGCGGGTCCCCGGCGGCCCCCACCTGGGCGGGGTGGACGCGTACTGGCCCGACCACGCGGTCGCGGTCGAGCTGGACACCCGGGCCCCGCGGCAGGGCGGGGACGACCAGTGGTCGGAGTACGCCCGCAAGCGGGAGGCACTGGAGCGGCTGGGGGTGACGGTCATCCACATCACCCCGCGCAAGCTGCGCGATCACGCCGAGCAGCAGGCCGCGGTCGTCCGGACCGCCCTGACGGCGTCCGGCGATCGCGACCCGGCCTCCTATCTGGTGGTGCTGCCCCGGTGAGGGCCGACAGGAGGGTTGGCCGGGGAGTATTCCGGCCGGCTCCAGCGGAGCCGGCCGGCCGGCAGGCTCTCGATCACCGACTCGATCCGGAAGACCACCGTGCGCGCCCCGTCGTCCCCGAAGGCGGTCCGGGCCCGGCCGCTGAGCTGGAGCACCGCCCCGGTTTCCCAGTCGGGGAAGAGGAGGCCGGCTCGGGAGTCGGCCGCCAGGTTGCCGAGGGTGAGGAACATCCCGTTGCCCGCGTAGTCCGGCCAGGCCAGCTCGTGCGGGGAGCGAACCTCCACGAAGCCCGGGTTGCCGCCCCGGTGGCTGGCGTCCACCCCGTCTTCTGCAGTGGTCGCGACGAAGAAGGTGTCGGCGGTGCGGACGGTCCGCACCTGGCCGGGTTCGAGCGCACCCCCGTGCCGCACGACCCCGGCTCCCTCCGTCACCGTCTCCAGCGGCTCCCGTTTCTGCAGGTACTTCGGGCAGTTGGCGAATACCTGCTCTGCCAGGACGGCGAAACCGCCGCCGACCGCAGGCGGCGCCAGCGTGCCGTTGAGCCGCATCCGGCGCCGGGTGCGCGGATCGAGGGCGATGGTGCCCACGGGCAGCCCGGGCAGCGTGAGCGCCTCGGCCAGCGGGTCGCCGTCGGGGACGCTGCCGGAGACCTCCATCCAGCGGGGACCGACGGCCCGGACGAAACCGGGCTCACCGTCCACCACTGAGGCCCAGACCCGGCCCTCCCGGTCGGCCGCGCCGATCACCAGGAACGGCTGCCGGGCCAGGAAAGCGGCCGCGACGTCCCGGATGTCCGTGCCGATGGAGCGGCCAACGTGCTCGGCGAGCTCCCGCACCCCGACCCTGTCCTGCACCGCCCGGGTGCCCGGGTGATACGCCCCGATGACGCCGTTCATTAGAAGAATCCGCAGGTGGGGGCCCCGGCGACCGGTGCGGGCGCGCCCTCGGCGCCGGTAGGGGCGGAGATCTCCAGCCGGGTGCCGTCGGGGTCGTGGAAGAAGATGCCGCCGGAGGACGCGCCCTCCCCGTGGGCGACGATCCCGTCGTACGCGAACTGCACGCCCAGGTCGTGCAGCCGGGCCTCGTACGCCCGGACCTCCTCGACGGAGCCGGCCGAGAGGGCCAGGTGGTGCAGCCCGGCGGCGGCCGGGGCGAATCCGCCGTCCGCCTGTTCCCAGAGGGTGAGGACGAGCTCGCCGTCCTGGCCGAGGAGGGCGAACCGGCGGCCTTCCTCTTTGCCCTCCGCCAGCACCTCGAAGTCGAGGGCGTCCCGGTAGAAGCCGAGCGACCGGGCGAGATCGGTGACGTTCAGGCCGACGTGGCCGGTGCGCAGCGCGCTGATGACAGCCGTCATGGCGGTTCCCTCTTCCTCGTTGTTGCCGCTTCCCATTCCTAACCTTCTAAATTTAAGTTAGGGGTTAGGAGGGGAGGTGTCAACCGGTCACGTACTCTTGAGGGGTTAGCGACGACAGGAGAGGGATCATGACGGCCGCGACCGACCCGCGCCCGCTGACCGGGGAGCCGGTGGCACTGGACCTGCTGAACACCCGCTGGGTGCAGGAGGGTGTGGTATTGGACCTCTTCGCGGGGGCCGGGGCCGGGCTGAGCCGGGTGGAAGGGCTGGCCGTCTGGCTGCGCAGCACGGGGCTCGACGACCGGTTCCGGGCCGATGCCGCGACCCTGGTGCACCTGCTGACCGCCCGTGAGGCGCTGGCCCGCGCGGTGGCCGATCCGGCCGATCCGGGCGCCCGCTCGCTGGTCGACTCGGTACTGGAGCACGGCCGGATCCGGGCCACCCTGACCACCGAGGGGCCGGGCGAGCGGGCCGAGTTCGCCGATCCCGCCTGGGGGCCGGCCTGGACGGCCGCCCGCGACTACCTCGACCTGCTGGGCTCGGGGCCGGACCGGATCCGCAAGTGCGCAGGGGAGAGCTGCGTGCTGCACTTCTACGACGTGTCGCGCAACGGCACCCGCCGCTGGTGCTCGATGGCCGCCTGCGGCAACCGCGCGAAGGCTTCCCGTCATTACGCGCGCACGCGCGAGCGCTGACCGACCCGAAACTGTCACACCCGGATCGTCGGGAAGTCAACAAAACGATTCTTCAGCATCCTCGGCTCGTCCCGGTATACCCCGGTACGGCCTTCCTGGCGTATCCCTCGCAGTGGCGAGAGTGCGCCACACCCCGAATCGGTATCCGGCAACCCTCCCCAAGCAGCAGTCATTTACGCAAGGCTGACCGGTCATCCGGCACCGAAATCCGGACCGTTTCTTTCACTTACAGGGATGCTGATGACCCTCGAATCCCCCAGCTCCATATCCGGGGCCAGACGCGCCGCCCGCGTCGCGGCCGCGGCCGGTCTGGTGGCCGCCCTCGCGGCCACCGCCGTGCCCGCGTTCGCGGCCGGCAGCGCCGATGACCCCTGGGTTGCACCACCGGTCAAGTCGGCCGACCAGAAGCTCGGTTCGGCCGACGCCGAGCTGCTGCAGGAGGCGCAGGCCAAGGGCGAGAAGACCGTCACCGTGATGGTCGCCACCGCCCCGGGCGAGACCAAGCAGGTGGCCCAGCAGCTCGACGCCGTCCAGGGCAGCTCGGTGGGCCAGACGTACGACAAGCTCGGCTACGTCCGCGCCACCCTGCCGACCGACAGGGCGGAGGCCGCACTCAAGGCCGCCGCCAAGCTGTCCTCCGTGCACGGCATCGACCTGCGGCACGAGATCCAGCTGCCGGACCCGCGCCCGGAGGCCGACCGCGCCTCGGGCACCGTCAAGCGCACGGTCGCCGAGACCTACCCGGCGCCCGGCAAGGACACCCCCGCGAAGAACCCGTACAACCCGTCCTTCGAGACCGGTGCGGTCGACTTCGTCAACCAGAACCCGCAGGCCGACGGCCGCGGCGTGACCATCGGCATCCTGGACTCCGGCGTCGACCTCGGCCACCCGGCGCTCCAGCAGACCACCACCGGCGAGCGCAAGATCGTCGACTGGGTCACGGCGACCGACCCGATCACCGACTCGGACGGCACCTGGCGCGCCCAGATCACTCCGGTCACCCCGAGCGCCGGCACCTTCAGCGCCGGCGGCCAGAGCTGGAAGGCCCCCGAGGGCAGCTTCCAGTGGAGCCGGTTCAGCGAGTCGATCACCGCGAACGGCGACATGAAGGGCGACGTCAACCGGGACGGGGACACCACCGACCGGTTCGGCCTGCTCTACGACCCGGCCGCCGGCACCGTCCGCGTCGACACCGACCAGGACGGCGACTTCACGAACAACGAGCCGATGAAGCCGTACAAGGACGGCTACCAGATCGGCTACTTCGGCACGGACAACCCGGCGACCGAGGTCGCCGAGCGGATCCCCTTCGTGATCCAGATCCGCAAGGACGTCCCGATGGACCCGCTGGGCGGTGACTGGGTCGGCAAGAAGGCCGACTTCGTCAACGTCGGCATCATCGAGTCCGAGCACGGCACCCACGTGGCCGGCATCACCGCCGCCAACAGCCTGTTCGGCGGCAAGATGAACGGCGCCGCGCCCGGTGCCAAGCTGGTCTCCTCGCGCGCCTGCTCCTGGTCGGGCGGCTGCACCAACGTCGCGCTGACCGAGGGCATGATCGACCTCGTCGTCAACCGCGGCGTGGACATCGTCAACATGTCCATCGGCGGCCTGCCGGCGCTCAACGACGGCAACAACGCGCGCGCCGAGCTCTACACCCGCCTGATCGACACCTACGGTGTCCAGCTGGTCATCTCGGCCGGCAACTCGGGGCCGGGCCTCAACACCATCGGCGACCCCTCGCTGGCCGACAAGGTCATCAGCGTGGGTGCCTCGGTCTCCAAGGAGACCTGGGCCGCCAACTACGGCTCCGCGGTGGCGAAGAAGTACAACATGTTCAACTTCTCCTCGCGCGGCCCGCGTGAGGACGGCGGCTTCACGCCGACCATCAGCGCCCCCGGTGCCTCGATCAACACGGTCCAGACCTGGGTGCCCGGCCAGCCGGTCGCCGAGGCCGGGTACCAGCTGCCGGCCGGCTACGGCATGCTCCAGGGCACCTCGATGGCCTCGCCGCAGGCGGCGGGCGCCAGCGCCCTGCTGATCTCGGCCGCCAAGCAGCAGAAGGTCGCGCTCACGCCGGCCGTCCTGCGCACGGCGCTCACCAGCTCCGCCAAGAAGATCGACGGCGTCCCGGCGCACGCCCAGGGCTCCGGTCTGATCAACATCCCGGCGGCGTGGGAGTCCATCCAGCGCGGCGCCAAGGCCAACGACTTCACCGTCAAGGCCCCGGTGGACACCGCGATCGACCAGTTCCTGAAGACCCCGGGCTTCGGTGCCGGCCTGTACGACCGCGAGGGCGGTCTCAAGGTCGACCAGAAGAAGGTCTACGACGTCGTCGTCACCCGCACCACCGGCGTGAAGTACGGCACCCGGCACAACCTGAGCTGGCGCTACAACGACGGCACCTTCAAGGTCCTCGGCGGCTACGACTACGTCACCCTGCCGCTGAACAAGCCCGTCACCATCAAGGTCGAGGCCAAGGCCGGCTCGGCCGGCGTCCACAGCGGCATCCTGCAGCTGGACGACGAGACCACCGAGGGCATCGACAAGCAGATCCTGGCCACCGTCGTGGCCTCGGCTCAGCTGGCCAAGCCCTCGTACGGCTTCTCCAACACCTCCACGGTGCAGCGCAACAGCCACAAGTCGTACTTCGTCACGGTCCCGCAGGGCGCCAAGTCCCTCGAGGTCGCGCTCGGCGGCCTGGGCGCCGGCAGCCAGACCCGGTTCATCGCGATCCACCCGTACGGTGTGGCGGTCGACCCGACGTCCACGGTCAACTGCTACCCGAACTACAACAACCCGGCCAACACCTGCCGCCCCGACCTGCGGTCGTACACCGACCCGCAGCCGGGTGTCTGGGAGATCGAGGTCGAGGCGCGCCGTACCTCGCCGCTGCTCGACAACCCGTTCAAGCTGGACGTGGCCGTCCTCGGCGCCACCTTCGACCCCGCGGTCAAGGTGCTCCCCGAGGTCAAGCAGGGCGTCCCGGCGCCGGTCTCGCTGACCGTCAAGAACGACTTCGCGGGCATCACCGGCGGCAAGCTCCAGGGCGGCGCCCTCGGCTCCGCCAAGGTCGCCAAGCCGACCATCTCCGAGCACGAGACCCAGACCAGCACCGTCACCATCGGTGAGGGCGTCTCCCGTCTGGACATCGCGATCGGCAACGTCTCCGACGCGGCCGCCGACCTGGACCTCGACGTCTACAAGGACGGCGTGAAGGTCGGCTCCTCCGCGGACGGCGACTCCGAGGAGTCGGTCAGCCTGGCCAACCCGGCCGCCGGCACCTACACCATCGAGGTCCTCGGCTACGCGATCCCGGCCGGGACCACCACGTACGACTACCGCGACGTCTTCTTCTCGGCCGCCCTGGGCTCCGTCCAGGTCGACGAGTCGGCCGCGGTGAACCTCGCCAACGGCGCCTCGGCGCAGGTCTCGGCGAACGTCCTGGTCAACAGCGCGGCCCCCGAGGGCCGGCAGTTCTTCGGCCAGGTCCAGCTGCTGAACGCCCGCGGCACCGCCGCCGGCACCGGCAGCGTCCAGATCGAGAAGGTCACCCCGTAACACCGCAGGACCGCATGACCGCATGACGAAGGGGCCGGTGCTCGCGACGAGCACCGGCCCCTTCGGTCTGTCCGGCCGGCCGGTCACCGGCCGGCCGCTAGCGGCCGCTCACTTGCCGAGCGGGCGCAGGTCTTGCGCGTAGGTGCCGACCGCGTGCGCGATGACGTCCACGTTGGTGTCGAAGACCTTCAGGTCCAGGTTCTTCAGGGTGTCGCCGGCCCCGTGGTAGTTCGGGTCGTACGGCTGCCCGGCCGTGCCGCCGTACCGCTTGGCCTGCTCCTCGGTCTTGATGCCGTCGGCGCCGGTGAAGGTGCCGCCGGCCGGGATGCCGTTCGCGATGAACGGGCCGTAGTCGGAGCGGCCGTCGAAGTCGCTGCCCTCGTGCGGCTTGCCCTGCCGGTCGAGGAACCCGTTGATCAGGGACTCGATCTGCGCGGAGCCGGCCGGGCCGGCGCCCGCCCCCTTCTTGTCCGAGTCGTCGCCGTCGTACACGAACTGCACCGCGTTCGGCGAGGCGATCATGTCGAAGTTGAGGTAGAGCGCAATGTCCTTCTTCTGCTGCTCGGACAGCCGGGCCACGTAGTGGTCGGAGCCGAGCAGGCCCAGCTCCTCGCCCGACCACCAGGCGAAGCGGACCTTGTTGGCGGGCTGCTTGCCCTTGCCCTTGCCGCGCGTCTCTTCCGCCAGCTTGAGGGCGACCTCCAGCAGGCCCGCCGAGCCGGAGGCGTTGTCGTTGATGCCCGGACCCTCCGCGACCGAGTCCAGGTGGGCGCCGACCGTGACCACCTTGTCGGCGCGGCCGCCGCGGGTCTCCGCGATCACGTTGCGGGTCTTCTTCGCGACGTGCTCCTGGTCGAGGTCGAGGCGGACCTTCACCTCCCCCTTGGCGGCGGCCGCGGTCAGCGCCTCCCCGTCGGCGAGGGTGATGCCGGCGCTCGGGATGAGCCCGTCGGCCGGCCTGGAGAAGCCGCCGCGGATCGGGGTGGTGCCGCTGTGGTTGTAGACGATGACGCCGAGGGCGCCGGCCGCATGGGCCGCGTTCTGCTTCTCCACGAAGGTGCAGGAGCCGCGCTTCACCAGGGCGATCTTGCCGGCGAAGGCCCCGGCCGGGTAGTCGGCGGCGTCGCAGCCGGGGGTCTCGTCGACCCGGGCGAGGGCGATCGGGGCGGTCAGGCCGCCGGCGGGGGTGCTCGTGGTGAAGTCGAAGGCGGCGGTTGCCAGCTCGCGGTCCGCGGCGCCCCCGGTGCCGAGGACGGTGGTCTTCTCCGTCTTCGTCTTCGCCTCGTGGAACTCGAAGTCCTGGTACGAGACCTGGTAGCCGGCCTTCTTCAGGGTGTCGTGGACATAGGCGGCGGATGCCTCGTGGCCGGGGGTGCCGGCGGCCCGGTTGCCGCCGTTGGCGTCGGCTATGCGCTGGAACGCCGCCAGGTGCCGGTAGGCGCTGCGGCCGGAGGACTCCTCCACGAGCTCCTTGGCGAGCTTCCGGGCCGCCTTCTCCGGGTTCTGGTGGGCGGTGGCGGGCGTGGCGGTCAGCAGGACCGGGGCCGCGAGGGCGGCAGTGACGGTGGCAGCGAGGACCGCTGTGGAGCGGCGGCTGTGGCGGTGGGCGCGCACGGTGGATCTCCCCCATGGTCGGTTTCGTTCTTCGGACACCGTGTCCGGATAGCGGTCACGGCCGAATCGACTCGACGGTAACCAGCCCCCACCTGCAAAAACAGCCATTTTTTGGCCGTGCAACAAGCCCGCCACACACTTGTCACGGCCGGCGGCTGTGCACCGGGCCCGGGACGTACGCGGTACCGCCCCGACCGGCCCGGTCGGAATCCACAGCTCCGGCAAGTGGAGCCCGGAGGTCCGCCGCTGACCGGCGCCACGGACCGGGCCGCGCCGGAGGGAACCCGTCCGCTGGGACAGATCGTCCGTACTACGGACAATGGATTGGACAAGCCTGCCGGGGTCGCACGCATGATGGAGCAGGCTTGACCGAGCTGTACGCACCAGAAGGAGTCACCGTGAGGGTCGGAATCGTCGGAGCCACCGGACAGGTCGGCGGCGTCATGCGCCGCATCCTCGCCGAGCGGAAGTTCCCGGTGGACGAGCTGCGGCTGTTCGCCTCGGCCCGGTCGGCCGGCTCGACCCTGGAGTGGGAGGGCCGGGAGATCACCATCGAGGACGCGTCCACCGCGGACTACTCCGGCCTCGACATCGTGCTGTTCTCGGCCGGCGGCGCCACCTCCAAGGCCCTCGCCGAGAAGGTCGCCTCCCAGGGCGCCGTGGTGATCGACAACTCCTCCGCCTGGCGCCGCGACCCCGAGGTCCCGCTGGTCGTCTCCGAGGTCAACCCGCACGCGATCAAGAACCGCCCCAAGGGCATCATCGCCAACCCCAACTGCACCACCATGGCCGCCATGCCGGTGCTGCGCCCCCTCCACGAGGAGGCCGGGCTGAGCGCGATGGTCGCCACCACCTACCAGGCCGTGTCCGGCTCCGGCCTGGCCGGTGTCGCCGAGCTCAAGGCCCAGGCCTGTGCGGTGTCGGAGGCGGCCGACCAGCTGACCTTCGACGGCGAGGCCGTGGACTTCCCGGAGCCCGGCGTCTACAAGCGCCCGATCGCCTTCAACGTGGTCCCGCTGGCGGGCAACCTGGTCGACGACGGCTCCTTCGAGACCGACGAGGAGCAGAAGCTCCGCAACGAGTCCCGCAAGATCCTGGAGATCCCGGAGCTCAAGGTCTCCGGCACCTGTGTGCGCGTCCCGGTGTTCTCCGGCCACTCCCTCCAGGTCAACGCCCGCTTCGAGCGCCCGATCAGCGTGGAGCGCGCCTACGAGCTGCTCGCGGAGGCGCCGGGCGTCATCCTCTCGGAGATCCCGACCCCGCTCCAGGCGGCCGGCAAGGACGCCTCGTACGTGGGCCGCATCCGGTCCGACGAGACCGTGGAGAACGGCCTCGCCCTCTTCCTCTCGAACGACAACCTCCGCAAGGGCGCGGCCCTGAACGCGGTGCAGATCGCCGAGCTGGTGGCGGAGGAGCTCCGCCAGGCCTGAGCCCTTGCTCACCTGCGTACCTGCGTACCTGCGCACAAGGGGCGGCACCGTGACGGTGCCGCCCCTTCGCGTCTCCCGGGCCGCCGCGGCTCAGGGCCGGCGGACCTCGAAGAGGAAGCAGCCGAACTCTGCCGCGCGGAGGTGGACCAGGGCCACCGCCGGGTCGGCGAAGGCCTCCGCGAGGGCGGTTTCGAGGGCGGCGGACGGGTCGGGGCCCAGGTCGAGGACGCGGCCGCCGAGGATGTGGCCGGCCGCGCCGTAGCGGCGGGCGGTGCGCAGGGCGCCGGGGCGGGCGAAGGGCCAGGCCGCATCCGGGGCTGCGTCGGGGGCCGGGGCCGGGCCGCCGCAGTCCGCCGCGTGGATGAAGAGCGGGCCCTGTTCGTCGTACGCGCCCGGATCCGCGCCGGTCTCGGCGGCCCAGCGGCGCAGCGGGGCGTACGAGACCAGCGCGATCCGCTCGCCCTGCTCGCTCAGGCGCAGGCAGCAGCGCAGCGGGGCGCCGCCCTCCTCGTCGGTGTACGGGCGGCAGGGCCGGCCCGCGTCGTCCCGGTCGCGGAGTGCGGCGAGGGCGGCGGGCCCGATGGGCAGCGGAGTGTAGGTCGTCATGGGCTCCAGGGTGCGGGCCGGACCGGGGCAAAGCTGGCCAAAATCCGACCTCGCGTTCGCCCGTGGGTTAGTCCGGCACGGTGCGCCAGCGCGCGTGGAAGGATGGCGGGGCAACGTCACCATCGAAGGAGATGAACGCGTGCCTGGCACGAACCTGACCCGTGAAGAGGCTCAGCAGCGGGCGAAGCTGCTCACCGTCGACTCGTACGAGATCGAGCTCGATCTCAGCGGTGCGCAGGAGGGCGGCACCTACCCCTCCGTGACCACCGTGCGCTTCGACTCCGCGGAGGCGGGCGCCGAGACCTTCATCGACCTGGTCGCGCCGGCCGTGCACGAGGTCGTCCTGAACGGCAAGTCGCTCGACGTGGCGGCGGTGTTCCGGGACTCCCGGATCGCGCTCAAGCACCTCGCGGCCGGGCGGAACGAGCTGAAGGTGGTCGCCGACTGCGCGTACACCAACACCGGCGAGGGCCTGCACAGGTTCGTCGACCCGGTCGACGAGCAGGCCTACCTGTACACGCAGTTCGAGGTGCCGGACGCGCGCCGCGTCTTCGCCTCCTTCGAGCAGCCCGACCTGAAGGCGACCTTCCGGTTCACCGTGAAGGCGCCCGAGGGCTGGACGGTCATCTCCAACTCGCCGACGCCGGAGGTGCCCGCCGACCACATCTGGCGGTTCGAGCCGACGCCGCGCATCTCGACGTACATCACGGCGCTGATCGTGGGCCCGTACCACGCGGTGCACAGCTCCTACGAGGGCCCGGACGGGCAGACCGTCCCGCTCGGCATCTACTGCCGGCCCTCGCTGGCCGAGTTCCTCGACGCGGACGCGATCTTCGAGGTCACCCGGCAGGGCTTCGACTGGTTCCAGGAGAAGTTCGACTACGACTACCCGTTCGCCAAGTACGACCAGCTCTTCGTTCCGGAGTTCAACGCCGGCGCGATGGAGAACGCGGGCGCGGTGACCATCCGCGACCAGTACGTGTTCCGGTCGAAGGTGACCGACGCGGCGTACGAGGTGCGGGCCGAGACCATCCTCCACGAGCTGGCCCACATGTGGTTCGGCGACCTGGTCACCATGGAGTGGTGGAACGACCTCTGGCTGAACGAGTCCTTCGCGACCTACACCTCGATCGCCTGCCAGGCCTACCACCCGGACTCGAAGTGGCCGCACTCGTGGACCACCTTCGCCAACTCCATGAAGACCTGGGCGTACCGGCAGGACCAGCTGCCGTCCACCCACCCGATCATGGCCGACATCCGTGACCTGGACGACGTCCTGGTCAACTTCGACGGCATCACCTACGCCAAGGGCGCGTCGGTGCTGAAGCAGCTCGTCGCCTACGTCGGCATGGACGCCTTCTTCCAGGGCGTGCAGGCGTACTTCAAGCAGCACGCCTTCGGGAACACCCGCCTGTCGGACCTGCTGGGCGCGCTGGAGAAGACCTCCGGCCGCGACCTGGCCGCCTGGTCGAAGGCGTGGCTGGAGACGGCCGGCATCAACATCCTGCGCCCGGAGATCGAGACGGATGCGCACGGCCGGATCACCTCCTTCGCCGTCCGCCAGGAGGCCCCGGCGCTGCCGGCCGGCGCGAAGGGCGAGCCGGTCCTGCGGCCGCACCGGATCGCTATCGGCTTCTACTCGCTGGACGAGACGACCGGGAAGCTGCTGCGCGAGCGGCGCGTGGAGCTGGACATCGCGGCCGCCGAGCTGACCGAGGTGCCGGAGCTGGTGGGCCACCACCGCCCGGACGTGGTGCTCCTCAACGACGACGACCTGTCGTACGCGAAGGTCCGGCTGGACGCGGAGTCGCTGGCCAAGGTCACCGCGCACCTGGGCGACTTCGAGGCCTCGCTGCCGCGCGCCCTGTGCTGGGCCTCGGCCTGGGACATGACCCGGGACGGCGAGCTCGCCACCCGCGACTACCTCGCGCTGGTCCTCTCCGGCATCGCCAAGGAGACCGACATCGGCGTGGTGCAGTCGCTGCACCGGCAGGTGAAGCTGGCGGTCGACCTGTACGCGGACCCGGCGTGGCGGGAGACCGGCCTGGCCGCGTGGACCGAGGCGACGCTGACGCACCTGCGGGCGGCGGAGCCGGGCAGCGACCACCAGCTGGCGTGGGCCCGCGCGTTCGCGGCGACCGCCCGCACCCCGGAGCAGCTGGACCTGCTCGCCGCCCTGCTGGACGGCACGCAGACCGTCGAGGGCCTGGTCGTCGACACGGAGCTGCGCTGGACGTTCCTGGAGCGGCTGGCGGCGACCGGGCGCGCGGACGAGCCGGAGATCGCGGCGGAGCTGGAGCGGGACAAGACGGCGGCGGGCGAGCGGCACGCGGCCACGGCGCGGGCGGCGCGCCCGACGGCCGAGGCGAAGGCGGCGGCCTGGGCCTCGGTGGTGGAGTCCGCAGACCTGCCGAACGCGGTGCAGGAGGCGGTGATCGGCGGCTTCGTCCAGACCGACCAGCGCAAGCTGCTGGCGCCGTACGCGGAGAAGTACTTCGCGGCGGTCAAGGAGATCTGGGAGACCCGCAGCCACGAGATCGCGCAGCAGATCGCGGTGGGGCTGTACCCGGCGCTGCTGGTCTCGCAGGAGACACTGGACGCGACGGATGCGTGGCTGGCTTCGGCGGAGCCGAATGCGGCGCTGCGCCGGCTGGTGTCGGAGTCGCGCTCGGGTGTGGAGCGGGCCCTGAAGGCCCAGGCGGCGGACGCGGCCGCGGCTGCCTGACCCTCCCGGGAAGCGAACGGGGGCGCCCCCCCCGGTGCGGTCCGGGGTGCCGGCGTTCGCGGCGGCGGCGGCCGCGCTGAAGCGGGAACTGACCGTCCCGACGGTCGGGCAGACCGTCATCCTGACCCGGATCGCG